>KE354160.1 GCA_000415505.1 Streptomyces afghaniensis 772
GAGCGGGTCGTCACCGACGGCAAGTACGTCACAGCGGCCGGCGTCTCCGCCGGCATCGACATGGGGCTGACCCTGCTCGGCCGGATCGCGGGCGACACCCACGCGCAGATCGTCCAGCTCGCAGCCGAGTACGACCCGCAGCCGCCCTACGACGCCGGATCACCCGGGAAGGCCCCCGCGCACGTGGTCGAACTGCTCCGGTCGCACGCCGGCCTCATTCTGACGTAGGCACGCTCCAGCCGAACCGCGGCTGCCTGCGCTCCAGGAACGCGGCGACACCCTCCGCGGTGTCGCCGCTCTCGCGTGCCCGCGTGGCCCAGTGGGCGTCGCGGTCCGTGCGCCCGTTCGCGAACTCCTTGGCCGCGGCCTGCGTCAACTGCGAACGGGACACCAGGACCCTGGTGAACTCGACGACCCGCTTGCCCAGTTCGCCCTCGGGCAGCACCTCGTCGGCCAGCCCGGTGCGCAGCGCCCGCTCCGCCTCGATCAGTTCGCCGGAGAACAGCAGGTACTTGGCGGTGGCGGGACCGACCAGGGACACCAGCCGCCTGGTCGAGGACGCCGGATACACGATGCCCAGCTTCGCCGGGGTCACCCCGAACAGCGCCCCCTCCTCGGCGAACCGCAGATCGCAGGCCGCCGCCAACTGCGCCCCGCCGCCCACACAGTGCCCGCGCACCGCCGCCAGCGTCGGCTTGGGGAACGCGGCGAGCGCCTCCTCGGCCGCCACGGCCAGCCGCTGCGCCTTCTCCGGCGAGCCCCGCAGCGTCGAGATGTCGGCCCCGGCGCAGAACGTCCCGCCCTCGCCGGTGAGCACCAGCGCCCGCACGGCCGGATCGCCCGCGAGCCCCTCCAGCAGCGGCGGCAGGGAGCGCCACATCGAGGCCGTCATGGCGTTGCGCTTCTCGGGGTGGCGGATGACGACCGTCGCGACCGAGTCGGTCACGCTGTACAGCAACTGCGGCTCCATGCGCCGGATGTTATCCGGATGCCAAACCCGTACAACCCGAATAGTTCGCCGAGACGGCACAACAGGGACAGGACCAGTCCAACAACTGACCGTGTCATACGCCAACGGTCATAAGTGCTCGATAGTTGCTGACTTCTGTTCAGCCCTGGGGTAGGGAGCGCATCGTTACCAACACTCGGGGTGTGGCGACAATCGAGCGCGAGGGTGGCGACCGGACGATGGACAACGACGGGCGTGGGTTCGGCCCACGTCCAGAGAGCGGCGCGGCGCCCCTCGGCCCCGGGCCCGCGGATCCGCTGCCGTACGAAGGGGTCTGGCGGTTCACCGCACCTGCGGTCGACGCCTCGGTGCCGCAGGCGCGGCACGCCGTACGGGACCTGCTGCTGCGTCAGGGGGTGCCGGCCTCGGACGACCTGGCCCAAGGGCTGTTGCTGATCGTCTCGGAGCTGGTGACGAACGCCGTGAAGCACGCGGCGGTGCTCTCACCGACCATCGCCGTCGAGCTGGCCGTCGGTGCCGAGTGGCTGCGCGTGTCCGTGGAGGACAACCACCCGTACCGGCCGACCGCACTGGAGACCGACCACGGCCGGACCGGCGGCCGCGGACTGCTGCTGGTGCGCGAGATCACCCGGGAGGCCGGCGGTGTGTGCGAGGTCGACCACACCGCGAGCGGCGGCAAGGTGATCTGGGCCACCCTGCCGCTCAAACCCGCGCGCTACCCCTAGGGGGTGCCCGCGAGGGCCGACGTCACCAGCCGGCCGACGTGCCGGTCAGCTCCCTGATCGCCGGCCGGGCCGCGTCCAGGACGGTCATGAACCAGGACGAGAAGGTGTCCTTGGCGTGCCGCTCCGCCAGCTCGGGCGGGGTCACGAACGCCGTAGACGCCACCTCCTGAGGATCCGGCCGCAGTACGGCCTGCACCATCCCGACGAACAGGTGGTTGTACTCCTGCTCCACCAGACCGGACTCCGGGTCAGGGTGGTTGTAGCGGACCGTGCCCGCCTCGGCCAGCAGGGACGGGGAGGCGCCGAGCTCCTCGAAGGTCCGCCGGGCCGCCGCCGCGAAGGGCGCCTCACCGGGGTAGGGATGGCCGCAGCAGGTGTTCGACCAGACACCGGGGGAGTGGTACTTGCCCAGCGCCCGCTGCTGGAGCAGCAGCCGGCCGTACTCGTCGAAGAGGAACACCGAGAACGCGCGGTGCAGTTGCCCGGGTGGCTGATGGGCGGCGAGCTTCTCCGCGGTGCCGATCGTCACGCCGTCCTCGTCGACCAGTTCCAGCAAAATCGCGTCTGCGGTGCCGTTCGACGGGTTGTGCGTCGCGGTGGCAGGTGTGATCGGCATACCCATCCTTCACATCGGTCTTCGCGCCCCAAGTCTGCCGTACGAATCCGGCACTCCCGGCACTTCGCGACGCGCCCGCATGTCCCGCGCGGTGGCGCGGAGCGCGGACGGCGCCGCTCGGACACCGGAACAGGGACCCAGTAGGGGATCGTGCCCGGCGCCGTGGGCCGAAAATCGTCCCCGCGGGTGCGGTGAGAGCCAGGACGCTGGCGCGCGCCGGAGGGCTGCGTACCCCGGCGCACTCACAGCACAACGCGCCCCACCAGCTCCATCAGCCCCAGACGTCTCAGAAGCGGGCGCGTCAGTGACAGAGGCGCGCCTCGTGCTCCGCGTGCCCGCCCGGCTCCAGCTGGAAGGTGCAGTGCTCCACGTCGAAGTGGCCGCCGAGGCAGTCCTGGAGCTCGTGGAGCATCTTCTCGTGGCCGATCGCGCTCAGCACGTCCGAGCTGACGACCACGTGCGCCGACAGCACCGGCATGCCGGAGGTGATCGTCCAGGCGTGCAGGTCGTGGACGTCCTCCACCCCGTCGGTCGCCAGGATGTGGGCCCGCACCTCCGCCATGTCGACGCCCTTGGGCGCCGCCTCCAGCAGGACGTTCACAGTCTCGCGCAGCAGCTTCACCGTGCGCGGCACGATCATCAGCGCGATCACGAGCGAGGCGATCGGGTCGGCGGCCTGCCAGCCGGTGAGCATGATCACTACGGACGAGACGATCACGGTGACCGAACCCAGGGCGTCCGCCGCCACCTCCAGGAACGCGCCGCGCACGTTCAGGCTCTCCTTCTGGCCGCGCATCAGCAGCGCCAGCGACACCATGTTCGCGACCAGGCCGATGACACCGAACACGACAGCGAGGTGGCCCTCGGTGTCCGCCGGAGTGACGAAGCGCTGGACCGACTCGTACAGGACGTACCCGCCGACCCCGAGCAGCAGCAGACAGTTGGCCAGGGCGGCGAGTATCTCGGCGCGGGCGTAGCCGAAGGTGGCCCGGTCGCTGGGCGGGCGGTTCGCGAAGTGGATCGCGAGCAGCGCCATGCCCAGGCCCAGCGCGTCCGTCGCCATGTGCGCCGAGTCCGCGACCAGCGCGAGCGAGTCGGCGAGCAGCCCGCCGACGACCTGGACGACCACGATGCCGAGCGTGATCGCCAGCGCGATGCGCAGCCTGCCCCGGTACGCCGAGGTCGCCGTACCGCCGGCCGCCGCGCCGTGCGCGTGCCCGTGATCGTGCCCAGCCCCCATGAAAGCCGCCCTCCGGTGTCCGTTCGAGTATCCGTCTGATCGTGTTCGGGCACCCCAGTGAACTACGGGGAGGGGGTATGTGCAACGCGGCACTGAACACCGTTGTCATGTGCCCTGACCTGCGGAAACGATATGCAGGTCAGGGCATGCCCAGCGGGTCAGGAGCCGTGGTGCAGGAGCCAGCCCTGCCAGGCCGACTCGGCCATCTCGCGCACCCCGCGCCGCGCGGTCCATCCCAGTTCCCCGGCCGCCCGGGCGGCCGAGGCGACCGCCCGCGGCGCGTCCCCGGGGCGGCGGCCCTCGACGAGCGGTGGCCGGCGATCCCCGGTGACCTCGCCGATGACCGTGATGAGTTCGCGCACGGAGACGCCCTCGCCCCGGCCGATGTTGACCGTCAGATCGCCCGTGACGCCCCCGTCGGCGAGCCGCCGGGCCGCCGCGAGATGCGCCTCGGCCAGATCGGCGACGTGAATGTAGTCACGGATGCAGGTGCCGTCCGGGGTCGGGTAGTCGTCGCCGAAGATCCTGGGCGCCTCGTCGCGTGTCAGCCGGTCGAAGACCATCGGGACGATGTTGAAGACGCCGGTGTCGGCCAGTTCCGGCGCGGCAGCGCCCGCCACGTTGAAATAGCGCAGACATACGGTGGAGATCCCGTGCGCCCGGCCCGCCGCCCGCACCAGCCACTCCCCGGCGAGCTTGGTCTCGCCGTACGGGTTCACCGGCGCGCAGGGCGTGTCCTCCGTGATGAGGTCCACACCCGGGTCGCCGTACACCGCCGCCGACGACGAGAACACGAAGCGCTCGATCCCGGCCCCGGCGACCGCGTCCAGGAGAGTCACCAGGCCACCGACGTTCTCCCGGTAGTACCGCGTCGGCTGCGCGACGGACTCGGCGACCTGCTTGCGCGCCGCGAGATGCACCACACCCGTCACGCCGTGCTCGGCGAACACCCGTTTCAGCAGGTCACCGTCGAGCGACGAGCCCTCGACGAGCGGTACGTCCGCCGGGAGCCGCGTGGGCACCCCGGCCGAGAGGTCGTCCAGGGCGAGGACGCGCTCGCCGGCCTCGTTCATGGCCCTGGCCACGTGGGCCCCGATGTAGCCGGCCCCGCCGGTGATCAGCCAAGTCATGGTCGCCCACCCTATGCGGCCCCGGCCGGACTCGGCCCTATGTCCTCGATGTCCGGTCTGGGGGGCGCGGTTTGTGGGGCGGGCCCCGGATCCACGATGATGATCGCGGCAAAGGCCTGTGCGAACCACGTTGATCGATCTGCCAAACAGGCGGTGAACGCGGCCCTCCCGGCATCCGATAGCCTCTGCCGACACGCCGCCCGGGAGCTTTCCGGCGCGGGCGCCCCCACCATGTACAGCACTGGCGCGGACGCGTCGGTACCCAGGGAGTGAATTCGGTTGTCGACCGCCATCCTCACCGGTCAGCCGGTCCCCGGATCGTCGATCGAGGGCGATCTGCGGTCCCTCGGCTTCGACGTGCGGGTCGCGGCCGACGCAGCCGAGGCCGAGACCCTGCTCGCCGGGGTGCCGGGCGACGAGCGAGTGGCCCTGGTCGACGCCCGGTTCGTGGGGCACGTGCACGCGCTGCGCCTCGGCCTCACCGACCCCCGCTTCCCGCTCGCCGCGATCCCCGGCGCCGTCACCGCCCAGCCCGCCGGCCGCCAGGCCCTGACCCGGGCGATGGCCCGCGAGAACTCCGCGGGCGGCGGCACCACCCTCGTCGACAGCCTCGCCGACCGCATCCTCACCGCCCTGGACGCCGACGGCGCCGACGTGCACCGCCCCGAGCTGGGCAGCCTCGTCGCCGCCGTCCCCGCCGACCCGCAGGCCCGCAACGAGGCACGGCAGGCCGTGACGGACGTCGACGACGAGGCCGTACGCCTGAAGTCGGCCGTGAAGTCCCGCGACGGCTTCTTCACCACCTACTGCATCAGCCCGTACTCCCGCTACATCGCCCGCTGGTGCGCCCGCCGCGGCCTGACCCCGAACCAGGTCACCACCGCCTCGCTGCTCACCGCCCTCATAGCGGCGGCCTGCGCGGCCACCGGCACCCGCGGCGGCTTCGTCGCGGCCGGCGTCCTGCTGATCGCGTCCTTCGTACTGGACTGCACCGACGGCCAGCTCGCCCGCTACTCCCTCCAGTACTCCACGCTCGGCGCCTGGCTGGACGCCACCTTCGACCGGGCCAAGGAGTACGCCTACTACGCCGGTCTCGCCCTGGGAGCCGCCCGCGGCGGAGACGACGTCTGGGCCCTCGCCCTCGGCGCCATGGTCCTGCAGACCTGCCGGCACGTCGTGGACTTCTCCTTCAACGAGGCCAACCACGACGCCACCGCCAACACCAGCCCCACCGCCGCCCTCTCCGACAAGCTCGACAGCGTCGGCTGGACGGTCTGGGTGCGCCGCATGATCGTCCTGCCCATCGGCGAGCGCTGGGCGATGATCGCGGTGCTCACGGCGGCCACCACGCCCCGCATCACCTTCTACGCGCTGCTCATCGGCTGCGCCTTCGCGGCGACGTACACCACGGCGGGCCGCGTGCTGCGCTCCCTGACCCGCAGGGCCGAGCGGACCGACCGGGCGGCCGGGGCGCTCGCCGACCTCGCGGACAGCGGCCCGCTCGCCCAGGGCTTCGCGGAGGCGCTCAAGAGCCCTGCCCGCAGGCTGCCGGGCTTCACCGCCCCGTCCTCGCCCTCCTCGGCGGTGCCGCCGTCGTCGCCGTGGCCGCGCTGACCGGCTTCGGCGGACCCTGGCCGGTCGTCGCCGCCCTCGCGTACGGCCTGACCTCGGGCCTGGCCGTCGCCCGCCCCCTCAAGGGCGCCCTCGACTGGCTGGTCCCCCCGTTCCTGCGCGCCGCCGAGTACGGCACCGTCCTGGTCCTGGCGGCCCGAGCGGACGTGAACGGAGCCCTTCCTGCGGCTTTCGGGCTGGTGGCCGCGGTCGCCTACCATCACTACGACACGGTGTACCGCATCCGCGGCAACGCCGGAGCGCCCCCGGCCTGGCTGGTGCGTTCCATCGGGGGGCACGAAGGACGGACGCTGCTCGTCACCGTCCTCGCCGCGCTGCTCACCGCCTCGCAGTTCAAGGTCGCGCTCACGGTGCTCGCCGTGGCCGTGGCCCTGGTGGTGCTCGTCGAGAGCATCCGCTTCTGGGTGTCCGCTGGGGCGCCCGCCGTACACGACGAAGGAGAACCCGCATGATCGGCCTCGTGCTGGCGGCCGGCGCCGGACGGCGTCTGCGCCCCTACACCGACAGCCTTCCCAAGGCGCTGGTGCCGGTGGGGCCCGCGGGCATAGAGGGCGAACCCACGGTTCTCGACCTGACACTCGGCAACTTCGCCGAGATCGGTCTCACCGAGGTCGCGATCATCGTCGGTTACCGCAAGGAAGCCGTGTACGAGCGCAAGGAAGCGCTGGAGAAGAAGTACGGCCTCAAGCTCACCCTCATCGACAACGACAAGGCCGAGGAGTGGAACAACGCCTACTCCCTGTGGTGCGGGCGTGACGCCCTCAAGGACGGTGTGATCCTCGCCAACGGCGACACAGTCCACCCGGTCTCCGTCGAGAAGACGCTGCTCGCCGCCCGCGGCGACGGCAAGAAGATCATCCTCGCCCTGGACACCGTGAAGGACCTGGCCGACGAGGAGATGAAGGTCGTCGTCGACCCCGAGAAGGGCATGACGAAGATCACCAAGCTGATGGACCCCGCCGAGGCCACCGGCGAGTACATCGGCGTCACCCTCATCGAGGGCGACGCGGCCCCCGAACTGGCCGACGCGCTCAAGACCGTGTGGGAGACCGACCCGCAGCAGTTCTACGAGCACGGCTACCAGGAGCTGGTGAACCGCGGCTTCCGTATCGACGTGGCGCCGATCGGCGACGTCAAGTGGGTGGAGATCGACAACCACGACGATCTCGCCCGTGGACGGGAGATCGCATGCCAGTACTGACCCGGCTCATCCCCTCGCCGCTGGTCGTGGACATCCGCCCGGGTGCCCTCGACGACCTGGCGTGCGTCCTCGCCGACGAGCGCATCTCGCATTCCGGCCGCCTCGCCGTCGCGGTCAGCGGCGGCTCCGGCGCCAGGCTGCGCGAGCGCATCTCGCCGAGCATGCCCGGCGCCACCTGGTACGAGGTGGGCGGCGGCACCCTCGACGACGCGGTCCGGCTGGCGAGCGACATAAAGGCCGGCCACTACGACGCGGTCGTAGGTCTCGGCGGCGGCAAGATCATCGACTGCGCCAAGTTCGCCGCGGCACGCGTCGGCCTGCCCCTGGTCGCCGTGCCCACGAACCTGGCGCACGACGGCCTGTGCTCTCCGGTCGCCACCCTCGACAACGACGCGGGCCGCGGCTCCTACGGCGTGCCGAACCCGATCGCGGTCGTCATCGACCTGGACGTCATCCGCGAGGCCCCGGTCCGCTTCGTCCGCGCCGGCATCGGCGACGCCGTCTCCAACATCTCGGCGATCGCCGACTGGGAGCTGGCCAACCGGGTCAAGGGCGAGCGGATCGACGGCCTCGCCGCGGCCATGGCCCGCCAGGCCGGCGAGGCCGTCCTGCGGCACCCGGGCGGCATCGGGGACAACGACTTCCTCCAGGTGCTCGCCGAGGCGCTCGTCCTCAGCGGCATCGCCATGTCGGTCTCGGGCGACTCGCGGCCGTCCTCCGGGGCGTGCCACGAGATCAACCACGCCTTCGACCTGCTCTACCCCAAGCGGGCCGCCGCCCACGGCGAGCAGTGCGGTCTCGGCGCGGCCTTCGCGATGTGGCTGCGCGGGGCGCACGAACAGTCGGCGTACATGGCCGAGGTACTGCGCCGGCACGGGCTGCCCGTGCTGCCGGACGAGATCGGCTTCACGACGGACGAGTTCGTCAAGGCCGTCGAGTTCGCCCCGGAGACCCGGCCCGGCCGCTACACCATCCTCGAACACCTCGACCTGAACACCGAACAGATCAAGGACACCTACACCGACTATGTCAAGGCCATCGGTAGCTGAACTCCGCCCTGTCGTTCATCCCCCGGGGGTGAAGGACCGGCGCAGCGGTGAGCACTGGATGGGACGCCTCTACATGCGTGAGGTGTCCCTGCGGGTCGACCGTTACCTGGTCAACACCAGGGTCACGCCCAACCAGCTCACCTACCTGATGACCGTCTTCGGTGTGCTCGCGGCCCCGGCACTTCTCGTGCCGGGGATCCCGGGCGCCGTGCTCGGCGTGGTGTGTGTCCAGATGTACCTGCTGCTGGACTGCGTCGACGGCGAGATCGCCCGCTGGAAGAAGCAGTACTCGCTCAACGGCGTCTACCTGGACCGCGTCGGCGCCTACCTCACCGACGCCGCCGTGCTCACCGGCTTCGGCCTGCGCGCCGCCGACCTGTGGGGCAGCGGCCGGATCGACTGGCTGTGGGCCTTCCTCGGCACCCTTGCCGCCCTCGGCGCCATCCTGATCAAGGCCGAGACCGACCTCGTCGGCGTCGCCCGGCACCAGGCCGGGAAGCCGCCGGTCCAGGAGGCCGCCGCCGAGATCCGCTCCTCCGGCATGGCACTGGCCCGCAAGGCCGCCGCCGCGCTCAAGTTCCACCGCCTGATCCTCGGTATCGAGGCGTCCCTGCTGATCCTCGTCCTGGCCATCGCCGACCAGGCCCGCGGCGACCTGTTCTTCTCCCGGCTCGGCGTGGCCGTGCTGGCCGGCATCGCGCTGGTGCAGACCCTGCTCCACCTCGTGTCCATCCTCGCTTCGAGCAGGCTGAAGTGAGCGGTATGAAGGTCGGCGCCGTCATCATCACCATGGGCAACCGCCCCGACGAGCTGCGCGCCCTGCTCGACTCGGTCGCCAAGCAGGACGGCGACCCGGTCGAGGTGGTCGTCGTCGGCAACGGCTCGCCCGTCCCGGACGTCCCCGAGGGCGTCCGCACGATCGAACTGCCCGAGAACCTCGGCATCCCCGGCGGCCGCAACGTCGGCGTCGAGGCCTTCGGCCCGGCCGGCCGGGACGTCGACATCCTGCTGTTCCTCGACGACGACGGCCTGCTCGCGAGCCATGACACCGCCGAGCTGTGCCGGAAGGCCTTCGAGGCCGACCCGAAGCTCGGCATCATCAGCTTCCGCATAGCCGACCCGGACACCGGCGTCACCCAGCGCCGCCACGTGCCCCGGCTGCGCGCCGCCGACCCGATGCGCTCCTCCCGTGTCACCACCTTCCTCGGCGGCGCCAACGCCGTGCGCACCCGCGTCTTCGCCGACGTCGGCGGACTCCCGGACGAATTCTTCTACGCCCACGAGGAAACCGACCTGGCATGGCGGGCCCTCGACGCGGGCTGGATGATCGACTACCGGTCCGACATGGTGCTGTACCACCCGACGACCGCTCCCTCGCGGCACGCGGTCTACCACCGCATGGTCGCCCGCAACCGCGTCTGGCTCGCCCGCCGCAACCTCCCCGCGCCGCTCGTCCCCGTCTACCTCGGGGTATGGCTGCTGCTCACCCTCGTACGCCGTCCCTCCGGCTCCGCCCTGCGGGCCTGGTTCGGCGGATTCCGCGAGGGCTGGACGACCCCGTGCGGGCCCCGCCGTCCCATGAAGTGGCGTACGGTGTGGCGGCTGACCCGGCTGGGCCGGCCCCCCGTCATCTGACAAGCTCGTACCCGTGAGCATCCGGGAGCACCCGGGCCGTACCCTGGCCCCCGGCTCATGCAGGCCCGGACAGGCCACGCATCTCGAAGACGAAAGTTTCCACTAGTGAGTGAGACAACGCACGACGCCACGGTCGCGGTGAGCGCGCCCGTGGCGCCCGACGAGGGACTCACGGCGAGGGAGCTCGCCGCCAAGTACGGGCTGAGCGTCAGCGGCGCCCGGCCGTCCCTCATCGAGTACGTCCGTCAGCTCTGGGACCGGCGGCACTTCATCCTCGCCTTCTCCCGCGCGAAGCTGACCGCCCAGTACAGCCAGGCCAAGCTCGGCCAGCTGTGGCAGGTGGCCACACCGCTGCTGAACGCGGCCGTGTACTTCTTCATCTTCGGCCTGCTCCTGGAGGCCGACCGGGGCATGTCCCGCGAGGTGTACATCCCGTTCCTGGTCACGGGCGTGTTCGTGTTCACCTTCACGCAGAGCTCGGTGATGGCGGGCGTGCGCGCGATCTCCGGCAACCTCGGCCTGGTCCGCGCCCTGCACTTCCCGCGCGCCTCGCTGCCGATCTCCTTCGCGCTCCAGCAGCTCCAGCAGCTGCTGTTCTCGATGATCGTGCTGTTCGCCGTCACGGTCGGCTTCGGCCACTACCCGGACCTGTCCTGGGTGCTGATCGTGCCGGTGCTCGTCCTGCAGTTCTGCTTCAACACCGGCCTCGCGCTGATCATGGCCCGGGCGGGCGCCAAGACCCCGGACCTCGCGCAGCTGATGCCGTTCGTGATGCGCACGTGGATGTACGCGTCCGGGGTGATGTTCTCCATCCCGATCTTCCTCAAGGACAAGTCGGCCTGGATGGCGGACGTCCTCCAGTGGAACCCCGCCGCGATCTACATGGACCTGATGCGCTTCGCCCTCATCGACGACTACGACGACAAGTTCCTCCCCGACCACGTCTGGGCGGCCGCGGGCGGCTGGGCCGTGCTGTTCGCCCTCGGTGGCTTCGTGTACTTCTGGAAGGCGGAGGAGAGGTACGGCCGTGGCTGAGCAGAAGCAGGACGAACGGATCCCCACCGTCATCGCGGACGACCTCCACATCGTCTACCGCGTCAACGGCGCCAAGAGCGGCAAGGGCAGCGCCACCGCCGCACTCAGCCGCATCCTCAAGCGCGGCGAGGAGCGCGGGGTGCGCAAGGTGCACGCGGTGCGCGGCGTCTCCTTCGTCGCCTACCGCGGCGAGGCCATCGGCCTGATCGGCTCCAACGGCTCCGGCAAGTCGACCCTGCTGCGTGCCATCGCCGGTCTGCTCCCCGCCGAGCAGGGCAAGGTCTACACCGACGGCCAGCCCTCGCTGCTCGGCGTCAACGCGGCCCTGATGAACGACCTCACCGGCGAACGCAACGTCATATTGGGCGGGCTCGCCATGGGCATGTCCCGGGAGGAGATCAAGGAGCGCTACCAGGACATCGTCGACTTCTCCGGCATCAACGAGAAGGGCGACTTCATCACCCTGCCCATGCGCACCTACTCCTCCGGCATGGCGGCCCGTCTCCGCTTCTCCATCGCCGCGGCCAAGGACCACGACGTCCTGATGATCGACGAGGCCCTGGCCACCGGTGACCGCAAGTTCCAGAAGCGCTCCGAGGACCGCATCCGGGAGCTGCGCAAGGAAGCCGGCACCGTGTTTCTGGTCAGCCACAACAACAAGTCCATCCGCGACACCTGCAACCGCGTCCTGTGGCTGGAGCGCGGCGAGCTGCGCATGGACGGTCCGACCGACGAGGTGCTCAAGGAGTACGAGAAGTTCACCGGCAAGTAGCCCGGCCCGGTCAGGGCCCCGCCGGAACTGTTCCGGCGGGGCCCTGCGTCTGCAAAGGAAACGTCAACTCCGGCCCATCTTAGGAATCTTGGGGCCAATCGGTGTGTTCTCGTGATGCGCGGGACACCCTGGCGAACCTCGATGCGTTGTACAACGTAAGCTGTACCGGTCCCGAAACACGGCAATCAGGGCGATAATGCGCGACATCGCTCGTCGGACGGCCGTGCGGACGGCTGGGCGGCGTGTCCGAAATAGTGTGTATTGGGTCGGCAGTGTAGAACGGGAGATGTGACGGCAATGGCTACGGAAACTCCCCAGCTCCACGCAGCACGCGCCGTCCTCGCGCCGGGCAGCCGGCGGTGACGGGAACCGGCCCGGCGCGCGCCCTCGAACCGGAGCGGGGCACCCTCGCCAAGGCCGCGGGCGAGAACTTCCCGGTGGCCCCGTTCTTCCTGCCCCGGGCCTGGCGCACGGACCTCATGGCCGTCTACGGCTTCGCCCGCCTGGTCGACGACATCGGCGACGGCGACCTGGCCCCCGGCGGCGCCGACGCCCACCTGCTCGGTGTCTCCCCGCAGGAGGCCGAGGACCGGCTGGTCCTGCTGGACGCCTTCGAGGCCGACCTGCGCAGGGTGTTCGACTCGACCCCGCGTCACCCGCTGCTGCGCCGCCTCCAGCCGACCGTGCGCCGCCGCTGTCTGACCCCCGAGCCGTTCCTCGGCCTGATCGCCGCCAACCGCCAGGACCAGCTGGTCGGCCGGTACGAGACCTACGACGACCTCCTCGCCTACTGCGAGCTCTCCGCCAACCCCGTCGGCCGTCTCGTCCTCGCAGTCACCGGCACCTCGACGCCCGAGCGGATCCGCCGCTCCGACATGATCTGCACGGCTCTCCAGATCGTCGAGCACCTCCAGGACGTGGCCGAGGACCTCGGCCGCGACCGTGTCTACCTGCCCGCCGCCGACATGAAGCGCTTTCACGTCGAGGAGGCGGACCTCGCCACGAAATCCGCCGGAGCGTCGGTCCGTGCGCTGATTGCGTACGAAGCGCAAAGGGCCCGGGATCTCCTGAATGAAGGCGCCCCCCTGGTGGGTAGCGTCCACGGCAGGTTGAAGCTGCTGCTCGCAGGGTTCGTGGCGGGGGGAAGGGCGGCCGTGCGCGCCATCGCCGCCGCTGATTACGACGTACTTCCCGGCCCGCCCAAGCCCGGCAAGGTCCGGCTGCTGCGTGAGGTGGGCGTGACTCTGCGAGGAGAGGGGTGATCCGGACCGTGGAGTCGGAACCACACGCATCCCCGCCGGTACTCGCCGCCTACAGCTACTGCGAGGCCGTCACCGGGCGGCAGGCGCGCAACTTCGCCTACGGCATCCGGCTGCTGCCGACACCCCAGCGCCGTGCGATGTCGGCGCTGTACGCGTTCTCGCGGCGGGTCGACGACATCGGTGACGGTGCGCTCGCCGATGACGTCAAGGTGGCCAGGCTGGAGGAGACCCGGTCGCTGCTCACCCGGATCCGCGAGGGCGAGGTGGCGGAGGACGACACCGACCCGGTCGCCGTCGCCCTCACGCACGCCGCCGGGCACTTCCCGATCCCGCTCGGCGGCCTGGACGAGCTCATCGACGGCGTCCTGATGGACGTACGCGGCGAGACGTACGAGACCTGGGACGACCTGAAGGTGTACTGCCGCTGTGTGGCGGGCGCCATCGGGCGGCTCTCGCTCGGTGTGTTCGGCACGGAACCGGGGGCGCGCGGTGTCGACCGCGCGCCGGAGTATGCCGACACGCTCGGTCTCGCGCTCCAGCTCACCAACATCTTGAGGGACGTCCGCGAGGACGCCGTGGGCGGGCGCACCTATCTGCCCGCCGACGACCTCGCCAAGTTCGGCTGCTCGGCCGGCTTCACCGGGCCACGGCCACCGGAGGGCTCCGACTTCGCGGGCCTCGTGCACTTCGAAGTGCGACGGGCCCGCGCTCTTTTCGCCGAGGGCTACCGGCTGCTCCCCATGCTCGACCGGCGCAGCGGCGCGTGTGTCGCCGCCATGGCCGGCATCTACCGCCGCCTCCTCGACCGCATCGAACGCGACCCGGAGGCCGTGCTGCGCGGCCGCGTCTCCCTGCCCGGCCGGGAGAAGGCCTATGTCGCCGTGCGCGGCCTGTCCGGCCTCGACGCCCGCCATGTGACCCGACGGACCGTCAGGAGGCGCGCGTGACGAACGAACCGGTCCAGCCAGACGCCACCGGCGACCGGCCTCACACCCGCCGCGCGGGTGCGGGGCGGGGCGGTTCTGCCCGCGTGGCCCCGGTGGGCGAGCGTGGGTGCGACGTCCCGCGGGCTTGCCGCGGGACTGAGCCGGTGGTCTCGCTGGTCCGTCGGTGGGGGAGTGCCGGCGGCGGGCCGGGCGTTGAGACTCGCGTGACCCCGGCGGTCGAGCGCGGGCGCGACACACCTCCCGGGCGCACCGTCGGAGACAAGCGGCGGGCAACCCTCCGGCGTGGGGCCGCGTCCCTGACGGAGACGGTCGGTCGCGCGCCGTTCGAGCAGTGCGGCCGGCGCGCAGGGGAGGGTGCACGATGACCCACGGCACGGGGTCCCAGGGACCGGTCGCCGACGGGCGGCACACCGTCGTGGTGGGCGGCGGGCTCGCCGGCATCACCACCGCGCTCGCGCTCGCCGACGCCGGCGTGCGCGTCACCCTGCTGGAGGGCAGGCCGAGACTCGGCGGCCTGGCCTTCTCCTTCCAGCGCGGCGAGCTGACCGTCGACAACGGACAGCATGTGTACCTGCGCTGTTGCACCGCCTACCGCTGGTTCCTCGACCGCATCGAGGGCGCGGCGCTGGCTCCGCTCCAGGACCGGCTCGACGTGCCCGTCCTGGACGCCGCGCGGCCCGCGGGGCGGCGGCTCGGCAGGCTGCGGCGCGACGCGCTGCCCGTGCCCCTGCACCTGGGCCGCAGCCTCGCCACCTATCCGCACCTGTCGCTCGCCGACCGCGCCAAGGTGGGCCGGGCAGCGCTCGCGCTCAAGGGGCTCGACCTCGCCGATCCGGCCCTGGACACGCAGGACTTCGGCAGCTGGCTGGCCGCGCACGGCCAGTCGGAGCGCGCCGTCGAGGCCCTGTGGGACCTGGTCGGGGTCGCCACCCTCAACGCCGTCGCGGGTGACGCCTCCCTGGGGCTCGCCGCGATGGTGTTCAAGACCGGTCTGCTGTCCGACCCGGGCGCCGCCGACATCGGCTGGGCGCGGGTCCCGCTCGGCGACCTGCACGACCGGCTGGCCCGCAAGGCGCTCGACTCGGCGGGCGTCCGTACAGAGGTCCGTACACGCGTCACCTCCGTCTCCGAGAACGTGAACGGAGGGTGGAGCGTTCAGGTTCCCGGCGAGACGCTCCAGGCCGACGCCGTCGTGCTCGCCGTACCGCAGCGCGAGGCGCACGACCTGCTGCCCGCGGGTGCCCTCGACGCAGCCGAGCGGCTCCTGGAGATCGGCACCGCGCCGATCCTCAACGTCCATGTGGTCTACGACCGCAAGGTGCTCGCCCGGCCGTTCTTCGCCGCCCTCGGCACCCCGGTGCAGTGGGTGTTCGACCGGACCGAGGCGTCCGGACTGCGCGAGGGGCAGTACCTCGCGCTGTCGCAGTCGGTGGCCCAGGACGAGATCGACGAACCCGTGGCAGTGCTGCGCGAGCGGTACCTGCCCGAGCTGGAGCGGCTGCTCCCGCCGGCCCGCGGCGCCCAAGTGTTGGACTTCTTCGTCACCCGGGAGCGCACCGCGACGTTCGCTCCCACCCCCGGCGTCGGCCGCCTCAGGCCCGGCGCCCGCACCAAGGCATCCGGCCTGTACCTGGCCGGAGCGTGGACCGCCACCGGGTGGCCCGCGACCATGGAGAGTGCGGTCCGCAGTGGAGTCGGCGCGGCGGACGCCGTGCTGGGCGCCCTGGGCCGGCCCCGCCCGCAGCACCTCTTCGAGTTCGAGGAGGCGGCGTGATGCTCGCTCGGCACGGCGCGACAAGCGGCCCCCGCACCCCCGGTACCGCAACAAGAGGAGAGACTGTGCCCACTGTGCCCCCGGCCTCGAAGGCCGCTCGAGAGACCGCGGTGGACGTGACCGCGCTCCTGGAGCGCGGCCGGACTCTGGCCACTCCGGTACTGCGGGCGGCCATCGACCGCCTGGCACCTCCCATGGACACTGTTGCCGCCTACCACTTCGGCTGGATCGACGCCCAGGGCCGGCCCGCGGCGGGTGACGGCGGCAAGGCCGTGCGCCCCGCCCTCGCGGTGCTGTCCGCCGAGGTCATGTCAGCCGCCCCCGAGACCGGCATCCCCGGCGCCGTCGCCGTGGAACTCGTCCACAACTTCTCCCTCCTCCACGACGACCTGATGGACGGCGACGAGCAGCGCCGCCACCGCGACACGGTCTGGAAGGTGCACGGCCCCGCCCAGGCCATCCTGGTCGGCGACGCCCTGTTCGCCCTCGCCAACGAGGTGCTCCTCGAACTCGGCACCGTCGAGGCCGGCCGCGCCACCCGCCGCCTGACCACAGCCACCCGCGCCCTGATCGACGGTCAGGCCCAGGACATCTCCTACGAGCACCGCGACCGCGTCACCGTCGAGGAGTGCCTGGAGATGGAGGGCAACAAGACCGGCGCCCTGCTCGCCTGCGCCAGCTCCATCGGTGCCGTCCTCGGTGGCGCCGACGACCGCACCGCCGACACGCTGGAGAAGTACGGCTACCACCTGGGCCTCGCCTTCCAGGCCGTCGACGACCTCCTCGGCATCTGGGGCGACCCGGTCTCCACCGGCAAGCAGACCTGGAGCGACCTGCGCCAGCGCAAGAAGTCGCTGCCCGTCGTGGCCGCGCTCGCGGCCGGCGGCCCCGCCTCCGAGCGGCTCGGCGAGATCCTCGCCGCCGACGCCAAGAGCAGCGACGTCGAGAACTTCTCCGAGGAGGAGTTCGCGGCCCGCGCCGCCCTCATCGAGGAGGCGGGCGGCCGCGAGTGGACCGCCGACGAGGCACGCCGTCAGCACACCATCGCCATCGAAGCCCTCGACGCCGTGGACATGCCCGACCGGGTGCGGGAGCAGTTCACGGCCCTCGCGGACTTCGTCGTCGTACGAAAGAGATGATCACTATCGGTCGAATAGCCCTCGCGTAGTCGCCGGCCGGTGCCGCGAGACACCACGGAGCACCGGCCGACGGCGGACCCACAGCAGCTGCACACCTTGCACCACTGCACGAAGGGGAAGCCATGACAGCGACGACCGACGGAAGCACCGGGGCCCTGCCACCCCGCGCTGCCGCGGCCAGCGACACCGCCATCGACAACACCACCCCCGCGGCGGCCGGGGTACCGCAAGCCGCCGCCCGCGCCGCACAACGCGCCACCGACTTCCTGCTCTCCCTCCAGGACGCCCAGGGCTGGTGGAAGGGCGACCTCGAGACCAACGTCACGATGGACGCCGAGGACCTGATGCTCCGCCAGTTCCTGGGCATCCGCGACGAGAAGACCACCCGGGCCGCCGCGCTCTTCATCCGAGGCGAGCAGCGCGAGGACGGCGCCTGGGCCACCTTCTACGGCGGCCCCGGCGAACTCTCCGCCACCGTCGAGGCCTACGTCGCCCTCCGCCTGGCCGGCGACGAGCCCGGCGCACCGCACATGGCGAGGGCCTCCGCCTGGATTCGCGAGCAGGGCGGCATCGCCGCCGCACGGGTCTTCACCCGCATCTGGCTGGATGCGGAGGGGGCTGGNGGTCCCCCTGGACCGGTTCGCCGTCGTGGCGCGAGACGGGGCCCGGATGATCGAGGCCTGCCAGTCGCCGGTGTGGGACACCTGCCTGGCCGCGATCGCGCTCGCGGACGCCGGACTGCCCGCCGACCACCCGCAGTTGGTGAAGGCCGCGGACTGGATGCTGGGCGAGGAGATCGTCCGGCCCGGTGACTGGTCGGTGCAGCGGCCCGGACTGCCGCCCGGGGGCTGGGCGTTCGAGTTCCACAACGACAACTACCCAGACATCGACGACACCGCCGAGGTGGTCCTCGCGCTGCGCCGGATCGCCCACCACGACCCGGTGCGGGTCGACAAGGCCGTGGGGCGCGGTGTGCGCTGGACGCTCGGCATGCAGTCGAAGAACGGCGCGTGGGCCGCCTTCGACGTCGACAACACCAGCCCGTTCCCGAACCGGCTGCCGTTCTGCGACTTCGGTGAGGTCATCGACCCGCCCTCCGCCGATGTCACCGCGCACGTCGTCGAGATGCTCGCGGTGGAGGGCCTCGCCCACGACCCGCGCACCCGGCGCGGCATCGAGTGGCTGCTGGCAGAACAGGAGCCCGACGGCTCCTGGTTCGGGCGCTGGGGCGTCAACTACGTCTACGGCACCGGGTCCGTCGTACCCGCCCTGGTCGCCGCGGGCATCCCCGCCGCGCACCCGGCGATCCGCCGGGCCGTGGCCTGGCTGGAGTCGGTCCAGAACGACGACGGCGGCTGGGGCGAGGACCTGCGCTCCTACAGGTACGTCAGGGAGTGGAGCGGCAGGGGCGCCTCGACCGCCTCCCAGACGGCGTGGGCCCTGATGGCCCTGCTCGCGGCGGGGGAGCGGGACTCCAAGGCCGTCGAACGCGGCATCGAGTGGCTCGCCGCCACCCAGCGGGAGGACGGTTCCTGGGACGAGCCGTACTTCACGGGGACGGGCTTCCCGTGGGACTTCTCGATCAACTACCACCTCTACCGGCAGGTGTTCCCGCTCACCGCGCTCGGCCGGTACCTGCACGGGGAGCCCTTCGCCGACCGGCACCGGGGCAGCGGGGCGGCCGGGAAGCCGAACGCGGCGGACGAAGGGAGCGGAGAGGTCAGCAAACCGCTCGCCGCGGCCAAGGCGAGCGGGGAGACCGGGAAGCCGCTCGCCGACGCCGAGGGGAGCTGAATGAGCACACAGCCCGCTCCGGCCCCGCTGCTGATCGCCTGCGCGCTCGGCATCGAGCAGTTCGCCCTGCGCGCGGGGGACCGTGGCGGCGCCGGTGGGCCGGTCACCGTGCTGCGGACCGGCATGGGGCCGGCGGCGGCCGAGCGGTCCGTCACCCGGATGCTCGCCGACCCGGCCCTGCGTGAGGCCCCGGTCCTGGCCACCGGCTTCTGCGCGGGGCTCGCGCCCGGTATGCACCCCGGTGACCTGGTCGTCGCCGAGGAGACCCGCGACCCGCGCGGTACGACCGCCTGCGTCGGGACCGAACTGCTGGTCAAGGAGCTGGGCCGCGCGGTGCCCGGGCGGACCGTGCACACCGGGCCGCTCACCGGCTCCGACCACGTCGTACGCGGTCACGAACGGTCGGATCTGCGCGCGACCGGCGCGATCGCGGCCGACATGGAGTCGGCGGCCACGCTCCTGAGCGCCGTGCGCGCGGGCGAGCGCCCGGTTGCGGCCGTCCGGGTGGTCGTGGACGCTCCAGAACATGAACTCGTCCGGATCGGCACGGTGCGCGGTGGAATATCAGCTTTCCGTGTTCTTCGTTCCGTCCTACCCGCTTTCTTCGAATGGCACCGTTCCTTGCTGCTCCCCAGGAGGTGAGCCAGATGGCCATGCCGCTCCGACAGTCCATCAAGGTCGCTACGTACTTGGCTGAACAGAAGCTGCGCCGGCGGGACAAGTTCCCGCTCATCGTCGAGCTGGAGCCGCTGTACGCCTGCAACCTCAAGTGCGAGGGGTGCGGCAAGATCCAGCACCCGGCCGGGGTGCTCAAGCAGCGGATGCCGGTCGCCCAGGCCGTGGGGGCCGTGCTGGAGTCCGGTGCCCCCATGGTGTCCATCGCAGGCGGCGAGCCGCTGATGCATCCCCAGATCGACGAGATCGTGCGTCAGCTGGTGGCCAGGCGGAAGTACGTTTTCCTGTGCACCAACGCCCTGCTGCTGCGCAAGAAGATGGACAAGTTCAAGCCCTCCCCCTACTTCGCCTTCGCGGTGCACATCGACGGGCTGCGCGAGCGGCACGACGAGTCGGTGGCGAAGGAGGGCGTGTTCGACGAGGCGGTCGAGGCCATCAAGGAGGCCAAGCGGCAGGGCTTCCGGGTGACCACCAACTCGACCTTCTTCAACACCGACACCCCGCAGACCATCATCGAGGTGCTGAACTTCCTCAACGACGACCTCAAGGTCGACGAGATGATGATCTCGCCCGCCTACGCCTACGAGAAGGCCCCCGACCAGGAGCACTTCCTCGGCGTGGAGCAGACCCGCGAGCTGTTCAAGAAGGCCTTCGCCGGCGGCAACCGGCGGCGCTGGCGGCTCAACCACTCCCCGCTCTTCCTGGACTTCCTGGAGGGCAAGGTCGACTTCCCGTGCACGGCCTGGGCGATCCCGAACTACTCCCTGTTCGGCTGGCAGCGCCCGTGCTACCTGATGGCCGACGGCTATGTGCCGACGTACCGGGAGCTGGTCGAGGACACCGACTGGGACAAGTACGGCCGCGGCAAGGACCCGCGCTGCGCCAACTGCATGGCGCACTGCGGCTACGAGCCCACCGCCGTCCTCGCCACCATGGGATCGCTGAAGGAGTCCCTGCGTGCCATGCGCGAGACGGTCTCCGGAAACCGGGAGTGAGGCCATGACCGCCATCCCGCTGGGCGTTCCCCAGGTACCGGTCCGGCCGATCGCGGAGCGGCGCGTCTCGCGCCGGATCCAGGTCGGTCCGGTGGCGGTCGGGGGCGGGGCCCCGGTGTCGGTGCAGTCGATGACGACGACCCGTACGTCCGACATCGGCGCCACCTTGCAGCAGATCGCGGAACTCACCGCGTCCGGCTGTCAGATCGTGCGGGTCGCCTGTCCCACGCAGGACGACGCGGACGCGCTCGCGACCATCGCGCGCAAGTCGCAGATCCCGGTGATCGCGGACATCCACTTCCAGCCGAAGTACGTGTTCGCAGCCATCGAGGCGGGCTGCGCGGCGGTCCGCGTCAACCCCGGCAACATCAAGCAGTTCGACGACCGGGTCAAGGAGATCGCGCAGGCCGCCAAGGACCACGGCACCCCGATCCGGATCGGCGTCAACGCCGGGTCGCTGGACCGGCGGCTGCTCCAGAAGTACGGCAAGGCGACCCCGGAGGCGCTCGTGGAGAGCGCGCTGTGGGAGGCGTCCCTGTTCGAGGAGCACGACTTCCGGGACATCAAGATCTCCGTCAAGCACAACGACCCGGTCGTGATGATCGAGGCGTACCGGCAGCTCGCCGAGAGTTGCGACTACCCGCTGCACCTGGGCGTGACGGAGGCGGGCCCGGCGTTCCAGGGCACGATCAAGTCGGCGGTGGCGTTCGGCGCGCTGCTGTCGCGGGGCATCGGCGACACGATCCGGGTGTCGCTGTCCGCGCCGCCGGCCGAGGAGGTCAAGGTCGGCATCCAGATCCTCGAGTCCCTGGGGCTGCGGCAGCGGCGGCTGGAGATCGTCTCCTGCCCGTCCTGCGGTCGCGCCCAGGTGGATGTCTACAAGCTCGCCGACGAGGTCACGGCCGGACTCGAGGGCATGGAAGTGCCGTTGCGGGTGGCCGTCATGGGGTGTGTGGTCAACGGACCCGGCGAGGCGCGGGAGGCCGATCTGGGGGTGGCCTCCGGCAACGGCAAGGGTCAGATCTTCGTGAAGGGCGAGGTCATCAAGACCGTCCCCGAGTCGAAGATCGTCGAGACGCTGATCGAAGAGGCGATGAAGCTCGCCGAGCAGATGGAGCAGGACGGCGTGGGGTCGGGGGAGCCGGCCGTCACCGTGAGCTGAACAGCACGGAACCGAAGGGGCCCGAGCGTGACGATTCTGGAGAGCATCCGGGGACCACGCGACCTGAAGGCGCTGTCCGAGCCGGAACTTCGCGAACTGTCCGACGAGATCAGGGAGTTCCTGGTGCACGCGGTCGCCAGGACCGGAGGTCATCTGGGGCCCAACCTGGGGGTGGTGGAGCTCACCGTCGCCCTGCACCGGGTCTTCGAGTCGCCGGTCGACCGCATCCTGTGGGACACCGGCCACCAGAGCTACGTCCACAAACTGCTGACCGGGCGCCAGGACTTCTCCAAGCTGCGCGGCAAGGGCGGCCTGTCGGGCTACCCCTCGCGCGAGGAGTCCGAGCACGACGTCATCGAGAACAGCCACGCCTCCACGGCGCTGGGCTGGGCCGACGGGCTCGCC
Organism: Streptomyces afghaniensis 772; assembly: GCA_000415505.1. GTDB lineage: Bacteria > Actinomycetota > Actinomycetes > Streptomycetales > Streptomycetaceae > Streptomyces > Streptomyces afghaniensis. Next base: position 22,159 of record KE354160.1, read on the forward strand.
AAGGCCCGCCAGGTGCAGGGGGAGAAGGGCCACGTCGTCGCGGTGATCGGGGACGGCGCCCTGACCGGAGGCATGGCCTGGGAGGCGCTGAACAACATCGCGGCCGCCAAGAACCGTCCGCTGATCATCGTCGTCAACGACAACGAACGCTCCTACGCCCCGACCATCGGCGGCCTCGCCAACCACCTCGCGACGCTGCGCACGACCGACAGCTACGAGCGGGTCCTCGCGTGGGGCAAGGACGTGCTCCAGGCGACGCCCCTGGTCGGAAACACTCTCTACGAGGCCCTGCACGGCGCGAAGAAGGGCTTCAAGGACGCGTTCGCCCCGCAGGGCCTGTTCGAGGACCTGGGCCTGAAGTACGTGGGCCCGATCGACGGGCACGACATCGGGGCCGTGGAGTCCGCCCTGCGGCGCGCGAAACGCTTCCACGGTCCGGTCCTCGTCCACTGCCTCACGGAGAAGGGCCGCGGCTACGAACCCGCCCTCGCCCACGAGGAGGACCACTTCCACACCGTCGGCGTCATGGACCCGCTGACCTGCGCGCCGCTCTCCCCGGCGGGCGGCCCCTCGTGGACCTCGGTGTTCGGCGACGAGATCGTCCGGATCGGTGAGGAACGGGACGACGTGGTCGCGATAACCGCCGCCATGCTCCATCCGGTCGGCCTGGGCAGGTTCGCCGAGCGGTTCCCGGACCGGGTGTGGGACGTCGGTATCGCCGAGCAGCACGCGGCCGTGTCCGCTGCGGGCCTGGCGACGGGCGGCCTGCACCCGGTCGTCGCCGTCTACGCCACCTTCCTCAACCGCGCCTTCGACCAGCTCCTGATGGACGTGGCCCTGCACCGGTGCGGGGTGACCTTCGTGCTGGACCGGGCCGGTGTCACCGGCGTCGACGGGCCCTCCCACAACGGCATGTGGGACATGTCCGTCCTCCAGGTCGTCCCCGGCCTCAGGATCGCCGCGCCGCGCGACGCCGACCAGCTGCGCGCCCAGCTGCGCGAGGCGGTCGCCGTCGACGACGCGCCGACGCTGCTGCGCTTCCCGAAGGAGTCCGTCGGCCCGTCGATCCCGGCGGTCGACCGGGTGGGCGGACTCGACGTGCTGCACCGCGCCGATCGAGCGGAGGTGCTTCTGGTCGCCGTCGGTGTCATGGCGCCGGTGTGCCTCCAGGCCGCCGAGCTGCTCGAAGCCCGCGGCATCGGCTGCACCGTCGTCGACCCCCGCTGGGTCAAGCCCGTCGACCCGGCGCTGCCCGGTCTCGCCGCCGAGCACCGCCTGGTCGCCGTCGTCGAGGACAACAGCCGGGCGGCCGGGGTCGGTTCGGCCGTGGCGCTGGCCCTGGGAGACGCCGAAGTCGACGTGCCCGTACGGCGCTTCGGGATCCCGGAGCAGTTCCTCGCGCACGCCAAGCGCGGCGAGGTGCTCGCCGACATCGGCCTGACACCCGTCGAGGTCGCCGGACGGATCAGCGCGAGCCTGACCGTGAAGAAAGAGCTGTCCGAGGAGCCACAGGAATGACCACCGCCGAATCCGCGTCGGAGCCGTCACAGGCCGGGGAGTTCGACCTCGGCGCAACTCTGGCCGAGCGCGGAGCCGAGCGCTACGAGCTGCACACCCGGTACCTGAACCACCAGCTCCCGCGCATGCTGCACACCATCGGCTTCGACAAGGTCTACGAGCGCGCCGAGGGCGCCTACTTCTACGACGCGGACGGCAACGACTACCTGGACATGCTCGCCGGGTTCGGGGTGATGGGCCTGGGCCGCCACCACCCCGTGGTGCGCAAGGCGCTGCACGACGTCCTGGACGCCCGGCTCGCCGACCTCACCCGGTTCGACTGCCAGCCGCTGCCGGGCCTGCTGGCCGAGAAGCTGCTCGCGCACAGCCCGCACCTGGACCGGGTGTTCTTCGGCAACAGCGGAACGGAGGCCGTCGAGGGAGCGCTGAAGTTCGCCCGCTTCGTCACCGGCAGACCCAGAGTCCTGTACTGCGCGCACGCCTTCCACGGCCTGACCACCGGCTCCCTCTCCGTCAACGGCGAGTCCGGCTTCCGGGACGGCTTCGCCCCGCTGCTGCCCGACACGGCCGTACCGCTCGGCGACCTCGACGCGCTGGACAGGGAGTTGCGCAAGGGTGACGTCGCCGCCCTGATCGTCGAGCCGATCCAGGGCAAGGGCGTGCTGGCAGCCCCGCCCGGCTATCTCCTGGCCGCCCAGGAACTGCTGCACCGGCACAAGGCGCTGCTCATCGCCGACGAGGTGCAGACGGGCCTCGGCCGCACCGGCGACTTCTACGCCTACCAGCACGAGGAGGGGGTGGAACCCGACCTGGTGTGCGTGGCCAAGGCGCTCTCCGGCGGCTACGTACCGGTGGGGGCGACGCTCGGCAAGGACTGGATCTTCAAGAAGGTCTACTCGTCGATGGACCGGGTGCTGGTCCACTCGGCGAGCTTCGGGTCCAACGCGCAGGCCATGGCGGCCGGCCTGGCGGTGCTGTCGGTGATGGAGAACGAGCAGATCGTCGCCGGTGTCCGCGCCACCGGGGAACTGCTCAGGTCCCGGCTCGCGGCGCTGACGGACAAGTACGAGATGCTCGCCGACGTCCGCGGCCGGGGCCTGATGATCGGTATCGAGTTCGGCAGGCCGAAGTCGCTGAAGCTGCGCAGCCGCTGGGCCATGCTCCAGGCCGCGCGCAAGGGGCTGTTCGCGCAGATGGTCGTCGTACCGCTGCTCCAGAAGCACCGGATCCTCACCCAGGTCTCCGGCGACCACATGGAGGTGATCAAGCTGATCCCGCCGCTGATCATCGGGGAGCGGGAGGTGGACCGGTTCGTCGACGCCTTCACGGCCGTGATGGACGACGCGCACGACGGGGGCCTGATGTGGGACTTCGGCAAGACGCTTGTCAAGCAGGCGGTGGCGAACCGCTGACCTTTTGCCTCTGAGGCAAGAAATTTGCCGCACGGGCAAGGCTCCGGCTGAATGGAGGCATGAGCTCCTCCGAGACCGAGCGGTCCTCCGGGGCCGCCCCGTCGCCTGACCAGGCAGCGGATGCGCTGCCCGCCGTCGCGCCCCAGCTGCGGTCGTTGCGACGCCAGGCCTCCCTGACCCTGGAGGCCGCGGCCCGCGCCGCCGGGCTGTCGCCCGCCCACCTCTCCCGCCTGGAGACCGGGCAGCGCCAGCCCTCCCTGCCGATGCTGCTCGCGCTCGCCCGCATCTACGGTACGACGGTCGCCGAGCTGCTCGGTGAGACGGCCGCCGCCCGGGACGCCGTCATCCGCGCCGCCGACATGGAACCGACCGCGGCGGGCGGCTGGACGTACTGGCAGGCCGGCGCGCCCGCGCGCGGGATGCAGGCCCTGCGCGTCCACGTCCCGTACGGCTCCCAGGGCGACATCGTGCGCGTCCATCCAGGTGAGGAGTGGCTGCACGTGCTGCGCGGACGGCTGCGACTGCGCCTCGGCGACACCACGCACCAGCTCGCGCCCGGCGACAGCGCCCACTTCGACTCGCTGACCCCGCACCGGATCGCCGCCCAGGACCCGGACGGCGTCGAACTGCTCTTCGTCCACACCCTCTTGCAGAGCCCCACGGCCGCCCTGTGCCTGGGCCCCACCCCGGGAGACACGCCGTGAAGGACATGGAGGAGAAGTTCCCCCGCGCCCTGTGGGTGCGGCTGCTCATCTACCTCGTCGTGGGCCATGTCTTCGCGGCCTTCGTGTACCTGCTGTTCGAGGTGGGGGCCAAGTAGCCGCCGGGCCGGGCGCCGTACGTCAGTCGAGCAGCCGCTCGCGCAGCCGCTCCCGGGTCTGCGGGGTGAGCCCGAGCCCCTTCTCCAAGTAGGGGTCGACGCCGCCCCAGGTCTCCTCGATGGTGTCGAAGGCCGCCGTCAGGTACTCGGCGCGCGCGTCGAACAGGGGGCTGAGCAGCTCCATGACCTCGGGGGAGTAGGCCGAGGCGGCGGAGCTGCTGCGGTGCACCTTGTAGCGGCGGTGCTTGGCGTTGGACTTCAGGTAGTCGTCGACGATCGCCTCGCGCTCGACACCCAGGGCGAGGAGCGTCACCGCGATGGACAGACCCGCCCGGTCCTTGCCCGCCGCGCAGTGCATCAGGGCGGGGACGCTGTCCTCGGCGAGCGCGTGCAGCACCTGGGAGTGCTCGGCCGTGCGGTTCCCGATGATCATGCGGTATGAGGCGATCATCCGGTCCACGCCCTTGCCGTCCGAGAGGATCGCGCGCAGCTGGTCCAGGTCGCCGTCGCGCACCATCTTCCAGAACTCGGCGCCGTCGGCGGGGTCGCTCAGCGGCAGGTTCACATTGCGCACGCCCGGCAGCTCGACGTCCGGCCCTTCGAGCTTCTGGTCGGCCGCGTTGCGGAAGTCGAAGATCGTGTGCAGGCCCAGGGTGGCCAGGAAGGCGGCGTCCTCCCCGGTCGCGTGCGCGAGGTGGCCGCTTCGGAACAGCACTCCCTGCCGCACCCGCCGTCCGTCCACGGTCGGCAGTCCGCCCACATCGCGGAAGTTGCGCACTCCGGCCAGCTCGGGCTCGGTCGACGGGACCTGCTGTGTCACGAGGGCTCCTCCCCTTCGGCGCCGCCGGCGCGGCTCGTCGACGGGCACCACTCGACGATACGACATGCCTGCCTGGGGCAATGAGTTGTCCACAGGCGTTGCCGGGAGCCCCCGCGGCGCTTGATGATGTTGGGGCCTGGTCGCACCTGGTCGGGCTTGTTCGAACCTGTGAGGCCTTGATGCTGGACATCTCCGAAGACGGTCGTACATGGGTGCTCTCCGGGCCGGCCAGCAGCTACGCCGTCCACGTCACCGACCGCGACGAGCTGCTGCACCTGCACTGGGGCGCCCGGATCGGCCTGGCCGACGCCGAGGCCCTCGCCGTCCGGCCGCTGCCGGACTACTGGCCCTTCGAGTCACCGCTCGACGGACGCGAGGAGTATCCGGTCGAGGGCGGCCCCCGTTTCACCCGGCCCGCCCTGTCCGTACGCACCGGCGAGCGGCGCGGCACGGAGTGGACCTACGAGGGCCACGACACCGAGGACGGTGAGCTGCGGCTGCGCTTCCGCGACGGCGACCTGGCCGTCACGCTGCACTACCGGATGCGCTCCGCGACGGACGTCGTCGAGCGCTGGGTGACCCTCGACAACCACGGACCCGCCGTCGAGGTGCTGCGCGCCGACTCCGCCACCTGGACCCTGCCCGACCGCGACACCTGGCGGCTGTCCCAGCTGCACGGCCGCTGGGGCGCCGAGTCCCGGCTGGAGCGCTCCACCCTCACCCACGGCGAGAAGGTCGTCGGCAGCCGCCGCGGCCACACCGGTCACCAGCACCTGCCGTGGGTCGCGCTCGACACCGACGCGACCGAGGAGCACGGCGAGGTCTACGGATGCGCCCTGGGCTGGTCCGGGTCCTGGCGGATCGCCGTGGCCCAGCTCCCGGACGCGCGCGTGCAGATCACCGGCGGGGCCGGGTACGACGACTCGGGCCTGCTGATGCTGGGCACGGGGGAGTCGTACACGACCCCCGTCTTCGCCGGGCTCGTGGACCGACGGCGGCCACGGCGGGGCCAGCCGCGCTGGCACGCCTACAGCGGACGTACGTCGGTCCCGGGCGCCGACCAGGACCGGCCGGTGCTGTTCAACTCCTGGGAGGCCACCGAGTTCGACATCTCCGAGGAGCAGCAGCGGGCGCTCGCCGAGCGGGCCGCCGCCATGGGCGTCGAGCTGTTCGTGGTCGACGACGGCTGGTTCGGGGCGCGCACCAGCGACCGGGCCGGGCTCGGTGACTGGACCCCCAATCCCGACCGCTTCCCGGGCGGCCTCAAGCCGCTCGCCGAGCACGTGCACGGCCTCGGTATGCAGTTCGGGATCTGGGTCGAGCCGGAGATGGTCAACCCGGACAGCGACCTGTACCGCGCGCATCCGGACTGGGTGCAGCATCAACCGGGACGAAAGCGGACGGAGTTCCGCAATCAGCTCGTACTGAACCTGGCTCGTGAGGACGTCCAGGAGTACCTCTGGGAGCAGCTCGACGGGCTCCTCTCCAGCGCGCCGATCGACTACGTCAAGTGGGACTTCAACCGCTGCTTCACCGACGCCGGCTGGCCGGACGACCCCTACCCGCAGCGGCTGTGGATCGACCACGTGCACGCCCTGTACGGCCTGCTGGACCGGCTGCGGGCCGCCCACCCCGGGGTGGCCTTCGAGTCCTGCTCGGGCGGCGGCGGCCGGATCGACCTCGGTGTGCTCGGCCGCACGGACCAGGTGTGGACCTCGGACAACACCGACCCCCTCGACCGGCTCGCCATCCAGCACGGCTTCAGCCAGATCCATCCGGCCCGCGTCATGGCGGCCTGGGTCACCGACAGCCCGAACGCCATGCTCAACCAGCGGGCCAGCTCCCTGCGGTTCCGGTTCGTCAGCGCCATGGCCGGAGTGCTCGGGGTCGGCGGCGACCTCACGAAGTGGACGGAGCGGGAACTCGCCGAGGCGCGGGACTGGGTGGAGCTCTACAAGGAGATCCGGCCCGTGGTGCAGCGCGGCGACCTGTACCGGCTGCGCCCGCCGGAGGGCGGTCTGAGTGCAGTGCAGTATGCCCTCGGCGACGAGATTGTCGTCCTCGCCTGGCTCCAGGCGCAGCGCTACGGCGAGCCCGTTCCGGCGCTCCGGCTGCGGGGTCTTGACCCCTCGGCATCGTACAAATGCCTCGAAACGGGCGAAGTTCATCGAGGTGCCGTGCTGCTCCACCACGGGTTGCGGGTCGGTCTGCGCGGGGATCTGGACGCCACCGTCGTCCGGCTTCAGCGCAAGTAGCCGTTCTGTCCGAATAGGGAGTGCTTCGGTTATTTAGGCATAACGTGCCCCGACCGTAAAGGAGATGAGGTCGGGGTGCGTGAGCATCGTCATATTCGTGACGATGTGTTGTTGCCATGTGCACGTAATTCTGGCGTCAATCAGGGGTATTGCGGAATGCGGGAGATCGGTAATCCACGCTCCGTGACGGAAAAATTGTCGACGCGTCAAGAAAAACGCCGTCACGGGCAACCGCAAGCTTGTCCCTTTGCGTCCTGGTCGCTTACGTTCCACACCCATCCGGACGGACGCCTAATCCTGCCGCCGCCCGGAGCCCGCACACACTGACCCGACGTACGGCAGGAGCGGGGGACCCACAGGTAAGACGCCTGTTCCGGTTCCCGGAACGGCTTGGGGTTAAGCCACGCTTCGGCGTGGCCGGGCATCTCCAGTCCGAACCCGACAGCTCACCTCGCAGGCGACGGAGAGGAATTCGCCATGCCCGCGAAGGGTAAGCACCGCCGCCCGAAGTCCCAGCGTTTCACCCGCTCCATCGCCGTCGCCGGAACCGGCGGGGCCGCTCTCGCCCTTCCGCTCATGGGGGACGCCGGCGCCCACGCCGCCACCCCGCAGTCGGCTCCGGAAAAGGCCGTCCAGTCCGCTCCGGCCGCCGAGAAGAAGGCCGCCGAAAAGGCCACGGGCGCCCGCTCGTACACCGTGCGGGCCGGTGACTATCTCGCGAAGATCGCCGACGAGCAGAACGTCGACGGCGGCTGGAAGAAGCTCTACTCGGACAACCGTGACGCCGTCGGCGACGACCCGTCGCTGATCCACCCGGGCCTGAAGCTGTCGATCGGCAAGAAGGCGGCGAGCGCCCCGAAGGCCTCTGCCCCGTCCGCGCCGAAGGCCTCGGCCCCGAAGCCGTCCGCCGCCGAGTCGGCCCCGAAGGCGGAGACCGCCGCCAAGCCGGCCGCCGCCAAGCCCGCCGCCGAGAGCAACTCCAGTGGTTTCACCCTCCCCGTGGCCGGTGCCACCGTCGGCACCCCGTACCACATGTCCGGCAGCATGTGGTCCAGCGGTTACCACACCGGTGTCGACTTCGTCGTTCCGACCGGTACCTCGCTCAAGGCCGTCGGCGCGGGCACGGTCGTCTCCGCCGGCTGGGGCGGCGCCTACGGCAACCAGGTCGTCATCAAGCTCGCCGACGGCTACTACGCCCAGTACGCCCACCTGTCCCAGCTCTCCGTCTCGGCCGGCCAGACCGTGACGGCCGGGCAGCAGGTCGGACTGTCGGGCGCCACCGGCAACGTGACCGGACCGCACCTGCACTTCGAGATCCGCACCACGCCTGACTACGGCTCGGACGTGGACCCGGTCGCCTTCCTGCGCTCGCACGGCGTCTCCGTCGGCTGACCGACCGCACACCCACCTGCCTGACACGCGACCGAAGGCCGGACCCCGATCCCCGGGTCCGGCCTTCGGTGTGTGCCGGCGCCGACAGGCCCAAGGGATCGACAGCGGGCGGCAGTTGGGACAGAGTGATCCCGACCGGAGTGCAAGCGCTTTCTGGAGCTTTCCAGACGGATCCCCGAGGAGCTGTGTCCCGTGCCGACCACCCGCAGAGCGCTGGGAGCCCTGGCCGCCGGAGCCGCCCTGGCGGCGCTCGCCCCGACGGCGACGGCGGCGAGCGTGAACGCCGCGTCGCGTCAGCGCCGCCTCATCGCCCGCGACGACTTCTGCCACGGCCTCGGCCAGTGGGCGACCGAGCTCCAGGACGGCGGGACGGTCACCGCCTCTCGTGGCGTCCTTGAGATCGACGTACCGAGCGGCGCGACCGTCTGGTTCAGGCGGCGGCTAGAAGGCCCGTACGTGCTCGAGTACACCGCCACGCCCGTGTCCGAGGGCGGGGTCAACGACCGGGTCTCGGACCTCAACAACTTCTGGAACGCGACCGACGTCCGCTCCCCGGGCGATCTCTTCGCCACACCGCGTGCCGGGGCCCTGGCGGAGTACGACCACCTGACGACGTACTACGCCGGTTTCGGTGCCAACTACAACACCACGACCCGGCTGCGGCGGTATGTCGGTGAGCCCGGAGTCCGGCCCCTGATCTACGACTACACCGAACCGCTGCTGGTGCCGGGTGAGCCGAACAGGGTGCGGGTCGTCTCCGACGGTTCGACGGTGCGGTGGTGGAACAACGGGAGGCTCGTGTTCGACTACAGCGACCCCGAGCCGTACACAAGTGGGCACTTCGGCTTCCGGACCGTGTGGAGTCACTTCCGGATCACGGGGTTCCGGGTGTGGCGACTGACCCCGCAACATCGCTGACGGGTGACCTATTCCGGAGTTGGCTAACACTTTAGGAGTGGCTTATCTCACCGCCCGTCAACCCTTTCCTACGGTCGCGTAAGTCACATTCGAAGGTGAATCATGTGCGGCTGTGGCAGACGATTCGAAGAGTGACAGCAGAGCAGTGATCGGGTCGTACGTGGCGGTGGGGGACAGCTTCACCGAGGGCGTCGGTGATCCCGGCCCCGACGGGGCGTTCGTCGGCTGGGCCGACCGGTTCGCCGTCCTGCTCGCCGACCGCCGGCCCGAAGGCGACTTCCAGTACACGAATCTCGCCGTGCGTGGGAAGCTCCTCGACCAGATCGTGGCGGACCAGGTTCCGCGGGCTGTCGAAATGGCCCCGGACCTCGTCTCGTTCTGCGCCGGGGGCAACGACATCCTCCGGCCGGGTACCGACCCGGACGAGGTGGCCGAGCGCTTCGAGCGGGCCCTCGTGCGGCTCACCGCCGTGGCCGGCACGGTGATGGTGACGACTGGGTTCGACACCCGGGGGATGCCCGTGCTCAAGCACCTGCGGGGCAAGATCGCGACGTACAACGGGCATGTCCGGGCCATCGCCGACCGGTACGGCTGCCCGGTGCTCGACCTGTGGTCCCTGCGCAGTGTCCAGGACCGCAGGGCCTGGGACGCCGACCGGCTGCACCTGTCGCCCGAGGGGCACACGCGGGTGGCGCTCCGCGCGGGGCAGGTGCTCGGGCTGGAGGTTCCGGCGGACCCCGAGCAGCCGTGGCCGCCGCTGCCGGCGCGGGGGCCGCTCGAGGTTCGGCGGGACGATGTGCACTGGGCGCGGGAGTTTCTGGTGCCGTGGATCGGGCGGCGGCTGCGCGGGGAGTCGTCGGGGGATCATGTGACGGCGAAGGGGCGCTGTCGCCGGAGACATCAGGATGCGGATCGCTTCGGTGGCGTGAGGGCAGTCGGGTGCGGTGACTGCGCCCTGCGTGGGGGTGCGCGTAGCGCATACGCGGTGGTGGTGGGTCGGGGCCGCGCCGGGGGGTGTCCGTCCTCGGACGGCGCGATGGGGTTGCGTACCGACTGATCCCCGTTGACGCGCCAACCGCTGCGGCGGACACCCCCCGACCACGTCCCCTCCCGTGCGTGCGCGAGTGCGGGCGCGTCTCGGCTGCTCCTCGGCCCACTGCGTTCTGGCTCAGTCCGTCGACGCGGCCTGCTCGGTCCGACTGCCGCCGAACACCTCCTCGACGAGCCTCTGTGTCGCCTTCTGGAACGGCTCGGCCAGGGACATCGCTGCGTCGTCCACGTAGTTCTAGCGCGGCGGTCAGGGTCTTGCTGCCGTCGGGCGTTGCTGTACATCAGCGCCGCGTGGCCGGTGATGCGCCGTTGTGGGTGATGATCGTGCCGCCGTCGTCCGTGTTCTGGACGAACACCCCCAGGCCGTAACCCGCCTTGGGATGCGGCGTGCACATCTCGGCCAGCAGCGGGGCCGGCAGGAGCTTGCCGCCC
>KE354161.1 GCA_000415505.1 Streptomyces afghaniensis 772
GCCAGCAGCACGGCGAGGGAGGCCCGCCCCGGGGCGCGGTCCCGCCGGGCCGTCCGGGTGCGTCGCACGAGGAGGACGGCCAGCGCGGCGAGCACGGGCACGACGGGCCACAGCCAGTACGGCCCGAGCGTCTCCTGCACATAGCCGGCGCCCCGGCCCCAGTCGCTGGCGCTCGCCTCCTTGGCGATGGCGGGCAGCGGCACCAGGATCCCGTAGTACCCGGCCCGGAACACCTCGTACGCCAGCGGCAGCGCCACCGCCGAGGCCGCCATCGCCGCGGTACCCCGCCGGGACGGGCGCAGCACCCACCACCGCGCCGCCAGGAAGCACACCGTGACCACCGCGAGATCGGGCCGGACCAGCGGCCCCAGCCCGAACACGAAGGCGGCGGCATACGTCACCCGGGCCTGCTGACCGCGCCGGGTGCCCGTCAGCAGCCACCACGACAGGCCGGTCCAGAAGACGCCGAGGCCGCTCTCGAGGCCCGAGGTCATGTACGACCAGAACGGCGGCACGGCCAGCAGCACGAACACACCCGCCGGGAGCAGCAGCCCCGCGCCCCGGTGCAGCCGGCCCGTGGCGTACAGGGCGAGCCCGAACCCGGCCGTGCTCAGCAGCAGCCCCAGCCCGACCGCGAGGAACGCCGGGTCCTCGCCGGTGACCCAGGTGCCCAGCGCGAGCAGCCACTGCCACAGGGTGCCGGTCGAACTCTCCGCCCGTTCCCCGACGTTGAACACGGGCCCGTTGCCCGCCAGGATCTGCCGGACCGGACGCAGGTAGATCAGCCCGTCGTCGCAGATCCAGCGCCGCCGGTAGCCCAGCACGAACAGGGCCGCGGTCGGGACGGCGACCTGGGCCGCGTGCCACCAGTGCACCGGCCGCAGCCGCTCGACGGCGGCCGGCGGCCGGGCCGAGGAGGCCCGCTGGCCGGGCAGGGAGGGAAGGGCCTCGGGGGTGGCGGGAGTTCTCATCGCTCGACCAGCGCCCCGGACGGGGCAGGCAGCCCCGGGGTGCGGCGGGCCGCGGGCAGCAGCGCACCGCTCCGCTCGCCCAGCATCAGCAGGCGTACGACCCGCTCGGCGGCCTGCCCGTCCTCGAACTCGCAGTACCGCTCCCTGAAGTCGGCCCGCAGCCGCGCCGACTCCGCGTCCTGCCAGGTGCCGGACGCGAACAGCCAGGACAGCTCCCGGTACGAGCGCGACACGTGCCCCGGCGCGTCGGCCGTGACGTCGAAGTAGGCGCCCCGGCTCGCCGTGAACGCGCCCCAGTCGTCGGCGTGCACCACGACCGGCCGGTCGAGGAGCACGTAGTCGAACATCAGGGCGGAGTAGTCGGTGACCAGCGCGTCGGAGGCGAGCAGCACGTCCTCGACGTGCGGCTCGTCGGTCGCGTCCACCACCACCCCCCGCCGGTGCAGGTCGACAAGGCCCAGGCCGCGCGCCACGCCCTGGGCCAGCGACGGGTGCAGGCGGACGACGAGCGTGTGGCCGGGGCCGAGGTCCGCGGCGAACCGGGCCAGGTCGAACCGGTCCACGTGCCCGCCCCGCCGGTAGTCGCGGCGGGTCGGCGCGTACAGCACCACCGTGTGGTCGGCGGGGATGCCGAGCCGCTCACGCACGGCGCGGCCCCGCTCCGGGCCGGCGCCGACGAGCACGTCGTTGCGCGGGCTGCCGGTCCGCAGCGAGGTGAAGTTGCACGGGTACGCCCGCTCCCAGGCCCGCTCCGCGTGCCGCCCGGCGACCAGGCTGTAGTCCCAGCGGTCGGCGCGGCGCAGCATCTGCGGCACGTCGAAGCCGTGCCGGGCGCCCGGCTTGGTCAGCAGGTCCGCGCCCATGAACTTGAGCGGGGTGCCCTGGTGGGTGTGGATGTGGACGCTGCCGGGCCGCTTGGCCAGGGTGCCGGGCCAGTTGACGTTGTTCACCCAGTACGTGGCCCGCGCCATGACCTCGTGGTAGCGCCGCGAGCCCGGGGTCACATGGTCGATGCCGGGCGGCAGCGCGTCCACCGCGTCCTCCCGGACCACCCACACGCCCCGGATCTGCGGGGCGAGCTCACGCGCCTTGGCATGGATCGCGGCCGGGTCGCCCAGCACGCCCCGGTGGTGGGTCGCCGAGTAGACGGCGAGATGCGGATCGAGGGGCCGCTTCGACTGGGCCCGGTACCAGGTGCGCACGGCGACGTCCGACGCCTTCCGCGCCACCCGCCGTCGCCCGCCCAGGGCGGCCGCGCGCACGTCCCGCAGGCCACGCACCGCGGCGTACGACGCGTAGGGCGCCGACGCCAGCAGCCGCATCTCGACCCCGCGCCAGCCGTCCGGCTCCGGGAAGCCGCCCTCCGGGAGGTGACGGCGGTGGAAGGAGCGGATCTCACGGTAGAAGTCGCCCCGGTCGGCGGGCCGCACCCGGTCCTCCCGGGACAGTACGAACAGCATGTGGTCCAGGGCCCGCTCCAGCAGCAGCGGCCGGGCCCAGTCGAGGTCGGGGCGCTGCTCCAGGAAGGCGAACAGGCCCTCGTACTGCGGGAAGATCTCGAAGTGCCGGCGCCCCGGCGTCTTGGTGATCGCGCCCTGCCTGCGCTGCCGGTACTCCACCCCGATCCGGTCCAGGCAGGCGATCCGCTCCGCCAGCACCATCGACCGGTAGGTGACCGGCGCGTCCTCGTACAGCCCCGGCGCGTACCGCAGGCCGTGCTCCAGGAAGAAGGACCGGCGGTACGCCTTGTTCCAGGCGACCAGGAAGAGGTTCAGGTACTGCGGGCTCTCCCGGATGCCGAAGGTGTCCGTGCCCGCGGTGGCCAGCAGGTCCGCCGCCTCGCTGCGTCCGCCCCGGCCCCACCAGTGGGTGCGCACGTGGTCGAAGACCAGGATGTCCGGCTCGCCGGTCACCTCGAGGCGCGCGGCGACGGCCGCCAGCAGGCCCGGCGTGTAGTGGTCGTCGCTGTCGAGGAACAGGACGTAGTCGCCGGCCGCCTGCTCCAGACCGGCGTTGCGGGCCCGGCCGAGGCCCACGTTCTCGGGCAGGTGCAGCACCCGCACCCGGGCGTCGCGGGCCGCGTACTCGTCGAGGATCGCACCGCTGCCGTCGGGCGAGCGGTCGTCCACGGCGATCACCTCGAAGTCGCCGAACGACTGGCCGAGCACCGAGTCGAGACACTCGCGCAGGAAGCCCTGCACCTTGTAGACGGGGACGATGATGCTGAAGCGGGGCACTTCTTCGGTCAGCTCCTCACGAGGGTGGCGGCGGGGGCCGGGACGCGCTCCGCGAGCGGGATCACGGGCGGGATCGACTCGGGCGGCTGACCCAGCAGCACCCGGCGTACGACGCGCTCGGCGGCCCGCCCGTCGTCGAACTGGCAGAAGCGCTCCCGGAACGCGGCGCGCAGGGCCGTGGCGGACTCGTCCGCCCAGGTGCCGTCGCGGAAGACGGCCGCCAGTTCCTCGGGCGTGCGGGTGACCCGGCCGGGCGGGAACCGCATCAGGTCGAAGTAGACGCCCCGGACCTCCCGGTAGACCTCCCAGTCGTCGGCGTACACGACGATCGGCCGGTCCAGGTTGGCGTAGTCGAACATGATCGACGAGTAGTCGGTGATCAGCGCGTCGGCGGCCAGGCACACGTCCTCCGAGGAGCGGTGTCCGGTGACGTCGATGATCCGGCCGCCGCCCCGGCTCGCCCCCTGGTCGTAGAAGTAGTGGGCGCGCAGCAGCACCACGTACTCGTCGCCGATCGCCTCGCAGAACTCCGCCAGGTCCAGGCCCGACGCGAAGCCGGTGGCGTAGTCGCGGTGCGTGGGCGCGTAGAGCAGGGCCTTCCTGCCGTCCGGGACGCCCAGCTCCTTGCGGACGCGGGCGACGTCCTCGGCGGACGCCGTGCAGTAGACGTCGTTGCGCGGATAGCCGTACTCCAGCGTCTCGTGCGCTCCGGGGAACGCCTTCTCCCACATCTCGGTGGAGTGCCGGTTGGAGGTGAGGTTGTAGTCCCAGCGGTCGACCCGGGCCAGCAGCTTGGCGAAGCTGCCCGTGGCCGCGGCCACCACGGGGTAGGTCGCCTGGTCGGCGCCCATCTTCTTCAGCGGCGTGCCGTGCTGGGTCTGCAGGTGCACGCTGCCGGGGCGTTTGACGACGGCGTCCGCGAAGTTGGCGTTGTTGACGAGGTACTTGGCGCGGGCCAGCACCTGCCAGTACTTCCGGCTGCCGATCACCGCGTACTCCACGTCCGGCGGCACGGCGCCCACCGCCCCCGGCTCCACCAGGAACACCGAGCGCAGGTGTGGCGCGAGTTCGCGGGCCTTGGCGTGGATCGCGGCCGGGTTGCAGGCGTAGCCGCGGCCCCAGTACGCGCAGAACACGACGAGGTTCTCGTCGAGGGGGAGACGCAGGCCCGCCGCGTAGCGCAGGCGGGTGCGCAGTCCCCTCGGGCGCGGCAGCAGCGCGGCGGCTCGCGCGGCCCGCCGGTTGGCGGCGCGCAGGGTGCGGAACGCGGCGTACGACCCGGCCGCCAGCAGCCGGTGCTGGAGCCGAGACTGCCGCCGGGCGGCCGGTAGCCCGCGGGGCGGTGCTGCCGGTAGAGCGCGCTCGCCCGGCGGACGAAGGCGCGCGCCCGGCCGGCAGCCNCCGGGGTGGGCGGCCGGTCTTCAGTACGGCGGCGAAGAGCTGCTCGAACAGCGGCCCCAGCCGGTCCGCGGGCAGCTCCTGCTCCGCGGCCCGCGTCAGCACCAGCTCGGTCTGGTCGAGCAGCTCGGCGTGATGCTCCCCCGGCAGGTTGAGGCGGTTGCCCTGCCGGCGCAGCAGATGCCGGACGACGACCGCGCGCAGGGCCGCCACCCGCTCCGCCCGCAGGGCGACCAGACCGCCGAACCCGGTGTCGGTGAAGTGGTCCCCGGGGAAGGAGAGGCCCTGCTCGGTGAGGAAGGCCCGGCGGTAGGCCGCGCTCCACGCCGGCAGCGCCACGCCCGTCAGCCGCGGGACCCGGCCGGGGGAGAAGGCCCCGTCCGGTGTCCCGGCCAGCAGGGGCGCGGCCGGGTTGACCGGCTCGCCCTCCCACCAGGGGGTGCGCTCGTGCTCGAAGTACAGGACGTCGACGTCGCCCACCGCGCCCAGCCGGGCGTCCAGCGCCGCCAGCGTCCCCGGGACCAGGACGTCGTCCCCGTCGAGGAACAGCACATGACCGCCGACCGCCGACCGCAGCCCGGTGTTGCGAGCCCCGGCCAGACCGGCCGACGGCGGAGAGTGCACCGGCGTCACCCGGGAGTCCCGCTCGGCGTACCCGGCGACGACGTCCGCCGCGGGCGAGTCGGGCGCGTCGCACACCGGGATCAGCTCGAAGTCGCCGAACGACTGGGTGAGGATCGAGTCCAGCGCCTGGGACAGCCGGCCCGCGACCCCATGGGACGGGACGACGATGCTGAAGCGGGGCATTCTGCTCTTTCTGTCGAGGGTCTACCGGAAGTGAACGGCCGCGTCAGGCGGCGCGGCGGCGTCCCGGCCTCCCGGACGGGCGCCAGGAGGGCGGCCGGCTCGGGGTCGGCCGCGACGGGCTGGAGGGCATGCGAACTCCCACGCGTGTGAACCGGGTTCAGAGGAGGTCGGTGACGACGGACGGACCGGTCGGGTGCGGCACCGTGGCGAGCGGCTCGCGCGCCAGCGAGGCCGCCGCGGACGGCACCGGCCGGCGCTCGTCGAGCGGCACGACCGGCGGCAGGTCGGACTCCCCGAGGACGACCCGGCGTACGACCCGCTCGGCGGCCCGGCCGTCGTCGTACGTGCAGAACCGCTCCCTGAACGCCGAGCGCAGCTGGGTCGACCGGGAGCCGCGCCAGTGGCCGGTGGCGAAGATGTCGATCAGCTCGTCCTCGCCGCGCGCGACCGCACCCGGCGGGAAGGAGCGCAGGTCGAAGTAGGTGCCGCGGGCGGCGTCGTACGCCTCCCAGTCGTCGGCGTGGATCACGATCGGCCGGTCCAGGTTGGCGTAGTCGAACATCAGCGACGAGTAGTCCGTGACCAGGGCGTCCGAGGCCAGGCACAGCGACTGGACGCTCGGGTGGTCGCTGACGTCGACGACCCGGCCGCAGGTGCCGGCCAGCGGGGCGTCGTAGGCGTGGTGGGCGCGGGCCAGCACCATGAAGCGCGGGCCCAGGCGGCGCACGATCCGCTGGAGGTCGAGGGCGTGGCGCTGGGAGCGGCGGTAGTCGCGGCGGGTCGGCGCGTAGAGGATCGCCACCGTGCCCTCCGGGATGCCGAGCGAGGCGCGCAGCCGGGCCACGTCCGCTTCGGTCGCCGTGCGGAACACGTCGTTGCGGGGGTAGCCGTACTCCAGCGTGGTGTAGCGGCCGGGGTGGACGCGCTCGTGGGTGAGGGTGGTGTGGCGGTTGGCGGACAGCACGTAGTCCCACTGGTCGACGTCCTTGAGCAGCCGGGCGAAGTCCCTGCCCCGGGCCGCCGCCGGGCGCTCCTGGAGGTCGAGGCCGATGTGCCCCAGCGGGGTGCCCTGCCCGGTCTGGATCAGGGTCTGGCCCCGGCGCTTGACCAGGCGGTGGTCGAAGTCGGTGTTGCTGACCAGGTAGGCGGAGCGGGCGAGTGCCGTCCAGTAGGCGGCCGTGCCCGGGACGAGGCGGCGCGGGCCCGGCGGGATCGTGTGGTGGTGCTCGGGACGGGCGATCCACGCCGTGCGGACGTGCGGCGCGAGATCGCGGAACGCGGACTCCAGCGCGCCGGGGTTGCAGCTGTGGCCGCGGCCGTCGTAGGCGGCGAAGACGGCCCGGTCGGCGCGCAGCGGGAGACAGCGCTGGACGCGGTAGTGGAGCCCGAGCGCGGCGGACCGCACACCGCGCAGCAGCTTCCCGGTGGTCCGCGCGGCGCGGCGGTGCAGGGCCGACACCAGCCGGAGCGTGCGGTAGGTGCGGTGCAGGCCGAAGCGGATCAGGGTGTGGTGGACCCGGCAGCGCACGGGGACCGGGACACCGGGGGTGCGGTAACGGCGGTAGTGGGCCCGGGCCCGGCGCATGAAGTCCGCGTGCGTGCCGCGGGGCAGCCGGTCCGGGCGGGAGTACAC
This sequence comes from Streptomyces afghaniensis 772, assembly GCA_000415505.1. GTDB lineage: Bacteria > Actinomycetota > Actinomycetes > Streptomycetales > Streptomycetaceae > Streptomyces > Streptomyces afghaniensis. The sequence continues at coordinate 7,047 of KE354161.1, forward strand.
GATCGCCAGGTGATGGACCATGCGGCGGAACAACACCGGCCGCCACCGGGCCAGTTCGGGCCGCTCGTCCAGATACGCGAACACCCGGTCGTACTGCTCGAAGACGTCGAAGTGCCGCTCGCTGGTGGTGCGCAGGATGCTGCCCTGCCGGCGCTGCCGGTAGTGCACGCAGACGCGGTCGAGGGTCGCGATCGACTCCGCGGTCATCAGCACCGGGTACGTCCACGGCGTGTCCTCGTAGTACCCGGGCGGGAAGGCGAACCCCTTCTCCTCGACGAACTCCCGCCGGTAGGCCTTGTTCCAGGCGACCATCAGCAGCCTCAGCAGGCCCGGCCGGTCCTCCAGGCGGAACGGGGCCGGGCCCTGCTCGGTGAGCTGGAGGGCCCCCTGGTTGCGGACAGCCTCCCCCGTCCAGTACGTGCGCGCGTAGTCGAAGACCAGGACGTCCGGGTCGCCGGTCTCCTTCAGCCGGTCGGCGATGGACCGCAGCGCGTCGGGCGTGAGGGTGTCGTCGCTGTCGAGGAACAGCAGGTAGTCGCCGCTCGCGTGGGTCACGCCGGCGTTTCTCGCGCGGCCCAGGCCGACGTTCTCCTGCAGGTGGACGGGGTGGACGCGCGCGTCGCGGGCGGCGAACTCGTCGATGATCGCGCCGCACGCGTCCGGCGAGCAGTCGTCGACGACGATCAGTTCGAGATCGGGACAGGACTGGGAGAGCACCGATTCGAGGCACTCGTGCAGGTACGCCTGAACCTGGTACGCGGGGACAATGACACTGAACCTGGGCAAGAGGCCATCCATCGGTCGGCGCGGGCGTTCGGCCCGGGAACGGCCGGTGGGCCGAGTTGGTTACGGTGGCTACGGCATCCGGGGGAACGCGAAAGGGGCGGACCGCGACCGGTCCGCCCCTCCAACTGTCTTGCGCTGAACGCTACTTGACCGCTCCCGCCATCACGCCGGAGACGAACTGCCGCTGGAACGCGAAGAAGACGACCAGTGGGACCACCATCGAGATGAACGCGCCGGGTGCCAGCACGTCGATGTTGTTGCCGAACTGCCGTACCTGCGTCTGGAGTGCGACCGTGATCGGCTGGCTGCCCGAGTCCGAGAAGATCAGCGCGACCAGCAAGTCGTTCCACACCCACAGGAACTGGAAGATGCCGAGGGCCGCGATCGCCGGGGCGCCGAGCGGCATCACCACACGGAAGAACAGGCGCAGTTCACCCGCCCCGTCCAGGCGCGCCGCCTCCAGCAGCTCCCTCGGGATCTCCGCGAAGAAGTTCCGCAGCAGGAACACCGCGAAGGGCAGACCGAAGCCGACGTGGAAGAGCACCACGCCGATCACCGAGCCGAAGATGCCGATGGATCCGAAGAGTTCGGCGATCGGGATCAGCGCGACCTGCACCGGCACCACCAACAGGCCGACCACGCCCAGGAACCACCAGTCGCGGCCGGGGAACTCCATCCAGGCGAAGGCGTAGCCCGCCAGCGAGCCGATGATGACGACCAGCAGGGTCGCCGGCACGGTGATCCACACCGTGTTGACCAGGCTGCTGGTGATGTCTTCGTTCTCCAGCAGCTTGGCGTAGCTGTCGAACGTGAGCTGCGACGGCTCGGTGAACACCTTCCACCAGCCGCTCGCCGCGATGTCCTCGGGCGAGCGGAGACTGGACAGCAGCAGACCGATCGTCGGCACCAGCCAGAACAGGCCGACGACGATGAGCAACACCCTCACCAGCCCACCGCTGACGCCTTCGGCGAGCCGGGACCCCAGCGACTGCTTCGCCTTCATCGCCGCACCTCCCGCCTCAGCCGACGCACGTTGAACCACATCACCGGGATCACGAGCAGCAGCAGGAACACCGAGATGGCGCTGGCGATGCCCGGCTGGTCCTCGGAGAAGCCCTTGCGGTACAGCTCCAGGGCCAGGACGTTCGCGTCGTCCTGGGAGGAGCCGGGGGCGATGATGAAGACCAGGTCGAAGACCTTCAGCACGTTGATCATCAGGGTGACGGTGACGACCGCGAGGACCGGCGCCAGCAGCGGCACCGTGACCCGTCTGAACACCTGCCACTCACTCGCGCCGTCGACCCTGGCCGCCTCCAGCAGTTCGCGCGGCACACCCGCGAGCCCGGCCGCGATCAGCACCATCGCGAAGCCCGCCCACATCCAGATGTACGCGCCGATGATGGACGGGGTGACCAGGGACGGGCCGAGCCAGTCCAGGCCGTTGTACGGCTCCTTGAAGTTGCTGTCCGGAAGCCGGAGCAGGGCCCCGTCGGCCGAGGCCGGCAGCGTGAAGGTGCCGTCGTCGGCGGCCGTCGCCGAGGCCACGACCTTGCCGTCCTTCACGGCCTCGATCTTCATGCCGGCGTAGCCCAGTTCGGCCGCGTCGACGCTGTTGAGCTTGCCGACGCCCTTGCCCCGCGTGAAGTCCTGCCAGGTCGTGCCGGTGATCTTGTCCGGCTGGGGCTTCGCCGCCACGGCGGGCTTCGCGCCGTCCGGCATCAGGTCCGGCGCGACACCCACCAGGGGCAGCGAGACGGTCTCGCCCGCGCGGACGGGCGACTTGGTGATGAACGCGCCCCCGCCCGCCGGTTCCAGCGGCGACTGACGGCCCGGGTGGGCCTTCGGGAACGCCGACGCCTGGGTGAACGTGTCGTGCACGCCCACCCACACCGCGTTCGCGACGCCCTTGTCCGGGTCCTGGTCGTACACCAGGCGGAAGATGATGCCCGCCGCCAGCATCGAGATCGCCATCGGCATGAAGACGACCAGCTTGAAGGCCGTGCCCCAGCGCACCCGTTCGGTCAGCACCGCGAAGATCAGGCCGAGCGCCGTCGCGACCGTCGGCGCGAAAACCACCCAGATGACGTTGTTCTTCAGCGCGGTGCGGATGCCCTCGTCGGTGAAGAGGGACTTGTAGTTGTCGATCCCGGCGAAGCCGTCGCCGGACTGGTCGTAGAAGCTGCGGACCACCGAGTACCCGATCGGGTACACCACGAGCGCGCCGAGCAGGACGAGCGCGGGAAGCAGGAACAGCGCCGCGACGATCCTGCGGGTGCCGGTCACACTCTTGCGCGACTTACCAACGGCAGGGGGCTTGACGCCCCCTGCCGCCGTGGCCGACGTCATGCCGTCAGCCTCCGTAGGCCGCGGCCGCTTCGGCCTCCAGCTTCTGCTGCGCCCCCGCGACGTCCTTCGGGTTCTTCAGGAAGTCCTGGAGGATCTTCCACTCGCCCTTGCCGGGCGTGCCGCCGAAGGCCTGCGGGGCCTGGTCGGACATGTCGAAGCGGAAGTCGTCACCGGCGTCGATGAGCGCCTTGGCGATCCTCTGCTGCACCGCGTTCGGATACGCGGAGTTCGGCACGTTCTTGTTCGGCGAGAGGTAGCCGCCCAGCTTGGCCTGGATCTCAGCCGCGTCCGGCGAGGCGAGCCAGGTGGCCAGGGCCTGCGACCCCTTGGAGTCCTCGAGGATCACGGCCGCGTCGCCGCCCGAGACCACCGGCCCGTTGTCACCGACCGCCGGGAACGGGAACACCTTCGCGTCCGTGCCGATCTTCATGCTCGTCGGGATGTTGACCTGCGCGAAGTCGCCCGCCGCGACCATGGCGGCCTTGGGCTGGTCCCCGCCGGTGAAGACCTGCGTGACGGAGGCCGGGAAGTCGGTCTGCAGCGCCCCCTTCGCGATGTAGTCGGGCTTGCCCCAGACCTGCGCGAGCGTGGTCAGCGCGTCCTTCACGGACGGGTCCGTCCACTTGATCTCGTGCTTGGCCAGCTGGTCGTACTTCTCCGGGCCGGCCTGTGAGAGGTAGACGTTCTCGAACCAGTCGGTCAGCGTCCAGCCCTCGGCGCCGCCGACGGAGAACGGGGTGACGCCGGAGTCGTAGACCGTCTGCGCGGTCTTCAGCAGATCCGGCCAGGTCTCGGGCTCACTCGCCCCGGCGTTCTCGAAGACCTGGTTGTTGTACCAGATCAGGGACTTGTTGGCGGCCTTGTAGTAGACGCCGTACTGCTTGCCGCCCACCTTGCCGATGTCCTGCCAGCCCTGCGAGTAGTTCTCGCCGAGCTCCTTCTGCGCCTCCGTGCCGATGGGCTTGGCCCAGCCCCGGTCGACGGCCTGTTTGATGGCGCCCGGCTGCGGCAGCATCACGATGTCCGGCGGCTGCCCGCCGGCCACCTTCGAGCCGATGAAGTTGATGATCGGGTCCTGGGCGGGCACGAACGTGACCTTGGCGCCCGTGCGCTTCTCGAACTCCGCCAGGACCTTCTTGAAGTTGGCCTGTTCCGCGCCGGTCCACACGGCGGCGATCTCCAGGCTCGTCCCGTCCAGCTTCGGAAGAGTGACGTTGCCGGCGGCGGCCTCCTCGGTGTTGCCCGGGCTTCCACTGCTGTCCTTGTCGTCGCCTCCGCAGGCGGTGAGCGAGAGCGCGAGCGCTCCCGCGGCGACGGCTGCCGCGGCCTTGGCGGCTCTGCGGTGCTGGGGGGTCGCCTTGTCCCGTTCCGGCGACCGGCGTTTCAGGATGGTGCTGCTCGTCATGCGCATGACTGCCCCGTTCTTCGTTCCCTCGTCGAACGTCGAGCGCGCTCCCGTGCGATCTGGTCTACGCCCGGGTGTGCGGGGGCGGCAAGATGGCGTCGGCTGTCAAGCGGGGGATCGTGACCCCCTCGTGACCAGGGACTCGTCCCTGATCAACGGACGGGGTCGGCATCCAGCCAATGCCACGGACGAGTGCCACGTCCTGCTCTACAGAAGTGACGGCACCTGCGCCGCCGCGACCTCCCGCGCCGCCCTTTCCAGCGCGCTGGCCAACAGTGCCAGGTCGGTCGGGCCGTTTCCGAGCTCCCGCACCGGACGCCGGGCCGGAGGGTCACCCATGCGGTGCCATTCCAGCGGTACGACCGTGGGGCGCAGCGTCGCCGTCCGGGGGATACGGCCGGTGACCCGCCCGCCCTGGAACGGCGTGACCCGCCCGTCCTCGCAGGCGAGGCGGCCACGGCCCGGAGCAGGCTCGTCGGGGCCCGGAGCCGGGGCGTCGAGGGTCACGCGGAGGGTGGCCCGGCGCGCCGGTTCCGTCTCCGCCGTACGGGGGCACGGGCCGGTGGCCGCCACCAGGTGGACGCCCAGCCGCTCGCCCTCCCGGGCCACGGCCTCCAGCGCGCGCATCACTGATCCGGCCGCGGGCCGTCCGGTCGAGCCGAGGCGGGGGAGACCAGCGCGTCCAGGTCGTCCACGACCACGACGAGCCGGGGCAGCGGCGGCGGCGCCGCCTGCGTCTGCCGCCGGGCCGCACCGGGCCGCAGCCGCATCGTCGAACTGGGCGGGGAGTCGAGATCCGCGGCACCTGCCTCGGTCTGTGCGCCGCCCCGAGCCGTCGCCGTGCGCTGGGCGACCATACGGCCCGACAGTTCGCGCCCGGTGTGCCACTCGGCGAAGTCGGACCGCCCCAGCAGCTCGGCGCGCCGCTTCAGCTCGGCGCTCAGGGACTGCGCGAACTCGCGCATCCTGACCGGGTCGTGGGCCGTGAGGTAGGTGGTGACATGCGGGACGTCCGTACACACGCGCAGTCCCTCGCCGGCCCCGCCGCCCGCGCCGGGGCCGCCGCGGCCGTCGACCAGCACGATGCTCAGCCGGTCCGGGCGCTCGGCGGCCGCCAGGGACGCGACGACCGCCCGCAGCAGCTCCGTACGGCCGCTGCCCTGAGGCCCCTCGATCAGCAGATGCGGTCCCTGGGCCGCGAGGTCCGCGCAGACCGGGCCGCGCGGCCCGGCGCCCAGCACGGCCCGCACCCGCCCGCCCAGCGCCTCGGTGTCGTCGGCCGCGTCCGCCCAGCGCGCCATCAGCGACGCCGGGGTGGCCCGGCCAGGCCCAGCTCGTCCAGCAGCCGTGCCGCTGGGCAGGCGGCGCGGAGACGCGCGGCTGCCCTCCGCTCGCCGAGCCGCCGTACGCAGCGGCGCCAGCGCCCGCCGCGAACCGCTCGGCCCGACGCCGGGGGAGACGGCGTCGACCGTGGCGATGGTGCCGTGTCCGACGGGTCCGGCCCGGGGAGTCCGTCGCCCCGACCCCGGGCCGACCACGCATCAGCCGCAGGGCCGTCGCCAGTCCCCGCTGAGCAGCGCGACCGCACCGCACTGCCGGAACGTCGGCGCCACCGAGCAGGCCGCCTCGTAGGTCTCCGTCACGGGCGAGGCGGGCGAGGCGGCGGCGGTCTCGGCCAGGCAGACGACATGGATTCCGGCCCGGGGGCCTTCCAGCGCCAGCCGTGCCACGGCCGCACGCAGGTCGGCGCCGCCGGGGTCGCCGTCCGACGACGAGGACGGTGTAGGGCCGGGGGAAGCCGGTCGGCCTGGTCGGGGGCGGGAGCGGGGGTGGTCGTCCCGGGCCCACGAGGGGCGGCGGGGCCAGGGGACCGGCGGTGCTGGTCCCCTGGCTGTCACCGCCCTGGCCGTCGGTCCCCTGTGCTCTGGAGAGCCGCACGTTGCCCAGCAGCCCGCCGACCCCGCGGCGCTGCCTTCCGCGTCCGCCAGCTGGTCCTCCAGGCGGCGCATGAGCTCGTCGGTGCGGGCGGCGGCCTGTTCCCGGTCGTAGGCCAGGAGCAGGCGGCAGTCCTGCCCGTGCCCGGGGCGGACGTGCGGCAGCCAGCCCAGCCAGGACCACTCGGCGGTGCGCTCCGCCAGGGGGCGGGAGCGGTCCGCGGCGATCAGGACGATCTCCAGTGTGTCGGGGGAGTGCAGGGCGGTGAGCTGCGCCAGCACGGCACGGGCCAGTCCGGCGAGCCGCCCCGGGGCCGCCAGGCCCAGT
>KE354162.1 GCA_000415505.1 Streptomyces afghaniensis 772
TGCGGCGCTCGGCGAAGGTGAGCAGCCTTCGGCGAGGAGCGCGACGACGGCGAGGATGACCATCGCCGCGTACACCCCAGCCGCGTTGAAGGTGCCCTGCGACTGCGCGACGAGCAGGCCGATGCCCTTGGTGGCGCCGATGTACTCGCCGACGATGGCGCCGATGAGGGCGAAGCCGAAGCTGACGTGGAGGCTGGTGAAGATCCAGGATGTGGCGGAGGGGATGACCACCTGCAGAGTCACCCTGCGGTCGCTCGCGCCCAGGATCCGGGCGTTGGATACGAGGTTCCTGTCCACCTCGCGCGCGCCTTGGAAGGCGTTGAAGAACACCGGGAAGAAGACCAGGACGACGGCCGAGGCGACCTTGGAGGCCGGGCCGAGCCCGAACCAGATCACGAAGATCGGCGCGAGGACGATCCTGGGAATCGAGTTGAGCACCTTGATGTATGGACCAAGAACATCGGCGAGCAATGTGATCCGCCCCAGCGCGATACCGAGTACAACACCCGTGACCACACCGAGGACCCAGCCGAGCAGCGCCTCGTAGAGCGTGTACCAGATCTGCTCGCCCAGGGAGCCGAGCGCGGTCCCGTGCATGACCCAGGTGGAGATCTGGTCCCAGATCTGCGAGGGCATGGAGAAGTTGAACGGGTCGATGACCTTGGCCCGGGACAGCGCCTCCCACAGGCCGAGGACTCCGACCAGCAGCAGCGCCCGGACGAGGTTGATCAGGGCTTTCCGCTTGCGTGCGGCGCGGGCACGCGAGTGGGCACGGTCCGGCGCCTTGACCGTCTCCACGACCGAGGGGCTGATGGTCTCAGGCGACATGGGCGGCACCCCTCTCGCGGGTGATGCGCACCTCTTCGCCGAGGGACTCCCAGATCTCGCGGTAGATCTCTATGAACCGCGGCTCCAGGCGCACCGCCTCGACCTTGCGGGGCCGCGGCAGGTCGATGGTGAAGACCTGTTTGACGGTCGCGGGCCCGGCGGTCATCACGACGACCTTGTCGGCCAGGGCGATGGACTCCTCCAAGTCATGGGTGACAAAGACGACCGAGGCGCGAGTGCCTTCCCACAGTTCGAGCAGCTCGTCCGACATCAGCGCCCTGGTCTGCACGTCGAGTGCCGAGAACGGCTCGTCCATGAGCAGGATCTCGGGGTCGTTGACGAACGTCGCGGCGAGCGCGACGCGTTTGCGCTGGCCGCCGGAGAGCTGGTGCGGGTAGCGGTCCTCGAAGGCCTCGAGGCCGACCCGGGCCAGCCAGTCGCGCGCCTTCCGCTTCGCCTCCGCCTTGGGCACGCCGCGGAAGCGCGGTCCGGCCATCACATTGGACAGGACCGTACGCCAGGGAAAGGTGGCGTCCTGCTGGAAGACGAAGCCGACCTTGTCGCCAACGCCGCGCACCGGCTCCCCGGCGACCAGCACGTCGCCCTCGGTGGGCTCCTCCAAGCCGCTGACCAGGGTCAACGTGGTCGACTTTCCACAGCCCGTGGGACCGACGACCGCGACGAACTCCCCACGGCCGACCGTGAGATCCAGGTCCCGGACGGCCGTGTGCAGGCCTCCCGACGGGGTCCTGAACGTCTTGCTCGCGCCCCGCAGCTCAATGGCGGGGCTGGTGTCTGCGCTCATGGCCGGGGACGGTAGATCCGGCTCGGCAGGCGGCATCAGCCTTGTGAGCGCATACCGTTCTTTTGCTCGCAAGAGCCTGTTGTGCTCGTTTTGCGCGGGATACAAAAACGTAGCCGAAACAAGGGCTTGACGCCCGCATGGCCTTGAGGGAAAGAGGCCCGATGATTGACGTCCTGGTCGTGGACGACGACTTCCGTGTCGCCGAGATCAACGCCAAGTACGTGGGAAGGGTTCCCGGCTTCCGGGTGGCGGCCCGCGCGCACAGCGCTGCCCAGGCTCTGGCGGCGGTGCAGCGCGGAGGGATCGATCTGGTCCTGCTGGACCACTATCTCCCCGACGGGACAGGCCTCGAACTCGTCCACCGCATGCGGGAACAGGGTCACGGCACCGACGTCATCATGATCACCGCGGCCGGAGACGTGACGACCATCCAGACCGCCATGCGCCTGGGCGCCCTGCACTACCTCGTCAAACCGTTCACCTTCGCCGCGCTGCACACCCGCCTGGAGTCCTACGCCGCCCTGCGCCGCACCGTCGAGCGGGTCGGCGGCGGCCGCGGCATCGCCGTCCAGGAACAGGTCGACCGGATCTTCAGCGCCCTGCGCACCACCCCGGTTCTCGCGTCGCCTGGGCTGCCGAGCGGCCACTCGGAGCCGACGACGGAACTGATCTGCCGCATCCTGCACCGCGCCGACCACCCGCTCTCCGCCCACGAGGTCGCCGCCGAGACCGGACTGAGCCGCTCCACCGCCCAGCGCTACCTGCGCCGCCTGGAGCAGTCCGGCCGCCTGCGCCTCTCCCTCAAGTACGGCGACACGGGCCGGCCCGAACACCGCTACGCATGGGTGGCGCCCTAGCGGACGTCACCCCTACGGCCGTGCAGGCACCACCCCTACGCCGCTCCCGCCCCGGTCAGCGACCGCACCTCGGTCTCCGCGTGCTTGGCCTCGTCCGGGACCTCCGCCGCGGTGACCGTGCCCAGCCAGCCCGCGAGGAAGCCCAGCGGGATCGAGACCAGGCCCGGGTTCTGCAACGGGAAGTACTGGAGATCGACGTTCGGGAACAGCGAGTCCGGGCTTCCGGAGACCACCGGGGACAGCACCACGAGCACCACGGCCGGCACCAGGCCACCGTAGACGGCCCACACGGCACCGCGTGTCGTGAAGCCGCGCCAGAACAGGGAGTAGAGCAGCACCGGAAGGTTCGCCGACGCAGCGACGGCGAAGGCCAGGCCCACCAGGAAAGCGACGTTGAGATCCCGCGCGAGCAGACCGAGGGCGATCGCCACCACGCCGACACCGACGGCCGCTACCCGGGCCACGGCCACCTCGCTGCGTGGCTTGCCGCCCCGGCGCCGCAGAGATGCGTACAGGTCGTGGGCGACCGACGCCGATGACGCGAGCGTGATCCCGGCGACCACGGCGAGGATCGTGGCGAAGGCGACCGCGGCGACCACCGCGAAGAGAACCGTTCCACCCGTGGATCCGGCACCACCGCCCAGGTCGAGCGCCAGCAGCGGAACAGCCGTGTTCCCGGCCGCGTTCGACCCGCGTACCGCGTCCGGCCCCACGATGGCGGCCGCGCCGAACCCGAGCACGATCGTCATCAGGTAGAAACCGCCGATGAGCCCGACGGCCCAGACGACCGAGCGGCGCGCGGCGCGCGCGGTGGGCACGGTGTAGAACCGGGACAGGATGTGCGGCAGCCCGGCCGTGCCCAGCACCAGGGCCAGCCCCAGACTGATGAAGTCGAAACGGGCGGTCCAGTCCCCGCCGTACTTCAGCCCGGGCGCCAGAAACGCCTCCCCGTGACCACTGCGTCCGGCCGCCGTGAGCAGCAACTGGTCCAGGTCGCCATGGAAGCGCACCAGTACGAGCACCGTCAGCGCGATCGTGCCGCCGAGCAACAGGACCGCCTTGACGATCTGGATCCACGTCGTCGCCCGCATCCCTCCCAACGACACATAGATCACCATGAGGGCGCCGACACCGATGACGGTCCAGGCCCGCGCCGCCCCGCTCGTGCCGCCGAGCAGCAGCGCCACCAGGCTGCCCGCGCCGACCATCTGCGCCACCAGATACAGAACGGACACGGTGACCGAGGAGGTTCCCGCCGCGATCCGTACCGGCCGCTCCCTCATCCGCGCCGCGACGACGTCGGCGAGCGTGAACCGGCCGCAGTTGCGGACCAGTTCGGCCACGAGGAACAGCACCACCAGCCAGGCCACGAGGAAGCCGACGACATACAGCAGCCCGTCGTAGCCGAACAGCGCGATGAGCCCGGTGACCCCGAGGAAGGAGGCGGCCGACATGTAGTCACCCGCGATGGCAAAACCATTCTCCATGGGTGAGAAGAGCCGCCCGCCCGCGTAGAACTCCTCCGCCGAGCCGCGCCGCTTGCGGCTCACCCATGTCGTGATCGCCAGCGTGACCGCGACGAATCCGCTGAACAGCAGCAGCGCCAGCGTCTGGTGCTCACCCGTCACGAGACACCGCCGTTCACGCCGCGCGTCAGCTCCTGTGTGTCCCAGCGCAGGTCGAGCGCCGCCCGGTCCCTGCGCAGCCGCGCATGCCGCGAGTAGCCCCAGGTGAACAGGAACGTGGTCAGGAACTGCCCGAGCCCTGCCAGGAGCGCCACGTTCACCGCCCCCAGCACGGGCCGGGCCATCAGCTCCGGCGCGGTCGTGGCAGCCACGACGTAAGCCACGTACCAGGCGAAGAACGCCACGAAGGCCGGCACCACGAACCTCCGGTACTGCCGCCGCACTTCCTGGAAGGCGGCGCTGCGCTGCACCTCCAGATACACGTCGGCCGCCGCGACCCCGGTCTCGCCCTCCCCACGCGCCGACGGAACCACCTCCGGAGCCGGCACCGCGGCACCGGCCGACTCGCCCCACCCGGAGGCCAGGGCGTCGTACCAGGGATCGTCGTACCTCAGGTGTCCGGTCTCCTCGGCGGGGCCGACACCGTCGAGTCGCTCGACCGGACTTTCCTGACCAGCCCCATCTCTGGGGGGACGGCCCTTGCTTGGCTGCATGCCCAAGGATGGACAGAACGGGAAGATCCCCGACTCTTCTTCCCCTCGCTCTTCACCCCATCAGGTGACTCAACCCGCTGGGGGCCGCACCAGCCCCTTTCCGTACGCGTAACGCACCGCCTGCGCACGGTCCTTGAGCCCCGTCTTGGCGAACAGGTTGTTGATGTGGGTCTTCACGGTCGCCGTGGAGACATGCAGCCTGCGGCCGATCTCCTGGTTGCTGAGCCCCTCGGCGATGAGCAGCAGCACCTCCGTCTCCCGCACGGTGAGCCCGTCCGGTGCCTCGGGCGGCGCGGCCGGTCTGGCCTCTGCCTCGGTCAGACGCTCCAGCAGCCGTCTCTGGATGCCGGGCGACAGCCCCGCGTCCCCTGACAGCACACTGTGCACGGCTCGCACGATCTCCTCTCCGCCGGCGTCCTTCGTGAGGTAGCCGCGCGCTCCCGCCGCCAGTGCCGGGAAGAGCGACTCGTCGTCGGCGTACGTCGTGAGCACCACGACCTGCGTCCCGGGATACTCCGCGCGGATCCTGCGGGTCGCCTCCACCCCGTCGCAGCGAGGCATGCGCAGGTCCATCAGCACCACGTCCGGAGCGACTTCGGCGACGAGCCGCACCGCCTCCTCCCCGTCCCCCGCCGCGCCGACCACCTCGATCCCGGGCAGCAGACCGAGCAGCATCACAATGCCCTCCCGCACCACGGTCTGGTCGTCCGCGACCACCACCCGAGCGGCCTTGCGCTCGGCCTCCTCCGTCATACCGGCACCTTCAACGTCACCACGTACCCCTCCTCGCCCGGCCCGGCCTCGAGCGAACCGCCCAGCAGCTCTGCTCGCTCCCGCATGCCGAGCAGACCGTACCCGGCTCCCGTCCCGGTCAGTTCGCCCGGCGAGCCGCCCGAGTCCCGCACATCCAGGGTCACTTCGTACGGGTTGTAGTCGAGCCGCAGGCACACTTTGGCGCCCGGGGCGTGCTTGCGGGCATTCGTCAGGGCCTCCTGAGCCGCTCTGCGCACGGCCTGCGAAGCCTCGGCCGGCAGCGCCCTGCGTTCACCCGTGATGGTGATCTCGGCGCCGTCGGTGGTTCCCACCAACTGGTTCAGGAACTCCTCCAGCGGGGTCAGCTCCCCGCGCAGGGCGGACAGCGCCTGCCGCGTCTCGGCGAGCCCGCCACGCGCCATCTCCCGGGCCGCCACCACTCGTTCGAGAACCCGGTCCCGCTCCCCTCCGCGCTCGATCAGCAACCGGGCCGCCTCCAGATGCACGAGCTGGGCAGACAGGCTGTGCGCCAGCACGTCGTGGATCTCCCGCGCTATGCGGGCTCGCTCCGCGAGCGCCGCCGACTCCGCCTCGGCCGCACGGGCGGCCCGCTCCTGGGCGAGCAGCCGCTGGGCACTGCCGCGGGCCTCGGCGTCCAGGCGCAGTGTGTATCCGGCCAGGGCGAGGCCGACGCCGGTGACCACGGAGGTCAGCGCATCGTCGTTGTTGACGACCCCGAACGAACCGAGTGCCACACCCGCTGCGCTGAGAGCGACTGCCGGTGGAAGCCGCTCCAGCGCCGAGACGGCGCACCCGCACCACATGACCAGGGCCGCGACTTTGAAGCCCGACATCTGGGCCGCGACGGCGACGCCCTGAAGCAGCGCGAGCGACGCCAGCGACGGCCACAACCGGTGCTGGAGCGTGGTCCGGAAGAACACCCAGGCGAGCAGTGCTGCCAGAAGCACCCCGCCGGCTCCGGCTGCCGCCTTCCAGCCGCGCGCCTCGCTCTCGGCGAAGGCCCCCCACATCAGCACGCCAAGCACCAGAGCCCTCACCGTCCAGGCCAGCAGGCACCGGGAGCGTGAGAGTCCCTCGCGGCTCAGCGCCTCCCGGGAGGGCCAGCGTGTCCAGGCGTTCTCCTTCACACGCGCTCCTTCCCCGCAGGCGCCGACGTGCTGTCACCGTACGCCCGGCCCGGGCTCACGGCAGGGCGCAGCAGCCGACCGCGCCACACCAGAATTCCGGCCCGGACGAGCAGAGTGCCGGCAAGCCCCAGCAGCACGGCGGAGCTGTCCTGGTGAACGCCCACCGCGGCACCCAGCGCGAAGAGACCGGCGCGCAGCCCGATTCCGACGACCCAGACGGCAACGCTCGTCGTGCTGCTCTTGCTCCACACGGTCCCGTCCGGCTCCGCCCATATGCGGGTGGTCCAGGCCCAGCCCGCCCCGGTGGCCAGGCCGACGAGCAGTTCCGCGCCGAGCAGCAGCGCCGAAGCCGTGAGGTGGCGGTCGTCGAGTATGCCGGGTTCGCGCAGTGCGACAACGGCCAGGATCGCGGGCAGGAGCCACCAGCGGCGCTCGCCGTCGATGGGCGTTGCCCGGAACTGCCGGGCGATCACCAGCACGGCCACGACCACGATCACCAGCGCGTCGACGAGCCCGGCCATCACGACCTCCGTAAGCAGGAAAAAGGGATGCCGGCAGCGGTGCCGCCGACGCCTTCGACGTTACGGAAATCGCCAGGTCACGGGATCGGAGTGCGGGTGGATCAGGGGTGGATCCCCGACCAGGCGCCTTTCCACCCAGGGGTGGAGAAAGGGCTCGGGCACGGCCGTCTGGGCCGCATCGGAGACCGCCGCGCCCCCGTCCGTCCGCTGACGCGGCAACGGTCAGGCAGGGCACAGACCAGGCGGTGACGTCCCGGCTGAGCCGGTCCCAACCGGAACCGCAGGAGCCGGTCTTGGCCGGAACCGGTCCTGGCCGGGCCCCAACCAGGTGACTGAAGCCGAACCAGGCCTTCCCTGCACCGTGCCTGCACCGCACCGGCCCAGCACGACCAGCACCTGACCCCGTTCAGACCACCAACACCCCAGCCCCGCCCTGCCCCGCCCTGTCAAAGCCCAGCGCAGCGGCTACGCGTCGATCCGCGACCGGTCCAGCGTCGCCGCCGAGTTGGAGATGAACTCCTTGCGGGGCGCGACGTCGTTGCCCATCAGCAGATCGAAGACCTGCTCGGCGGCCTCGAGGTCGGAGAGGTTGATCCGGCGCAGAGTGCGGTGACGCGGGTCCATGGTCGTCTCGGCCAGCTGGTCGGCGTCCATCTCGCCGAGACCCTTGTAGCGCTGGATCGAGTCCTTGTAGCGGATGCCCTTGCTCTGGAGCTCCATGAGCTTGTCGCGCAGTTCCCGGTCCGAGTACGTGTAGACGTACTTGTCCTGGCCCTTCTTCGGCTGGACGATCTCGATGCGGTGCAGCGGCGGCACCGCCGCGAAGACCCGGCCGGCCTCGACCATGGGCCGCATGTAGCGGTGGAACAGGGTCAGGAGCAGCGTGCGGATGTGCGAGCCGTCGACGTCGGCGTCGGTCATCATGATGATCTTGCCGTAGCGGGCCGTGTCGATGTCGAAGGTCCGGCCCGATCCGGCTCCTATGACCTGGATGATCGCGCCGCACTCGGCGTTCTTGAGCATGTCCGTCACGGACGACTTCTGGACGTTGAGGATCTTGCCCCGGATCGGCAGCAGCGCCTGGAACTCGGAGTTCCGGGCGAGCTTCGCCGTACCGAGCGCGGAGTCGCCCTCGACGATGAACAGTTCGCTGCGGTCGACGTCGTCGCTTCGGCAGTCGGCGAGCTTGGCCGGCAGCGAGGAGGACTCCAGGGCCGTCTTACGGCGCTGTGCGTCCTTGTGCTGCCGGGCCGCGATGCGCGTACGGGCCGCGGCGACGGCCTTCTCCATCACGACACGGGCCTGCTGGGCGGCGTCCCGCTTCGTGGACGTCAGGAACGCCTTGAGCTCCTTGCTGACCACGTTGTTCACGATGCGGCGGGCCGCCGAGGTGCCGAGGACCTCCTTTGTCTGCCCCTCGAACTGGGGTTCGGCGAGACGCACGGTGACGACCGCGGTCAGGCCCTCCAGGGCGTCGTCCTTGACGATGTCGTCCTCGGCGACGCGCAGGAGCTTCTTGGCGCGCAGCACCTCGTTCATCGTCTTGGCGACGGCCTGCTCGAAGCCCGCGACGTGGGTGCCGCCCTTGGGGGTGGCGATGATGTTGACGAACGACCTGAGCGTCGTGTCGTAGCCGGTCCCCCAGCGCAGCGCGACGTCGACGCCGAGTTCGCGGGTGACCTCGGTGGGGGTCATCTGGCCATGGTCGTCCAGGACCGGGACCGTCTCCTTGAAGCTGCCCTGTCCGGAGAAACGGAGGACGTCGCAGACCGGCTTGTCGTTCGCCAGGTACTCGCAGAACTCGCTGATCCCGCCGTCGAAGCGGAAGGACTCCTCGCCCTTGCTGCCGCCCTCACCGAGCCCGTACTCGTCGCGCACGACGATGGTCAGACCGGGCACCAGGAACGCGGTCTGGCGGGCGCGCTGGTGCAGGTTCTCCAGGGAGAGCTTGGCGTCCTTGAGGAAGATCTGGCGATCGGCCCAGTACCGCACGCGCGTGCCGGTGCGGGTCTTGGGGATCTTCTTGGCCTTGCGCAGGCCGCCCTTGGCCTCGAACTTGGCGTCCGGGCCGTTCCCGGCGAAGGCGCCGGGTACACCGCGCCGGAAGCTGATCGCGTGGGTGTGCCCACCGCGGTCCACCTCGACGTCCAGACGGGCGGACAGGGCGTTCACCACGGAGGCACCGACACCGTGCAGACCGCCGGAGGCGGCGTACGAGCCGCCGCCGAACTTGCCGCCGGCGTGCAGCTTGGTCATGACGACCTCGACACCGGAGAGGCCGGTCTTGGGCTCGACGTCGACCGGGATGCCCCGGCCGTTGTCCCGGACCTCCACCGAGCCGTCGTCCTGGAGGATGACCTCGATGTGGTCGCAGTAGCCGCCGAGAGCCTCGTCGACGGAGTTGTCGATGATCTCCCAGAGGCAGTGCATGAGGCCGCGGCTGTCGGTCGACCCGATGTACATACCGGGGCGCTTCCGCACGGCCTCGAGCCCCTCGAGGACGAGCAGGTGCCGCGCGGTGTAGTTGGAACCGTCCCGGTCTGCTCCTGCCAGCAGAGCTGTGGACGGCACGGACGTTTCGGCGGTCACGCGGTTCGCTCCTCGCTGAATTTCAGATGGGGCCCTCATGGGTAAGGGCGCGGCTTCAGTCACCGGTGAGAGGGTACCGAGGCCTGGTAGAGCCGTTGTAACGCCACCCTCGTCGGAAACTCACCCTAGTCCAGACTCGCATGCGTGTTCGATCCCTCGTTGGAGTGAAGCACACATCACGTTCCCTTCCAGGCATGAACCATTTAGGCTCCGGGCACGTCCTCATGAACAACCGGCAACCCAGCCGGGAGGACCGACCACCGATACAACGCGAAGCTCCGTAAGACACATAGACACGCAATACGGCACATTCGCCGCCAACCGGCAGCAGACAGCCGCCTCGCAAAGATTTTTTCGAGGAATAGCCACGAGCGGGAACGTTTTGGGGCTGGTTGGATGTTGACCCTGGTACGACAGCTCGTCGAGCTAGAGAAGAGGCGACGTGACTACTGTTCTGACCCCTGCGAGCCAGTTGACGGCCGCTGATCGCTGCGACCGCTGCGGCGCCCAGGCGTACCTGCGCGTCGTCCTGCTCAGCGGCGGAGAACTGCTCTTCTGTGCCCACCACGGGCGCAAGTTCGAGCCGGAACTCAAGAAGATCGCCGCTGAGATACAGGACGAGACGGAGCGGCTGACGTCCGCTCCCGCGACTGCCTCCGAAGAAGAGCGCTGACACCTCGCGTCCGACGACGAGCCAGCCCGGCACAGGCCGGTGAACGGGCGGCTGCCTCCATTACCGAGGCAGCCGCCCGTCCTCGTCCCCGCGAGTCCTCTCAGGGCCCCGGTGCGCACGCCGCGCGCTTTCTTCACACCCGCGTCCAGTCGAACGTGCACGTGACCAACATGCACATAACCTTCACGTCCGTGTCAGGCATCACACCCGTGTCCAGCGGAGCGTGCGCATGATGTCGGACACCCGCATGTACACCCCGGGGCTGCCGGCCCGACCGCAGCCGATCCCCCAGGACACGAGCCCGATCAGCCGCCCCTGGGCCACCAGCGGCCCCCCGCTGTCCCCCTGGCAGGCATCCCGGCCTCCCTTCGCTTCTCCGGCGCACAGCATGCTCCTGGCGTCGTAGACGCCGTCCGCGTCTCCCGGATACGCCTCCTCACAGAGAGCGTCGGGAAGCACACGCACGCGTGCCGCCCGCAGGCTGTTCGGATACTCCCCGGCGCCCGAGACGTCACCCCACCCGTACACCGTCGCAGCCCCGCCCACGGCGTACGCGGGGTCGCCGTCGGCCGCCATCGTGATGGCCGAGCCGGCGGAGAGAGGCTCGGCCAGGGTGAGTACGGCGAAGTCCCCGACGTTGCTGGCACTGTCGTAATCCGGGTTCACCCAGGTTTCCCGCACGGCGACCTCCTGGCCACCGCTGTCCGAGAGCAGGTCCGTGCGCCCCGCTATGACCCTGAGGTCGCGTACGCGCTCCGGTGGACCGCCCAGGACCTCCTCGTCCAAGCAATGGGCAGCGGTGAGCACGGTGCTGCGGCCGACCGCCACTCCGCCGCAGAACTGTCCCGCGCGCGTACCCCCGAACCGGTCACGACTGGACAGGGCCACCGTCCAGGGGCTCTCCGATGCGTCGACGGGGAATCCTCCTATGACCACCCTGTCGGCGGCCACAGGCGCACTGGAAGCCACTGACAGGGCGGATGCGGCGGCTGCCACGACCAGCGGTCGGGCCAGGGCCCGGACAAAGCGGCGACGCATACACGCTCCTCACTCCGTGGTGTCGGCGAGACACCCAGAGTGATTCACGCGGTGGCAGCCCGCATCCGCGGAGAGGCATGAAGAAGGCCCGGTCCCCCATGAGGAAACCGGGCCTTCCGCGTCGTACGGCCGCGACGACTAGTCGAGGTAGTCGCGCAGTACCTGCGAACGGGACGGGTGGCGCAGCTTCGACATGGTCTTGGACTCGATCTGGCGAATCCGCTCACGCGTGACGCCGTACACCTTGCCGATCTCGTCGAGGGTCTTCGGCTGACCGTCGGTGAGACCGAAGCGCATCGAGACGACGCCCGCCTCGCGCTCGGACAGGGTGTCGAGCACGGAATGCAGCTGCTCCTGGAGGAGCGTGAAGCTGACCGCGTCGGCCGGGACGACCGCCTCGGAGTCCTCGATGAGGTCACCGAACTCGCTGTCGCCGTCCTCGCCCAGCGGGGTGTGCAGCGAGATGGGCTCGCGGCCGTACTTCTGAACCTCGATGACCTTCTCCGGGGTCATGTCGAGCTCCTTGGCCAGCTCCTCCGGGGTGGGCTCGCGGCCCAGGTCCTGGAGCATCTGGCGCTGCACGCGCGCGAGCTTGTTGATGACCTCGACCATGTGCACCGGGATACGGATGGTGCGGGCCTGGTCGGCCATGGCGCGGGTGATCGCCTGACGGATCCACCAGGTGGCGTACGTGGAGAACTTGTAGCCCTTGGTGTAGTCGAACTTCTCGACCGCACGGATCAGACCGAGGTTGCCCTCCTGGATGAGGTCCAGGAAGAGCATGCCGCGGCCGGTGTAGCGCTTGGCCAGGGAGACCACCAGTCGGAGGTTGGCCTCCAGGAGGTGGTTCTTGGCGCGGCGGCCGTCCTCGGCGATGATCTCCAGCTCGCGCTTGAGCTTCGGGGCGAGCTTGTCGGCGTTGGACAGCTTGTCCTCGGCGAAGAGACCCGCCTCGATGCGCTTGGCGAGCTCGACCTCCTGCTCGGCGTTGAGCAGGGGGACCTTGCCGATCTGCTTGAGGTAGTCCTTGACCGGGTCGGCGGTGGCACCGGCCGCGGCGACCTGCTGGGCGGGGGCGTCGTCCTCGTCCTCGTCGGACAGCACGAAGCCGGCGTTCTCCGTACCCTCGGGCTCCTCGCCGGCCTTGCCGGGTGCGGCCTCCTCGAGCACCTCCTCTTCGAGAAGCTCGACGTCGTCCTTCTTGGCGCTGGTCTTCTTCGCCGCGGTCTTCTTGGCGGGAGCCTTCTTCGCGGCCGCCTTCTTGGCGGTCGTCTTCTTGGCTGCTGCCTTCTTGGCGGGGGCCTCGTCCTCGACGGCGGACTCGGCGGCGGGTTCCGCCGGCGTGGCGGTGGCGGTGGCCTTCCTGGTGGTCACCGCCTTGGCCGCGACCGTCTTTGTGGCGGTGCGCTTGGCGGGAGTCTTCGCTGCGACGCTCTTTCGGGTGCGCTTGGGCTCTGCGGCACTGACCATCAGCGTCACACCCTCTTCCTCGAGGATCTGGTTGAGGCTGCGCAGTACGTTCTTCCACTGAGTGGCCGGAATCTGGTCAGCTTCGAAGGCCCGACGCACGTCATCGCCGGCGATCTGCCCCTCAGCCTTTCCCCGCTCAATGAGAGCCATGACAGAGACGGACTCGGCGATCTCCGGCGGGAGCGTACGGGATGTGCTGGCCGACACGAACAACCTCTCGGAACGTTGGAAAACGGCTTCCGGCCCCGTCCACAGTGGACAGGAGCCGACCGCCGGCTTGGGGGTGGGCCGACGGCGCGGGCGGGGGCCGGGAAGATTCACAGCGCCGTGAACGGCGTCCGTATTCCCTCCGCGGCTGTCACCTCTTAGGTCATCGCGTTCTTCCCGCGAGCGTTACGCCCAATTCGCGTGGCCCGAGTCACACCCCGTAAGCAAACAAAAGCGATCAGACATGGGCAAAGGGGGGCACACTTGGTTGTCACCCGGCCACTCCAGTGGAGCTGCAGCCCCCTTCGCGCCGTCGGACCCCGCAGGATCACGAGGATCCTGCGGGGTCCGACGGGAGGCGGATCACCGAACGGGCACTGCCACAGGAGGGGGGTGGCACACCCGGCCGCGCCGCCCGCGGAACGCGGTCAGTGCTCGCGCGGAGCGGGCACTACGCGTTCCACCTCGGGATGGACCGCGAGGAGTTGCCGCATCGCCGCCTCGGCCGCGGCTCCGTCACCCTTGGCGAGGGCGTCACAGATGCGGCCGTGGTGCGCCAGCGACGTCTCGTTCGGCCGGTCACAGCCCGTGACCGGACCGCCCGAGACCTGGAGTGCCGCGGACACGATCCCGGAGAGGTGCTCCAGCATGCGGTTGTCGGCGACCTGGATCAGCAGTGAGTGGAACTCGGAGTCGGCGCGGGAGAAGGTGAGCGCATCACCCTGGGCCATCGCGTGCCCCATGATCTCGACCATGTCCGTCAGGCGCTGCTGGACGTCCTCGCGCCCGTGCCCGGCGGCGAGGCGGGCGGCGAGCGGTTCGATCGTCCAGCGCAGCTCGCTCAGCTCGCGGCGCTGGTCGTCGCGCTGCGGCCCGAAGGCCCGCCACTCGATGATGTCCGGGTCGAGAAGGTTCCAGTCGCTGACGGGGCGCACGCGCGTGCCGACGTTCGGGCGGGCGCTCACCAGGCCCTTGGCCTCCAGGACGCGGAGCGACTCGCGGACGACGGTGCGGGAGACCTCGAACCGCTGGCCGATCTCCTCGGGCACCAGCGGACGGTCGGCGCCCAGGTCACCGGAGACGATCATCTGACCCAGCTGCTGGACGAGTTGGCCGTGCAGCCCGCGTCCGCGGCTGCCCGCGGCGCGCCTGCCCACGCGGCCCAGCTCGGGGTCCGCGCCGTCCCAGGCAGGGGCGCCGACGCGGTCGACGGCGGGCGCCTCCGCGTAGGGGTAGCGGTCGAGTTCGCCCGGGCTCGCGAGGCCGGAGTCAGCGGAGCGGGCGGCGGTCATCATGGTGTGCGCAAGGGTACTCACGCATCCTTTGTCGGCGCCGTCTCCAACTCCCTTGAGGTCTTTGGTGAAAAGCACACGAAAGGGTGATCGCTCACGCCGTCGCAATTGACGCCTTATCGGAAAGAAATGGGCGTTCTGCGGGGAGTTGTACGCATGGCCGAACCAAGGGTTACGAACAGTCGTCACCGGAACCGGCCCCGCAGTGCGGTGAGCAGGTACGCGCAGAGCAGTGCGGTCAGCGACAACGTCAGTGCGCCGCCGACAGGTTGTGAGATCAGGCTGAGCGCGGCTTCCAGATAGCGCTCTCCCCCGAAGGGCCATCGCGGCAGGAGAACCTCGCGCAGTCGCATGGGAAGTCCCGCCGCGGTCCGCACGGACGGCCCCTCCAGGACCTTGTGCACCGCGGGTACGACGAGAAGCGGCACGGCGGCCACAGCGGCGAGCCCGGCCGTGGTGGACCGGAAGACGCCCGCAGCCAGTACGCCCGCCCAGGCGCAGCCGACCACGAGCCCGATCCAACTCGCACTCATCGAAAGCCAGTCGGCGGGAACCTGGGCGAGTTCCCGTCCGTAGACGAGATAGAGCACTTCGGCGTCGCAGCCGACGGTGAGGGCGGCCAGCATCAGCGCGGTGGCCGTGGCGACGAGCAGTTTGGCTGCCAGCAGCCCCAGCCGGCGGGGCACGGTGCCGCGGTCCGCGGCCAGGGCGGGGTGGCGGAACTCGTCGCCGAAGGCCAGCGCACCGAGCAGTCCCGCGCCGAGCGCCGCGGGCGGCAGGGGCAGCTCCTGTGGCCACGCGGCCAGCAGGCGCGGCTGCGGGGTGTGCCCGATACGGGCGAGCACGACGGCGGTCACGGCGGACACGGCGAGCACGGCAGCCCCGGTGAGGAACCCGGTGCCGATCCCGGCGGCCCTGCGGATCTCGTAGCGGAGGGGGCGGAGGGGGCTGGGGGGCGGGCGGACGGAGAGTGGGGAGGGGCAGGAGGGGGCAGTGCGTCGAGCGTGCGCGCCGTGCGTGCGTCGGCGGGTGCACGCAAGAGGTGCCGTCGTCTCCGTGGACGGG
>KE354163.1 GCA_000415505.1 Streptomyces afghaniensis 772
CCGAACCGCCGTGGCTCTCGCCGACCAGCCCTACGACCGCGGGGACCGGTTCCGATCTGCATGGATTGATCGTTCATGCGCAGCCCCGCGACGTGCCCTCACGTCTCGCCGAAGTCGGTCGCTTCCATTATCGACCGATCCGTGCGCGAGCGCTGCGCGAGTTCACAACGCTGCCTGAGCAGCACAATGAATTGAGTTGCCGGTCCGTACATGCACTGGAATTCGACGCGTCAGCGGTGCTCACACTGTGCGAGGAAGATCCGGTACTGGG
>KE354164.1 GCA_000415505.1 Streptomyces afghaniensis 772
TTCATCGACGCAGATCACCCGCCCGTCGGCCGGCGGGTGTCCTACAGCGCCAGGACACGCTGCATCTTGGCGATGAAATCGGGGTCGGTGGACGCCTTGCACGTGGTGGTGGTCTTCCAGGAGACCTTCCCGGCGCGCAGAATCCGGCGCAGGGTCTCCCGGCTGATGGCGGGGATCACTTACTGCTTGACCAGGCTCAGCGAGCCGTCGCTGAAGGCATACCGGGCGGAAGGCCAGCGGCCCTCGGCGAAGCGGCTGGAGCAAGAGATCAAGGCGAGGATGCCGGAGCGTTCCCTGATGGGGATCGTGGCCCGGACCGCGTACTGGGTGGAATGGTGGCACCGCTTCGGCCCGCCTTCCGGCAACGAGCCCAAGCTGGATGATCCGTTCGGCCGGTACGTCATCACGATGTTCGTGAAGGGCACCAACATGGGCCCGTACGAGGCCGCCCGGCACATCCCCCGGCGAGAGCGGGCATGAGCTGTCGTGCACGGCGAACCGGCACTTCTCGATCGCGCTGCTGAACGAGGCGGTCTCCGACCTGGTCAATGCGCACGCCCGCCTGGACATCTCGCAGGCGTGGGGTGACGGGACCGCCGTTGCGGCAGACGGCACCCTTATGGACACCTATCTCGACAGCCTGCTCTCCGAGACGAGCGTCAGGTACGGCAAGCCGGGCGGCATCGCCTACCACCACGTCTCGGACACCTACATCGCGCTGTTCACGCACTTCATCCCGTGCGGGGTGTGGGAGGCCGTGTACATGTGGGCCGAGGCGATGGATTACGTCCAGGGTGCCGACTTCTTCCCGGAGGCTTCCGGTTTCGGGGGATGACGCACCTCCGTGCGAGTGGTGCCCAGGCCTCGAACCCCGTACCTGAGCCGCTCTGCCGCCCACCGGTGGTCGGCACCACTGCATCCGAGAGGAGCACGGGGTGCCCAAGAGGCGTCATGTGACGAACGAGAACCGGGGCACCCTGCTGGGCGCGCCGTATGGGGAGACCGGCGACGAGTTGGTGGCAGACCGTTGGACGGGCAGACCGCCACGCGGTGCGGTCCGTGCCACCGCAGCGAGCCGGGCCGTGGTCGCCCGTCTGGCGCTGTCCCGGAACTGCGCCACCTGCGCTTCGTCCAGCGGCCGGTGCCCGGGCCCGGACCGCCTGCGGTCGACCCCCCCCACCCCCACCGAACGCGCGCCGGGCCGGTCGTCGGGAGCGTCAGACGGCGATGATCTACCACTGCTGCCGCGTCAGTGACGGGTACGGCTGTTGCTCGATGGTGGCTCCGTCGGCGGTGCTGCCCTCGTCGACGGCGAGGCAGAGCCCGCTGTAGCGGTTGATGAGGAAGTAGTAGCCGTCACCCGTGGGCGTGAGGGCCCAGTGCTGCTGGCGGCGTTGGCGTCCCCCCAGATGGCCACGTTGCCGCCGTCGGCGCGGGAGAGACCCGCGGCCTCCAGGAGCTTGCCGCTGCCCACCCTTGATCTCGTATTAGCCGTCGCCGGTCTTGGAGAAGGTCCACTTCTCGTTCGCCTTGTTGAGACAGGGCCACTGCAGGACGTTGGTGCGGTTCGCCGTGCCCCCGCGCTCCACGTCGGCGGCCTTGCCGCTGTGCCGCACGAAGCCGATGTTCCGGGCGGGCCATTCGGCCACCTTGAGGGCCTGGTTGCCGGCCCAGGTGCCGGAGGCGACCTGGGTGAAGTTCGTGCCGTCGGTGCTGGTGGAGATGAGACGGCGTCTTGGAGGTGGCGCAGCCGCTCGGTAGTGAGATCGAGGGCTCCATGTCGGTGCGGTGCTTTTCAGGGCCCGCAGTGCCGTCCTGTCGAGGGCCGACAGGGGCTCGGAGTCGGAGTCGGGGAAGGGGATGAGGAACTGCTCGGGCATCTCGGTGCCGGGGTGGAGCGAGGGGGCGTCCCACTCCGGCCGGGTCTCATCGGATGCGCTTCGCCGGCTTGGTGGCGGCGTTGAGGAGGTATTCCAGGGGGCCTCGGCGGAAGAAGCGGGACCAGATCGCGGCGAACACGATCGCGCCCAGGATGTAGGTGAGTACGGGTATCCAGGAGCCTGGGGTGTCGGTGCCGGGGGCCGCGGGCAGCAGGGACTGGGCGACGAAGTGGCCGACGTAGGCCGTCAGGGACATGGTGCCCACGGCGATGACCGGCTTGGTCAGGCGGCGCAGTCGCGGCAGGCGGTCCATCGCCACCGTGGCGCCCACGATCACGAGGATCGCGACGCCCACGCTGCCTATGATGTCGAACGTGGTCCCGCTGTGCGGCCCGGCCTTCAGCAGGAACGACGCGGACATCTCGGGGAACGACCCCCCGTCGGGCGGCATCGAACCGCTGGCGGGGGGCATCGCCCCGGAGCTGCCGGACGACGACCCGTCTTCCGCGAGGCTCCTCAACGCGCCCGATCCGGCGAGCAGCAGGGACATGCCGTAGGCGGCTGCGGTGAGGGAGGCGCCGAGCGCGGCGAGGCGCTTCTGAACGGTGCCGGAGGACAGGTCGAGGCGGCCCAGGGCCATGCCCGCGATCACGAACGACATCCACGTGAGCGCCGGGTAGAAGCCGGTGAGCAGCAGGTCGAGCACTCCCACCTCGCTGAGGCGGCGGAGCGGGTCGTATGCGTTGATGCTCTCCTGGACCGACGAAGTCAGCAGCGAGTTCAGGGCGAACGCCAGCTGCGGTGTGACCAGGGCGAAGGCGGCCGCGATGATCGCGAGTGTCCTGGCACGCAGTCGCACCAGCGGCAGGGCGAGGAGGAAGTAGACCCCGTAGAAGCCGAGGATGATCACTCCCCCGTACTCCATCGCCAGCACGGTGCCCAGCACCAGCAGGACCACGGCGCGGATCGCGATGCGGGCCTTCGCCTGCCGACCCGCCAGGCCCGTCTTCGGCTCACGGCGGCCGGCGATCAGCATCAGCGAGAACCCGGCGAGAGTGGCGAACAGGACCGACGAGTGGCCATCCGCTATGTAGCGGATCCAGCTCGCCACGCCGGTCGTGGCGGACAGCGGGGGGCCGATGTGCACGACGTACATGCCGAACACCGCCAGTGCGCGGGCCAGGTCCACCCCGACGAGGCGTCCCATCGAGGGACCGGGCGAGGCCGGCACGGCGGACTCGGGGGAGGTTCGGGGCGGCGGAGGTGAGTTCTCCGGGAGAGCTGACGTCTCCTGCGGCGGCTGCGTCTGTGTCATACGGCAAACCTCGCGCGGAGCTCAGGGGGCAGGCCATCCGGCAGGCGTCGGTAACGCCCCCGTCGACCGGCGGGTACCGCCCTGCCGACCGGCGGAACCTCGTCCCCGACCCGGTCCGGTGCGACCGGGCGGTGGTCTTGTCCAGCCACTCGGCGGGGGTGGACCCGAGGGTTGCCGGATGGGTGCGGGGCGGCCGGGCTTCCAGGGTGGAGGCATGACACACCGTGCGCGGCACAGGGAGCCCGACACCTCCCACGCCTCACCAGCTGACGAACCGGGGCATGACGTGGTCCCTCGCAGGGGCGACTTCCTGGAGTTCCTCGGCCTGGTGCTGGCTGCGGGCGCCCTCGTCCTGGTCGTCGTACGCCCTGAGCTCCCCGAAGCGTTGATGCGCGCCCTTTCCTCGAGCACAGCCGGACTCGTCCGCTGAGCTGGCACACCATCACGCCCGGTCCGCCCGGCACCGTCTATGCGGTGCCGGGCGGACCGCAGAAGGAAGGAATGTTGTGAACACCGCATCCGCCCCGGCGAAGGATGCGACGTCCCTGTCTGCCCGGGAGACGGTCAGGGCGCTGTACGGGTATGTCCGGCCGCACCGTTGGGCCGTTGCCCTTGGTCTGTTGTGTGCCCTGGTGGGGGCCGCCGGGGCGCTGCTGCAGCCGTTGGCCACGAAGGCGCTGGTGGACCGGATGGCCTCCGGTGGGACCATCGCCGGGATCCTGATCGGGCTCACCGTGCTGGTGGTGGTGGGCACGGCGGTCGAGGCGTTCGGCGCGTATGTGCTGGAGCGGACGGCGGAGTCGGTGGTCCTGGCCGCCCGGCGCACCCTTGTGGGGCGGTTGCTGCGGATCGCGGAGTGGGAGCGGATCCCGCCGGGTGATCTGATGTCCCGCGTCACCTCGGACACGACGCTGCTGCGGGCGGTCAGCACGGAGGCGGTCGTCTCCGCGGCCACGGGTGCGGTCGCGTTCGTCGCGGCGATCGTGATGATGGCGTTCCTCGACGCCGTGCTGCTGGGTGTGACGCTCGGCGTGGTCGTGCTGGTCGGCGGGGCCGTCGCGCTGGTGATGCCGCGGATCGCGCGGGCCACCGAACGGTCGCAGCGGGCGGTCGGGGAGATCTCCGTCGAGTTGGAGCGGGCCTTCGGGGCGTTCCGTACGGTGAAGGCGTCCGGCGCCGAGGGCCGGGAGACCGCCCGTGTGGAGGCGGCGGCGCGGCGGGCGTGGCGGCACGGCGTGAAGAGCGCGAAGTGGGAGGCCGCGGCGGGATCCGCAGCCGCACCCGGTAGCCGCCTTCCGTGGTCGGGCCCGCCTCCAGGGTGCCGTGCAGGATGTCGGCACGTTCCCGCAGCCCGACGAGGCCTTGCTGGGAGCCGGGGGGGGACAGGGAAGGACGCGTGGATGGGGTGTTGGTGACGGTCACTCCGATGCCCTCGCCGTCCTGCCACAATTCGACGCTGGCCGTGGCGCCAGGTGCGTGTTTGCGGACGTTGGTCAGCGCTTCCTGAACCGTACGGTAGAGGGCGCGTTGGGTGGGTGTGCTCACAGTGGGCGGCAGTTCCCCAGTCAGCTGTACGTGAGTGCCGCTCGATTCCACGAGTTTACGCAGGTCGGCAAGGGTGGGCTGAGGCGTCAGCTCGGTGGCGTCGCCGCCGGAGGCCCGCAGCAGGGTGACCATGGTGCGCAGTTCGTCGAGCGTGGTGACGCTCAGCGAACGGATCGTGCGGGCGGCCTCCTTGGCGTCCACGTCCCGGGCGGCGACCTGCAACGCCCCGGCCCGTACGGCGATCAGGCTGACCTGATGGGAGACCACGTCGTGCATCTCCCGGGCCAGCTGGGCGCGTTCGCGAGCGAGGACGGCCTGGGCGTGCAGGGTCCGCTCGTGTTCCCTTGCCTCCTCGATCTCGGCAAACCGCCGCGCCAGGTCCCGCTGTGCCTGGAGTAGCTGGCCGAAGAGGACCGGTGCCGCGGCCGTAGCCAGGCCGTACACGAAGAAGACCAATGTCATGGTCCGGTCGACCTCGGCCAGGGGCCACGGAGTGCTGCTCGCGACGGCGGCCAGGGCGACGCACACGGCGAGGAGAGCGCGGTTGCGGGAGCGTTCGGCCAGGGTGAACAGCGCCGCGAGCACAGCGACGGCGACATCCTGCATCAGCGCGACGGGAGGGTGAGCAGGAACACGACGAGCGGGAACCGGCGCCGGAAGGCCAGCGCGGTGCACCCGACAGCCGCCAGCGCGAGCTCGAGGCGCGTGGGCTCCCAGTTGTTCAGCCGCACGTCCACGGCCGCCGCGGCCACCAGGGCGAGGTCGATGACCGGCGCGGGAACCCGCTGCCGTAGGGCGCGTGCACGGCTCATCCCCCGACCTCCGACCGCAGGCGCTCGTCGAGTAGCCCGGCCCGCTGCGCCAGCAGCGCCGCCTGCACCCGGCTCGCCACGCGCAGCTTCGTCAGGATGGCGCTGACGTGGTCCTTCACCGTGCCCGCCCCCAGGTGGATACGCGCCCCGATGTCGGCGTTCGACAGCCCCTCCGCCACCAGGACGAGGACGTCGCGCTCCCGCGCGGTGAGCAGCCGGACCCGCGCGGCCTCCTCGTCGACGGCCGTCCCGGTGCCGGGGTGGCTGTGCAGCAGCGTCCGCGACGCCTTGGGGGACAGCACCACACCGCCCGCGGCCAGGGTGCGCACCAGGTGGGCGAGCTGCTCGGGCTCGGTGTCCTTGAGGAGGAAACCGGCCGCGCCGGAGTGCAGTGCGGTGAGGATGTACTCGTCGGCGTCGAACGTGGTCAGCATCGCCACCACCGGCGGGTCCGGCATCGTGCGGAGTTCCCGGAGCACGGTGAGCCCGTCGACGTCCGGCATCCGGATGTCCAGCAGCACCACGTCGGGCCGCTCCCGGCGGACCGTCTCGACCGCCTGGCCGCCACTCGCGGTCGCGACGACCTCGATGTCCTCGGACGCGCCCAGAATCAGCTGGAAGCCCGAGCGGACCAGAGCCTCGTCGTCAACCACCACTACCCGGATCATGCGCTCCCCCTACCCTTCGTTCATACCGTCCGGCCCACGCCGACTCGACCGTAAAGCCCCGATCGGTCCCGGCGGCCCGCTGAGCTGCAGCTCCAGCCACACGGCGGGGTAGCACCCACCACTCGGCAGGGCCGCGGCAGCCTTCTGTCGGATGGGCCGTGATCGGCCCGGCCTCCAGTCTGAGGGCTATGACCCATCACCCGGACTCCGCGCTGCTCCCGGCCGATACCCCGTCTTCTGGAGGTGAGCGTGGTGAGCCCTCGACCGGTGCGCCCGGAGTGGGCCGGCTGATCGGGCTGGACCTGGCCCGCGGCTTGGCCGTCTTCGGCATGTACGCGGTCCACGTGGGCCCCGCCCCGGCTCAGGGCGGTGTCATCGGCTTCCTGATGGAGCTGGCGCAAGGCCGCTCCTCCGCCCTGTTCGCCGTCCTGGCCGGCTTCTCGGTCGCTCTCATCACCGGGCGCCGCCCGCCGAAGACCGGCCTGGCCGGCCGTCAGGCCGTCGCCAAGGTGATCATCAGGGCCGTGATCCTGCTGGCCCTCGGCACCGCCCTGACCATGACCGGCACCCCGGTCGTGCCGATCCTCGCCTTCTACGGACTGTTCTTCCTGCTCGTGCTGCCGCTGTACCGGCTGGACGCCAAGCCACTGGCGCTTGTCGCCGCGGGATGGGCCCTGGTGGGCCCGCAACTGCTGTACGCGCTGAAGCCGGTGGTCGGCGGCCGCGTGTTCCTCTCCTACGGCCAGGCCGACGGCCCCGTCTCGTTGTTCTTCACCGGCGGTTATCCGGCCCTGACCTGGGTCCCGTTCGTGATCGCCGGTATGGCTGTCGCCCGCTGCGACCTGACTGCCACGGCCGTCCGGATACGCCTCGCCCTCACCGGCGTGGCCCTCGCCGTCACCGGCTACGGCGGCTCCTGGCTGGCGGTGCGTCTCGTACCCGGTGCCGCCGAAGCTGTCCGGAAAGCCGAAGAGGGGTCGGGCATGTCGTCCGTGTCATCCGTATCGCCCGACAGCATCGGCATCTTCGGCGACACCCCAGCCGGGATGCTGGCCTCAGCCCCGCACAGCGAGGCGACCCTGTCCATCATGGCCGCCACGGGTGTGGCGATCCTGGTGATCACCGCATGCCTGGCCGTCATGGACGCCTTCCCCAGGCTGCGCCGCCTGGCCAAGCCCGTCATCGCGGTCGGCTCGATGTCACTGACCGCGTACGTCTACCACATCGTGGCCATCTGGCTACTGGACACCGAGCGTTCGGCCGTCCCGCCGCTGTACGTCCTGCTCGGCTTCAGCGCGTCCATCACCCTCCTCGCCACCCTCTGGTCCCGCTTCTTCCAGCGCGGGCCACTCGAATGGCTGATGGGCAAGGCGACCGGGATCGCCCGACGCATTCGATAAAACGCAGCCGGAGAAGCGTGCCCGGAGCCCCTCGCCCGGGTGGGGCGGTCGCGCTGCGGGCCTCACGAACAGTCTGTGGTTCTTCCGCGGCCCTCTAGGCGCTTCAACGGGCGCCGCATCGGCGCCCTGTCTTCAGGAGCTCCTGTTCTCTCTGGTCCGGATCGGCGGCAATGTCCTTGGGAGTCCCTGGATGTCCCTGGAGCAGGCGGTCGGGCCGGTCAACCGGTTGGGCGTGAACCACCCCAAGCCCCGTAGCCTCAAGCGGCGTTGGTCGCCCAAGCCGTGGCTGTCCCGGGGCGGCGACGCCGTCTGCTACTTGCAGTGGCTCACGAGTGTGAGCCGGTGATCGTCGAGGTGCCCGGCACCCACCACGACGGACATCGACACCGACGGGGTGTCCTTCGGCCGGTACGGCGTGGCAGCGCTCCGGCCATGACCACGATCAGCGGGCCCGACCACTGCACGCCGGAGCCATCCCGCCCGCCTGCCGGGAGGGCGGATCCCTGAGGGGCAACGGCCTCACGGCGCCCTTGTGTGCGCAGAGCTGGAAGCCGAGAGGGGCGTCGTCGCAGCCCCGCTGATTCAGCAGTCACTCGCGAAAGGGAGGAAACTCCATGAGAAAGTGTTGGGTTCTACCCTTGATCACGCTTGTCGCCGCCACGCTCGGGGTGACAGCGGCAGGTGTGGCCCCTGTCCTCGTCGCCTCCGACACGCTTTTGCGGGTGATGCCGTTGGGCGACTCGATAACGTGGGGTGTGGGAAGCAGCACGGGCAACGGCTACCGGGGGCCGTTGTCGAACAAGCTTGCTGCGGACGGCCATCCACTGGACTTCGTGGGCACGGTGCAGAACGGTTCGATGTCCGACCCCGGCAACGAAGGCCACTCCGGATAGCGCATTGACCAGATTGCCGCACTCGCCGACGCCTCGCTGACCCGCTACCGGCCCGACATCGTGACGCTGCACATCGGTACCAACGACCTCCGAGGGGCCTCGGAGGGTCGACACCGCCATCACCCGGCTGAGGTTGCTGATCAACCAGATCACCGCCGACGTCCCCGACGCAACCGTCCTCGCCGCTTCCCTGGTCGTTTCCACCAGCAGCACGGAGGAGCAGCGGCGGGGCATGTACAACCAGGCCGTCCGCCAAATCGCCAGCGACGCCCAGGAGGCGGGCAAACGCGTCGCATACGTTGACATGAGCGGCTTGACCACGGCCGACCTGGCTGACCCTCTGCATCCCAACGACTCGGGCTATCAGAAGATGGCAGACGCCTTCCACCGCGGCGTCCAAGCCGCGGGCAGCGCCGGTTGGCTGAAGAACCCGGCCCCCGCATCCGCACTCGTGCGGTCCGGCATCGCCGGCAAGTGAATGGATCTCAACGGTGCCGGCACCGCCGATGAGGACCGCCGCCCAGGTCTGGGGCTGCAGCGTCAGTGCAATCAGGCCTGGTCGCTCTGCACCGACGGCACCGTGCGCTCCATGGGCAAGTGCCTCGATGCCGCCGGCGGGGGCACCACTAAGGGCATCAAGGTGCATATCTGGACCTGCCACGGTGGCGCCCATCAGGTAAGGCAACCTGCCCCGGGGACCATGTCCCGGCCCCTGGCCAGGCATGGCCGGCCACTGCCCAGGCCGCGCCGCGGACGGCAGGTCGGCGTCAGGCGGAGCTGAGATCAGTCGGCCAGGTCCACGGCCGAGGCCCGCAAGGGCTGTCCCCTTGCGGGCCGAGCGGGCCGTGCAGGCCGGGGTGGGGCAGGAAGCCGAGCCACCCCGACCGGACATCAGCGGATGTACTTGGCGGGTTTGGTTGCGGCGTTGAGCAGATACTCCAGAGGGCCGCGGCGGAAGAAGCGGGACCAGATCGTGGCGAACACGATCGCTGTCACGATGTACGTGAGCACGGGTACCCAGGACGTCGTGGTGCCAGCGCCGGAAGCGGGCCACGCGGACTGTGCGAGGAAGTGGCCTACGTAGGCGGTCAGGGACATGGTGCCCACGGCGATGACCGGCTTCGCCAGGCGGCGCAGTAGCGGCAGGCGGTCCATCGCCGCCGTCGCGGCCACGATCACGAGGATCGCGATGCCCGCGCAGCCGAGGGTGTCGAAGGTGGTGCCGGTGTGGGACACGGCGCCCAGCAGGTCCGAGGCCGACAGCTCGGGCCCGCCGGGTGCGCTGCTCATGGAGCCGGAGACCGCGGAGCCGCTGCCCACGGAGCCCGGACCGGAGCCGCTGGAGGGTCCCCCACCTCCGCCGACGTTCCATACCGCGCTCGCGCCGGTCAGCAGTGTGGCCAGGCCGTAGGCGGCTGTGGCGAGGCCGGCACCGAGGACGGCCAGGCGCCGCCGGACGACGGGGGCGGACAGGTCGAGGCGGGCCAGAGCCATGCCGGTGGTCACGAACGCCATCCACGTGATGGTCGGGTAGAGGCCCGTCAGCAGCAGATCGAGTACTCCCACGGTGCTGAGGCGTTCCAGCGGGTCGTAGGCGTTGATGGTCTGCTGGACGGAGTCGCTCAGCCACATCTTCAAAACGAACGCCAGCTGCGGCATGACCAGCGCGATCCCGGCCGCGATGAGCGCCAGTGTCCTGGCGCTCAGTCGTACCAGGAGCAGTGCGAGGAGGAAGTAGACGCCGTAGTAGGCGAGGATGATGATGTCCCCGTACTCCATCGCCAGCACGGTGCCCAGGGCCAGCAGGATCACGGCGCGGATCGCGATGCGGGCCTTCGCCTGCCGGCCCGCCAGGCCGGTCTTCGGCTCACGGCGGCCGGCGATCAGCATCAGCGAGAACCCGGCGAGGGTGGCGAACAGGGCCGAGGACCGTCCCTCGGCCAGGAAGTACACCCAGCTGCCGACGCTGCCCTGGGGGGAGTCCATCGGGGCGATGTGCACGATGTACATGCCGAACACCGCCAGCGCACGGGCCAGATCCAGCCCGACCAGGCGTCCCATCGAGGGGCGGCCCGAGACTTGCCCGGCGGACTCGGACGAGGCCTTCGGCGGTGGAGTCGCGTTCCTCTGCGGAGCCGACAGCTCCTGCGGCGGCTTTACCTGTGTCATACGACGAATCCTTCGGTGCCGCCAGGAGGTGGAACATCCGACAGGTTTCGGCAACGCCCCCGCCGACCGGCTGGGACTGCCCCGCCGACCGGCGGAACCGCGCCGCGCCGACAGGCCGGCGGGCCCGGCCGGCACACTTCCCGCAGCGAATCAGTTCACCGAACTAGTGGCTAGGGGTGGGCACTAGCGGGCCGCCTGAAACGTACGCCGGTACGCCTGGGGTGAGATGCCGATCGCCGCGTGCAGGTGCTGGCGCAGGGAGGTGCTCCTGGGGAAGCCGAACCCGGTCGGCGATCTGGTCCACCGACAGGTCGCTCGGCTCCAGCAGGTCCCGGGCTCGGGCTACACGCTGCTGCGACGACCGCGGTGGCCGTGCCCAGGAGTTCAGGGCCTCTGCACGGCGAGCTGGAGGTCATCGGCCGGTTGGGCTTTCGGGGGTCCTTTCAGAATGCTGGATTCTTCCGGGCGAGGGTCATGCAGTGGGCGAGCTGGAGGAAGGCGTCGTGCACGTCGTCGCGTGCTTCCCAGCGGATCCGCAGTCGGCGGGGGCCGTGGAGCCAGGCGATGGCGGACTCGGCAACCCATCGGATTTACCCCAGGCCCGAGCCGTGCGGCTCGCCGCGCCGGGCGATCTTCGGTGTGATGCCGCGTTCGCGCAGCCGGCGGCGGTAGATGTCGTGGTCGTAGCCGCGGTCGGCGTATAACGTGCGGGGCTTGCGCCGGGGCCTGCCTCGTTTGCCACGTACCGGCGGCAGGCCGTCGACCAGGGGCAGGAGCTGGGTGATGTCGTTGCGGTGACCGCCCATCAGGGACACGCGCAACGGGATGCCGCAGGCGTCGGTCAGCACGTGGTGTTTCGAGCCCGGCCGTGCGCGGTCAACCGGGCTCGGGCCGACTTTTGGGCTGCCTCGCCCCCGCTTGGCCTGCACGTGCGAGGCATCGATCGTGGCGCGGGAGAAGTCGAGGCGGTCCGCTGCCCGAAGCCGGTCCAGCAGCACCCGCTGGAGTTCCTCTCACACTCCGGCCCGCTGCCACTCGGCCAGACGCCGCCAGCAGGTGGGACCCGAACCGAACCCCAACTCCTGCGGCAGGAACTCCCACTGGACGCCGGTGTAGAGGACGAACAGCACGCGCTGGAGCGTCTTGCGGTCATCGATCCGCTTGCACCCCGGGTGCCGGAACCGCTCCTGCTTCGGCAGCAGCGGCTCGATCACCGCCCACAACTCGTCACTGACCTCCCACCGTGCCACAAGAGGATCATTCTGCAAGGACCCCTAAGGGGTACTTCCTGGCCGTGGCCCGTGTGGTGGCGGATACCCGGGCGCTGGGAATCCGCGTTACAGCGTGCGGATCACAGCGCCGGCTCGATGGTGAATCACGCGCTGTTCGTCGCCACGGCCAACCCGCTCGAACACCGGCTGCTGTTCGAGCACTTACTCAGCGAGCGGCGTACGCCGTTGCCGGACATCGACATCGATGTGGAGTCCGAGCGCCTGCTGGAGGTGTACGACACGATCATCAAGCGGTTCGGGCGGGAGCGGACCGCGGTCACCGGCATGCCCGAGACCTACCGGGCGCGGCACGCCCGGCACTTCCCTGTCAGGTTCAGCGTGTTGAAGTCGGAGCGGGTCTCGCCGCGGGCGGTCGACTGCTCGGGACAGGTGGCAGGCTGCCCGCAACGGAGGCCTCCCACGTCATCGCTGCCGCCCAGCGGAAGCCGGCAGCGATCGCGATTACAGCCCGATGTCAGCCAGCCACTGGCTCGTGGTCCGCGGGGTGATGCCTAGCAGCTTCTGGGCGGAGGACTCCGGCGTGATCGAACGGCCCGGCATGGCACTCATCGTGCCGTAGCAGCCGAACGAAGCCGCCGCGCCGGCGGCCACGGGGATGGAGCTGCCGCCCGGCCCACGTCGAAGGCCTGCGCAAGACCCACGAGATCATGTCCGGCCAGCTCGGGATCGAGACCCGGCTGATCCCCCGAAGCGGGATCCACTCCGAGATCGGCTCCGACCGCTTCCACGGCGGAAGGGTCGACGCCAAGAGTGCCGTGCTGCACGTCGACGGAGATCACCACCAATGAGGAGTACTTGGCCCGCCAAGCCGCCCGGTCGGTGTGCACGGCGCCTGTCCTTCTCCCCACATCGCTAGGGCGACCGCCTGGGTGTCGAAGAGACCCTGGCCACCGGGGTGGAGGTGGTGGTCTTTATGGTCACGGTGAACTGGACGGGGAAGTGGCGATGGCGGCGCTGCTCACCCCGATGGCGTGGTACGCCGTTTTCTTCGCGGACGGTTGACGATGCTGGACAGGGTGAGTGACCGTGTCCCGTACGCCGGGCATCTGGGCGATGTTCTCCCAGACGACTCGTACGCGTTCCAGCGAGGCTGCCTCCAAACGCACCATGATGTCGTAGTCGCCGCTGAGGATCTCACAGATGACGACCTCCGGAATGCTCTTGAGTGCGGCCAGGACGTCGCCTCTGCGCATGCAGTCCTGGCGGTAGACGAGGACGAGCGCCGAGACGACATTGCCGGTGTCCTCGCCCGGGCGGACGATGGTGTAGCCGGCGATGTGGCCGTGCCGCTCCAGCCGTTCGATGCGCTGGCGCACCGCATTACGGGAGAGCAGCACCCTGCTGGCCAGCTCCGAGTGCGAGAGGCGGGCGTTGCGGGTCAGCTCGGCGATGATCTTCTCGTCGATGGCGTCCACGGCCAACCGTCTACTTCGTCAAGTCGGTGGAGATGGCCGTCCCACGGCACTCGGATCACGGGTGCCATGAGGGCTGCGGAGCATGGTGGGGTGCCGGTGAGGAAGAACCGAGACTCCCCACCGGGCTGCCGTGGCTGCTTGACGTCCCAGACGCCCTGCCCCGCCAACTGCTGGATGTCCTTTGCTGTCGGTGACCAGGACGTAGTGGAATGGACCCTCACCCCGGTCACTGCCTTGCCCTGCACGACGGGGGGGGGAGGAAGGCTCCGCTGGTGTCGGCTTGCTCAGCTGTGAAAGCCGGGCAATGACAGGTACTTGAGCTGCTGGTACTCGTGGAGGCCCTCGGGCCCGCCCTCACGGCCCAGGCCGGACTGCTTGATCCCGCCGAAGGGTGCCGCGACCTCGGAGACCAGGCCGCGGTTGATGCCGACCATTCCGGCCTCCAGCCGGGCGGCGACCCGGCGGGCGCGGTCGATGTGGGACGTCATCACGTACGACGCGAGGCCGTGCTCGGTGTTGTTGGCCACCGTGATGGCCTCGGCCTCGGTGGAGAACCGGTGGATGGCGGCAACGGGTCCGAAGACCTCCTCGTGCATGATCGCGGCGTCGGCGGGGACGTGGTCCAGCACGGTGGGGGCGGCCCAGTGGCCCGGCCCTTCAGGGATCTCCGCCTTGCCGATGACGACGGCGCCCCGGGTCACGGCGTCCTCGACGAGGTGGCGGACCTTGTCCACCGCACGGTGGTCGGCCAGCGGCCCGAGCTCGGTGTCCTCCCGGTCCGGGGAGCCGACCCGAATGGCGGCAATCCGTTCGCCCAGCGCCGCGGCGAACTCGTCGGCGATCCCCTCCTGCACCAGGAACCGGTTGGCGCCGACACAGGACTGGCCGCCCAGCCGCATCTTCGCGATCATCGCTTCGCGGACCGCGAGGTCGAGGTCGGCGTCGTCGAAGACCAGGAACGGCGCGTTGCCGCCCAGCTCCATCGAGGTGCGCAGCACCCGGGCACCGCTCTGCTGAAGCAGCAGCCTGCCGACCGGAGTGGACCCGGTGAAGGACAGCTTGCGCAGCCGGGGGTCGGCCAGCAGCGCCGTGGTGACCGCTGCCGCGTCGCTGCTGGTGATCACGGTCAGGACGCCTGCGGGCGCGCCGGCCTCGCGTGCCAGCTCGCCCAGCATCAGGGAGGACAGCGGAGTGAGCGCTGCCGGTTTGAGCACGGCGGTGCAGCCTGCGGCGAGGGCGGCGGCGGCCTTGCGGGCGGCCATGGCCAGCGGCACGTTCCACGGGGTGATCAGCAGGCAGGGCCCGACCGGTTCGGCGACGGTGACGATGTGGCTCTTGCCGTCCGGGGAGGGCGTGCTGCGTGCGTGGGGGCGGACCGCCTCCTCGGCGTACCACCGGAAATAGGCCGCGGCGTAGTCGACCTCGCCCCGGGCTTCGGTGATCGTCTTGCCGATCTCCAGCGTGATGATGCGGGCCAGACGCTCACGGTGTTCGGTCATGGCGTCGGTGAGCCGGTGCAGGACGGTCGCCCGGTCCCGCGGGCTGCTGAGGGCCCACTGGTCGGCGGCCGCGGCCGCCGCGTCCAGTGCTTTCAGCGCGTCTTGTGCGCCGCAGTCGGCGACGGTGGCTATGACTTCCTCGGTCGCGGGGTTGCGCACCTCGAAGGTGCGACCGCCGGTGGCGGGTTGCCAGTCGTGGGCGAGGAAGCCACGGGGGACGGTTTCCAGGACTGCCGACTCCACTGAGGGAGCGGTGAGGGTGTCAGTCATGCGCGTGGCTCTTTCGCTGATCGCAGGATGGTGTGTTGAGAGAGCACGATCGGTGGGTGGTCATACGGCCTCGCCTCCCGGGTTGGCGACACCGACGGTGTTCTCGACCGAGAGCAGGGAGTCCTGCCGTCCGGAGCCGAGCCAGCGCACCAGGGCCACCAGGCCCAGGGCGAGGATCGCGAAGGCGATGAGGATCGCGCTGACCGCGGTCACGCTGGGGTCGATCTCGAAGGTGAGCGAGTTGTAGACCTGCACGGGCAGGGTGACGGTGTCGACCGAGGACAGGAACTGGGAGATGTAGAACTCGTCGAAGCTGGTGATGAAGGAGAAGATCGCCGCCGCGATCATGCCCGGCGCAGCGAGCGGGAAGGTGATCTTCCGGGCGATCGTGAGGCGGCCGGCGCCCATGCTGGCGGCGGCGTCCTCGAGGCGTTCGTCGATGCCGCGCAGGGTCGCGATCAGGATCAGCACCGCGATCGGTGAGGCCAGCACCGTGTGGCCCAGCGCGATCGCGATGGGGCTGCCCAGCATCGCGGCCGGTTCGAAGAACAGGAACAGCCCGAGCGCGGTGACGATCTGCGGGATGACCAGCGGTCCCAGGACCAGGGCGAACACCGCCGAGCGCAGCGGCAGTTCACTGCGGACCAGCGCGGTGGCCGCGGTGACCCCGATGACCAGGGAGAACACGGTGCTCAGGGCGGCGACCAGGGCGGACAGGGACAGTGCGGCGGGCCATTTGCTGCCGTCGGCGAACAGGGCCTTGTACCAGTTCAGCGTCCACGTCTCCGGGGGGAAGGAGGCGAAGGCGTTGTTGCTGAAGGAGGTGACGAGGATGACGACGATCGGCAGCGCCAAAAACAGCAGGACCACGGTGGCGACCGCGGTCAGGGCGATGCGGCCGGCGAGGGTCTTGCGCAGTTCCATCATCACGCGCTCCTCTTCTTACGGCTCGCGCCCAGCGAGGTCACGGCCTTGACCAGCAGCAGTCCGGCCAGGGTGAGGACCAGCAGGATGACGCCCTGGGCGGCCGCTCCGTTCCACTGGTTCTCCTTGGTGACCTGCTGGTTGATGAGAGTGGCGATCATCGTCTGGTTCGGTCCGCCCATCAGGGCCGGGGTGATGTAGTAGCCCAGCGACAGGATGAAGCTGAGCAGCCCGGCACTGGCCAGCCCGGGGGCGACCAGCGGCAGATAGATACGCCGGAAGATCGTCACCTTGCCCGCGCCCATGCTGGACGCGGCCGCCAGCAGCCGGCGGTCCACCCCGCGCATCACCCCGTAAAGGAGCAGCACCGTGTAGGGGAGCATCATCGACGTCGTACCGATGACCACACCCAGCTCGTTGTAGAGCAGCTGGAACGGGGCACCGGGAACCGACATGCTGGTCAGGGACTCGTTCACCAGGCCCTTGTCACCGAGCATGATGATCCAGCCGTACGTGCGCACCAGCGCGCTGACGAAGTGCGGGACGACCACGACCAGCATCGCCAGACCGGCCAGGATGGGCTTGAGCCGGGTGATCGCCTGGGCCAGGACGAACCCGAAGACCAGGCTCAGCACCGCCGTCTCGGCGGAGATCCGCAGCGTGGTGAACAGCACCGACAGGTTCACGCCGGTCAGCGCGTCTGCGTACCAGTGCAGCGTGAACGAGCCGTCGGCGTCCTTCAGGCTCAGCAGCAGTGTGGAAAAGATCGGGTAGACGAACAGCACCAGCAGATACACGACGACGGGGAGCGCGTACAGGATCCCGACCCGCGTCCGCCGCGAAGCCAGCAGCTTGCGCGGACGAGCCGGAGCGCCCGCGGTGAGGGTTGCTGCCATGACTCACCCCGCCTTTTCGTCGGTGGGGAAGAGGTTGACGTCCTCGGGGTCCGCACTGATCCCGACCCGCTCGCCGGCCACGGGCCCGCGGCCGGCGGGGACCTCCAGGCGCAGCAGCGGCCCGTCACCACCGTCGATCCGGATCCCGGCGCGCACCAGCGTGCCGACGTAGGTGGCGTTCTCCACCGTGCCGGTACAGAACCCGTCGCCGGCGGCACAGGCCCGCAGCCGGCCGGGCTGGACGGCGACCTTGACCCGGGTGCCCGAGGCGAGGTCGTGATGGCGGGCCTTGATCAGGCCACCACTGTTGTCGAGACGGACCAGGGTGTGCTCGCCGTCGTGCTGCTCGATACGCCCGGGCAGGAAGTTCGCCGCGCCGAGGAAGTCCGCCACGAACGGCGTCCTCGGCCGCTCGAACAGCTCGCGGGGGGTGTCGAACTGCTCGATAAGACCGTTGCGCATCACCGCGATACGGTCCGACATCACCAGCGCCTCTTCCTGATCGTGCGTCACATAGATGACGGTCAGGCCGAGTTCCTGCTGGATGGTCTTGATCTCCACCTGCAGCTGGTCACGCAGCTTCTTGTCCAGCGCGCCCAGCGGCTCGTCCATCAGGATGACCGGCGGCCGGTAGACCAGCGCCCGGCACAACGCCACACGCTGCTGCTGACCACCGGACAGCTCACGCGGCTTACGGCCCCCGAACCCGGACAGGCCCGCGATCTCCAGCGTCTCCCCGACACGCCGACGGATCTCGTCCTTCGGCACCCCGCGCAGCGTCAGCGGGAAAGCGACGTTCTCCGCGACCGTCATGTGCGGGAACAGCAGGTACTGCTGGAAGACGAAACCGAGGCCCCGTTTCTGCGGCGCCAGGCGGGTGACGTCACGGCCGCCGACGGTGATGGTGCCGGAGTCGGGTTCGCAGAACCCGGCGATCATCATCAGGGTCGTGGTCTTGCCCGACCCGGAGGAGCCGAGGAAGGTGACGAACTCCCCCGCGGCGATCTCCATCGACGCCTCGTCGACAGCGACCACGTCCCCGTACGTCTTACGCAGTGCCACCACCGACAGCGCCTTGCCGGTCGCCGTGGCCGACTTGACGCCGGCCACCTTCACCGACGGTGCCGCGATACCGAATTCAGCCACGAGCCCACTCCAACCAGCGCTTGGTGACGGCCGATTCGTTCTTCAGCCACCAGTCGACATCCGCATCGAAACCCTTGTCGTAGTACTTCGGCGCACCCGCCAGCGCGTTGCGCTCCTCCTCGGTGAGCTTGGCGTAAGCCACCGGAGACGACGGGTTCGACGGGAACGCCTTGGCCAGGTTGGCCTGGCTCTCGGCACGCAGCGCGAAGTCCATCAGCTTGTAGGCGTTGTCCGCGTTGGCCGCGCCCTTGGCGATGGCGTAACCCGAGAACTGGCGGCGCATGCCGTTGAGCTGCCGCTCGACCGGGACACCCTGCTTCTGCAGATCCGCGATCCGGCCGTCCCAGACGGTCGACATCGTCACCTCCTCGCGGCTCAGCAGCACACCGGGCAGCGGGCCGCTGTCCCAGAACTTCTTGATGTCGCCCCGCAGCCGGGTCAGCATCTTGAAGGCGCGGTCCAGGTCGAGCGGGTACAGCTTGTCCATGGGGACGCCGTCGGCCAGCAGCGCGAACTCCAGCTCCGGCAGGTCACCGTCCGGGTGGACCATCGCCCGAGCGCCCTTGAACGCCTTGGTGTCCCAGAAGTCCGCCCACGACTCCGGCTTCTTACCCCCGAACGCGTCCGTGCGGTACGCGATGCACTGACCGTAGAAGCTGTGGCCGACGGCGTGGTCGGTGATCTGGGCCTCGGGGATCTTCGCGCTCTTCACGCTCTTGATCCGGTCGAGGTCCAGCGCCTCCAGCGCGTCCTGCTTGACGTACTTGGTGTGCGACATCATCGAGTTGTTGATGAGGTCACACTGCGGCCGGCCCTGCTTGATCTGGGCCAGCAGCGGGGCGTCGTCCAGGTTCAGCACCTTGACGCTGATGCCGGTCTCCTGCGTGAACGGCGTGTAGATCGCCTTCTGCAGGGCGGCACCGTAGGAACCGCCGCTGTCACGGACGACCACCGTCTTGCCGCCCTTGCCACCACTCCCACCGGCTGTCCGGCTGGAGCCGGTGCCGCAGGCGGCGAGGGACGGAAGAGCGGCGAGGGCGGCCAGACCGCCTGCTCCGCGCAGGAGCGCTCTACGACCGATCTGGGCATCACTCATGGCAATACTCCTCATCTGGGGACGCATTGGGACCAGCTGTGCGGGGGCTTTACCTCGCATGCGGGGGGATTGTTCAGGGCGGCGAACGCGGACAGAACATCGCCCGCTTGCCTTGCCGATCGCCGTTTGGGGCGCGTGTTCGCCGTGGCTCGAAGTTCCCGACGAGCTTGTCGCGGGAGCGACGTCGGCTGGGTGACCGGGTGGGTGGCGGTGGGGAAACTGGAGCCGGGACAGGGGGTGACCAGCGGAGTGGGGGTGGTCCTCAGCAGAGCCGGAGCATGAGGGCTCTGATGAGGGATGAAGCAGATCCTGGCCTGGGGCTGAGGGACGGGCCGAGCGGACCATCGCCCCGGCGACGTTGCTCAGCAGGTAGCTTCGCGTAAACCCTGAAGGCGATCGGGGCCGGGCATCGGCATCACGTCACGGTCACGTAGATCTTGCGCACGGTTTCGATGGTCTTCCAGACGCCGACGTAGCCCGGCTTCATGACGAAGCTGTCGCCGGCCTTGTAGATCACCGGCTCGCCGCCTTCAGGTGTGAGTTCGACGATGCCGGAGAGGATGTGGCAGAACTCGAAGGTCTCGCCCTTGATCGAGCGCATCTCGCCGGGCGTCGCTTCCCAGACGCCCGTATGGATCGACTCCCCACGGGCGACGTCCTGGGCCCAGGTCCGAAAAGCAGGGTTGCCGGACATCAGGCGTTCCGGGAGCGGGCCGGACTCTCGCGGCGTGAAGGAGGGATTGGTGTCGATGGCCTTCAGGAGCGACATGTCTTTCCTTTTGGAGCTTGAGAAGTTGGTGGCCGCGGCCAGGGTCGACGAGCTGCTGCCGAGCGGCATCTGACACACGCTCGTGGGCATGGCCCTTTCCCGATGTGCGGAGGCCGATACGAGGCATCGTGGCTCGTGCCGAGGTGCCCGGGTGGCTCGGATACGGTTGTCGGCACGGGCGCACTGAGGGTGACGCCGTTCGAGCGGGGCAGGCGAATGGGGCACGCGCTCGACGCTTGTTCGACGGTTCATGTCGCAATCGGCGGACGCCCGAGGCAGAAGGAGCGACGGAGAACAGGTCGTTCAGCTCCTTGCTGATGGTGATGCCCAGCAAGGTGTTCAGCCAGCGGTGTACCCGCCGTCGACGGTCAGGACCGATCCGGTCACGTACGACGACTCCCGCGAGGCGAAGAAGAGCACCGCGTCGGCGACCTCTTCGGGGGTGGCGAGGCGTTGGAGCGGGATCGTGCTCTCGCGCTGACGGCGGTAGCCCTCGGGGTCGGGCCTGCGCTGGAACGCCGCTTCGATGATCGGTGTGGCGGTCAGACCCGGAGCGACGACGTTGACCCGGATGTTGCGCGGGGCCCATTCGATCGCGGCGCCCTTGGCGAGCATGATGAGGCCCCCCTTGGCGGCGGAATACAGGACCTGCCCGGACATGCCGACCATGCCCAGCCGTGAACTGACGCAGACGAACGAGCCGCCGGTCTCGGGCATCAGCGGGGCGAAGTGCTTCATCACCAGGAACGCGCTGAGCAGGTTGCTCTCGAGCACGTTCCTCGCGTCGTCGCAGGCCATCTCGGTGAGCGGACTGTCGGCCTGCAGGCCGTGGTTGAGGACGACGACGTCGACGGTGCCGAAGGTCTCTGCGGCCTGCTTGGCCAGGTGCTCGACGAACGTCTCGTCGTTGAGGTCTCCGGGAACGTACAGATCGTCGGGCTCAGCGCTGTCGAGCCGCTCCCTGCGGCCGGTGAGCAGGAGCCGCCCGCCCTCACGGCGGAAGTGGGAACTCACCGCCTGCCCTATGCCACTGCTGGCGCCTGTCACCAAGGCCGTGACGTTCTCGAGTCTCATGTCAGGCACTCCTCATTACGGGGGAGGTCGGTCGGGGGTGGGGTCTTGGGGAGGACGGGGGTCTCGTCCCGTGCCGGTCAGTTGAGGAATCCGCGGGCGTCGACCGGCCACCGCTCCAGCGACGTGCCCGTGCTGTCGGTGACGATCAGTTCCTCGAAACCGAGGACGACGGGGCATACATGGTTGGGCACCACCGGTACGACGCTTCCGACGCTGGGGCGGAAGTCGCCGTCCGGCAGCGGGAGGAACCCGTGGTACTCGTTGACCTTGGACAGGACCGCCTTCGTGCCGGCGATGCCGCCGTAGCCGATCTCGGGGCTGCCTTCTTTGCTGAGGGCCTTGTTGCCCACATCGACGATGACCTGGTCGGGGACCCAGTCACTGACCACGGTCCCGGCGACGAACAGCGCGATCTGGTCCTCCGTGCAGGAGCCCAGCCGGGCGTTGTTCAGATCGCCGAAGACGTACTCGCCGGGACGGATCTCGGTGATCACGCTGCTGCTGGTGGAGAACTCGACGGTGGGCGTGGAGCCGGCGCTGACCACCTCTGCGGTGACCCCGACGCCTTCGAGGCTGCGTACCGCGGTGGTGAGCGCGGCCTCCTGGTCCTGCGCGGCACGCTGGCGAGCGTCGCGACCGAGGCAGCC
The DNA here is from genome assembly GCA_000415505.1 of Streptomyces afghaniensis 772. GTDB lineage: Bacteria > Actinomycetota > Actinomycetes > Streptomycetales > Streptomycetaceae > Streptomyces > Streptomyces afghaniensis. The sequence goes on from KE354164.1 coordinate 21,711, forward strand.
GTGACCGGGATAGGTAAAGACGCCCGCCGGCACCAGACCGCGCTTGCGGGCGGCGAGCGCGAGGTCGCCCGCGAGCTCGGGCGGCGCCCCGGAACGACGGGCGCCGCAGTCGACCTCGATCACGACCTGCAGGCGGTCCGGTTCGTCTCCCATCGCGTCGGCGAGGGCCTCGATCGCCGCGACGTTGTCGACGCCGACCCGCAGCCGGGCGGACTCGGCGAGCCGGCGGATCCGGGGCTTCTTCGATCCCGAGGCCCAGATCGGGTAGGCGAGGAAGATGTCGTCGAAGCCGGCCGCGGCGAAGACCTCTGCCTCACCGACGTTTCCCGCGGTGATCCCGACCGCGCCGGCCTCGATCTGGCGCCGACCGATCTCCACGCACTTGTGTGTCTTGACGTGCGGCCTGACCTTGATGTTGTGCTGGTCGGCGAAGCCCTGCATGCGGTCGATGTTGCCCTGCATGACGTCGACCAGCACGATCGGCGCGGGGGTGTCGATCCGCTCGACCAGAGCGTCGAGTGCTCGTTGCAGCTGATTCACGCTGCCCTCCTTGTGGTTCTGCCTGGAACGATCGAGGGGAAATGATCGAGGGGAAATGATCGGGGGGCGCGGGTGCTGACTCCCCCTCGATGCCGAACGCGCGTGCCCCGCGATATCGCGCGCACTCGGGTACACCGCCGTCGGGGCCGCCCTACGCAGCGGTGATGACCATCTGGATCTCGACCGGACTGTTGAGCGGCAGCCCGGCGACACCGATCGCGGTGCGGGCGTGCCGTCCGTTCTCGCCCAGTACCTCGATGAGCAGTTCACTGGCCGCGTTGGCGACCTGCGACTGCTCACCGAAGTCCGGCGTACTGGCCACGAAGACCAGCATCTGCACGATCCGGACCCGGTCCAGATCGCCCACCGCCTGCACGGCGGCGGCAAGGCAGTTCAGCACGGCATGGCGCGCGAGCTCCTTCGCGGTCTCCAGCTCCACGTCCCGGCCGACAACGCCCTGATCCAGCAACTCACCGTCCCGATAGGGGAGTTGGCCGGAGATGTGGATGCTGGAGTCCACCGCCCGGTGGTGCACGAAGTATGCGTTGCCGGGAAGGTCGGGCAGCTCCAGTCCGATGTTCTGGAGCCTTTCCGAAGCCGAGTCGCCCTTGACGGTCTGAGGCAGGGGCAGGCTCATGCCGCCACCGCCTTGCTGTGGACCATTTCCTCAGTTCTCCTGTTTTCGGGTTCTCCAGTTCTCCGCTCGGACGTCAGGGGCGCGGCAGGCCGAAGAGGACCGGGAGGTCGGCGATGTCGGTGATCCGCTCGTAGCCGAGCCAGTGCTCGTCATGCTCGAAGCCGCGGTCGACGTACACCTTGTTCTCGATGCCCATGACGGTCGCGGATCGGTGGTCATACATGGGGCTCGCGGAGACGTGGACGATCTCGTCGGGTGTCACGCCGAGCTTGTCAAACATGTACTCGAACGCGCTGAGTCGCGGCTTGTAGACGCCCATCTCCTCGGCGCTGATGACGACCTCGAACGGGGCCTTGAGGTTCTCCGCGAGGCGCACGGCGTGCGCGGTGTCGCTGTTGGTGATGATGACCAGCGGGACCTCCTCGGCCAGGCGGTTCAGCGCCTCGGTGACACCGGGGTACGGGCCCCAGGTGGGGATGCGCTCGTACACCGCCCGCGCCTCGTCCTCGCGGTACTCGAGGCCGACCTTGCGCGAGGCGCGTTCCATGGAACGCGCGACGACCTGGTGGAACGGCTGGTACGCGCCCGTGCACTCGTCGATCCGGTACGCCTTGCAGATCCGCAGGTACTCATCGGCGACCTCGGCCGGCAGTCGGTCGCCCAGGATCTCGCGCATCGTGTCGTTGATGCTGAACTTGATCAGCGTTCCGTTCATGTCGAACGTCGCGAACTTGGGCTTGATGTCGAATGCCACTGGTCCTCCTGTGTGTTTAAGTGGAGCCGCCTGACGCTGTGGTCGATTGTCGACCATCTGTCTGGTCGATTGTCGACCAAATGTGTCTGAGCTGTCAACAGCGCCAGAGGAGCGCCTTGGGCAGGACGGCGCCGACCCCCTTCCGTGCGCATGAGGTGATCCATCGGCGCAGCCCACTCGATGACGTTGATGCAACGCGGCGGAGGTATAGTCGACAAACGACCAAGTGGTCGGCAATCACCGAGGGAGGGCCACGGGGTGGACCACAAGTTCGAGTGGCAGGAGCAGCGGATGACGACGCCGGACGGCGTCTACCGCACACTGCGTGCCGCCATCCTCGATGGGACCGTGCCTCCTGGTGGCCAGCTGCGCGAGGCGCACATCGCCGCGGATCTCGGCATCAGCCGGTCCCCGCTGCGCGAGGCGCTGACCAAGCTGGAGGAGGAAGGCCTCGTCGTGAAGATCCCCTACCGTGGGGCGTTCGTCGTGGAGGTGAGTGCTCGGGAGGTCGCCGAGATCGACTCGGTCCGGCTGCGCGTCGAGCCGTACGCCGCCGAGCTCTCGGCCGAAGCGCTGCGCGGTCCTGAGCGGCCCCAGCTGCTGCAAACCGTCGAGGATCTCCGCCGGGCCATGGAGAAGGACGACATCCCGGCCAGCATCGACGCGCACCTCCGATTCCACCGGCTCTTCTACGAGCTCTCGGGGCACGGCGTCCTGCAGAGTCTCTGGAACGGCTGGGAGACCAAGCTGCGCCTCCACCTCAGCGTCGACCACCGCACCTACAGCGACGACCCGCAGCAACTGGTCGTCGAGCACGAGCGGTTGGCCGCGGTCGCCCTGGAAGGCGACACCGACGCGTTCCGCCAGGAACTGGCTGCCCATTTCCCCGTGGGTCTGGGAGCCCGGGCGGGAGACCCGGGGGAGCCCGCGTCCCGGCATGTCTGAGTCCATGCCGCCTGCGTGAGACATCCAAGCCCGCTCGCCACGGCGTCGACGTCGCTGCGTTCGGTGATCGAGGTGTGCGACCACGGGCAGGGCATCGATGAAGGGTCCGCCGGCGGGCGCATGCCGGATCGAGCGGCTGGGCCGAGTCCTGGGTGCCTCCTGTCGTGGCCGCGATCGGTCGGCTTCCGTCCGGCAACTGCCGCGCGCACGGTGACGGACCCGCCCGCGCACCGCGACCAGGCAATGCGCCGATGTCGCCGACTCCGTTCGGGGTGGGGCAGCCGTGGCCGGTCGCGGCTGGTGAGGCGCATGCGTAACCGTTGATCGGCATGCATTCCGGCGGCGCCGTCCGCGCGGTGCCGAGGTTGCCGACGTATCTGCGGGCGACTCCCCCTGGAGTGCGGTGTCGCGAGGCTCGGGGACGCGGGCCGCGTTCGCTGTGCTGTTGAATGGCAAGCGCTGACTGGTAGTCAGGTCGGGCGGATCAAGAGGGCCAAGCGGTTCAGGCGGGTCAGCGGGTCACGGGGCAAGAGGATCAAGGGGCTTCACTGATCGCGCACTGGCCATGCGATCGCGATCGAATCTCAGTCTTGACAAAGTCTAAACTGGAGTTTACTTTTCAAGCTCCTTGAGTAGGTGTGCGTGGCCTGGGTGGGTTTGTTCATGGGGGTTGGCTGCTGCACCTGGCCCCTGCTGAAATCGGAGTTGAGCATGAGGTGCTACGACTGCCTCCAGGAGGCGCGCAGCGACACCACCGGCATCGGTGTGTGCTCGCGCTGCGGCTTGGCCACCTGCGAGAACCACGCCCGCGTACGACAGGTGCAGGTCACCCACCAGATCGGCATGGGCGCTTCGTACGGCCGCATCCCGGCACGCAGGGTGGTCTGCCACACCTGCGACATGGCCGAGACGGCGCACTGACCCGCATGGTGCGCTTGTCGCACCGCATCATCGGTCGCCGAACGCGCGCTGCCCGTCCGGGCGCCCCGTTCTTGGCCTGCCCGGATGCCGCCCCGCACACTGGTGCGGCGTCCGGGCCTCAGTCGCGGCCATGGTGGGTGCGCCGTGCTGGAGGCGCGACCGCGGACGGCAGAGTATCCATGATGTCCTCGCCGGCGGTCGTCCCGGCGCGGTGATGGGGCCGGCGTTCCTCCCGGCCCGCGAGTGCCCGTAGGCACTCGGTGCGTCCCGAACCCGCCTGGCGTCTCACGCCACAGGCGCTTCCCTGAACGGCCGCTGCGCGCTTGCCCTGAACCGCCACGTCGCACTCTCGAACTGATTCCGCGGCCGCGTTCGAGGGCGAAGCTCGTATTGACAGTGCTCGACGGGCAGCCATATGGTCGACAAACGACAATAGGTTTGACGGTTTTAAGCCAACATAAGGGGTTTTGTCGCCGCCGTTACTCGAGAGGAGAGCCGAGTACAGATGATCAAGAATCATGAGACTTCGGCAGCGAACACCGACTCGGCTTCCGATCGGCTTCAGGCCCTGGGGCTGGCCCTTCCCGAGCTCCGGGAGAACTCGTACTACGTGCACCACCGGACGGTGGGCTCCAGCATCTACATTTCGGGCCAGCTGCCTTACCGGGACGGTTGGCTGCTGGGGCAGGGCACTGTCGGCAGGGACATCGACCTCGAGACGGCGCGGTCACTCGCGCACGATGCCGTGCTGAACTGCCTTGCCGCCGCCGTGCAGGCGGTGGGCGATCTGGACCGGGTCCGGATCGTGCAGATGCTGGTCTTCGTGGCCAGTACGCCGGACTTCGGTGAGCAGTCGCAGGTCGCCAACGCGGCCAGTGAACTGCTCATCGAGGTACTGGGCGAGAACGGACGGCACGCCCGCACCGCGATCGGTGTCGCCGGGCTGCCGCTCAACACCCCGGTGGAGATCCAGATGATCTGCACCGCGGTGTAGCGGCGCGTACCGAAGCGCCGATGGTGCCGGTCGACGTGATGCGGGAACCATCGGCCGTGTGCAGGACTTCGGCGCCGAGCACAGCCTCGACTCCAGGCCATACGTCACAACTCACATATCAAGGCCTCCCTCCAGCGCAGGTCAGCGGCCCCGAGGCCCCCATCCGCGGGCGTGGGGGGCCTGGGGGCCGGCGCCGGCAGCCGCTCAGGCACCTCGCCACTCCCCCGTGGAGATCGCCCGCCGCCGTCCTCTTCCTCGCGTCGTCTGAGTCCTCGTACATCACCGGGGCAACCCGCCCCGTCGACGGCGGCCACACCGCCTTCCAGCACCGGCCCACACGGTTCCCAGACACAGAAGAAGGACACGACATGAACGCGCTTGCGGCACCACCCCGAAACGGAGAGCTCGGCTTCTGGATGGCCCAACTGGCCGACAAGAAGCCCTCGTTCCCCCGTCTCACCGGCCAGGACTCCGTCGACGTGGCCATTGTCGGCGGCGGCTACACCGGACTGTGGGCGGCGCACTTCGCCAAGAAGCTCGAACCGTCGCTCTCGGTCGCCGTCTTCGAGGCCGAGCAGGTGGGCTACGGCGCGTCGGGGCGCAACGGTGGCTGGCTCTCGGCCATGCCGCCGGGAAACCGTGCCACCTTCGCCCGCGCCGGCGGAGGGCTGGAGGCGAGCCGGGCGCTGCAGCAGGAGTTCGTCGCCGGCGTCGACGCGGTCCTGGACATCCTTGAGGCCGAGGGGATCGATGCCGATCAGCACAAGGGCGGAGCGCTCGTCGCCGCCCACACGCGGGCGGGGCTGGGCCGGCTTGTCACCCGGCGTGATGCCGAACTGAAGTACGGGCTGACCGACGACGAGGTCCACCTGCTCGACCGGGACGAGTTCCAGTCCCGGATCAACATCTCCACCGTCCACGGCGGGCTTTTCTACAAGCACTGCGCGCGGATCCACCCCGCGAAACTCGTCTACGGCCTCGCCGACACCCTGACCTCCATGGGCGTCAGGATCTACGAGAGCAGCCGCGTGGACCGTGTCGAGGGCAAGACCCTCACCCTGGCCGACGGGCGTGTCACCGCGGCCAAGACGTTCATCTGCACCGAAGGCTATTCGGGACAGCTGCTGGGCCGCCGGAGCCTGATCCCGGTCAATTCCTCGATGATCGTGACCAAGCCCCTGCCGAAGGAGGCGTGGCAGCAGATCGGCTGGGACGGGCCCCAGTGTCTCAACGACTCCGCTCACACGTTCATCTACTCCCAGCGGACGTCGGACGGCCGTATCGCCATGGGGGCCGTGGTGTCCCCTATCGCTTCGGGTCCGGCACTGGGGGAGCCGGTGCGACCGCCCAGTCCACCATCGACCTGATCTCGCACAAGCTCAGTACCTTCTTCCCGGGCATCCCCTTCGAGGTGGATCACGCCTGGTCGGGAGTCCTGGGCGTCACGCGGGACTGGAACGGCGGCGTGCACTGGGACCCGGCATCCGGGGTCGGATCGTCCACCGGCTACGCGGGACACGGTGTCACGGCGGCCTATGTCGGCGGCAGGACTCTCGTGGAGCTCGCCTTCGAGAAGGAAACCGAACGGACCACGCTTCCCTGGGTGGGCCACCGGGCGCCGAAGTGGGAACCGGAGCCCATCCGCTGGCTGGGTGTTCATGCCATGTACCGGCTCTTCGGTATCGCCGACCGGTGGGAAGAGCGCAGGGGCTCCAGCAAGACCTCACTCCTGGCCCGATTCGGCAGCCGCCTCGCCGGACTCCACGAGTAGACGAAAAGGAAACTGCTCTCATGGACGCACAACTCGCAGTCATCGGCCTGGGCAGCATCGGGAGCATGGCCCTGTGGCAGGCCTCCCGGCTGTCCGGCTCGGTGGTGGGCTTCGAGGCAGCCACCCCTGCCCACGGCCGCAGTGCCGTGGGCGGGGACACCCGCCTGTTCCGCATGATCTACCTCGGGAGGCCCGAGTACTACCCCATCATCGAACGCTCCCGCAGCCTCTGGGCCGAGCTCGAAGCCGAAACCGGGCAGCAGGGCATCCTCACGCCTACCGGGGGCCTGTCCATCGGGACAGCGAACGGCAGCTACATCAACAGCCTCCTCGAGGCAACGCGCATCACCGGAGCCGAGCACTACGTCCTCAGCCGGGAGGAGTTGGCCGAACGCTACCCGCAGCACAATCTCCGCCCCGACGACTGCGCCGTCTACGACCCCCGCGGCGGCGTTCTGCGCACCGACCGCGCCGTCAGCGCCGCCATCTCGGCGGGCCAGGCGAACGGTGCCACCGTTCTTCAGAACACACCCGTGGACAGCATCACCGAAACCGACCATGGCGTCGTCGTCACCTCGGGCGACAGAACCTGGACGTTCGAGAAGGTCATCGTCGCCTCGGGCGGCTGGTCCCGAAAACTCATGCCCGACCACCTCAAGGCCGTCACCGAAACCCATCGTCTCGTCCTGACCTGGTTCATCGCCCAGGACGGCACACAGTTCTCGCCGGAGAACTTCCCCGCCTTCAGCCGGTGGTACGAGGATCGCTCCATGTACGGCGCACCCGCCGTCGACGGCGTGACGGTCAAGGCATCGGTGGACGGACCGCTGGCCGGGCGCGCAAGGGCAACCCCCGACCCGGACTCCGTACCCAGGGAACTCACCCGGGAAGAAGTCGAAAAGGTCACCGAGATCGTCACCGAATTCTTCCCCGGCCTGATCCCCACCATCGCGCGCTCGGACGCCTTCCCCGACCTGTTCACCGAGGACAGGCATCCCCTCGTCGGCCGGCTGGACGAGAACAGCAGGATCTACTGTGCCACCGGGTTCTCCGGAAAGGGCTTCAAAATGGCGACCGGCTATGGCCACATCGCCGCACACGAGGCGCTCGGCAAACAGACCATGGAAGGCCTGGACTTCGTGCGTCCGGACCGGTTCAAGACCAGGTAACCGCCCACTCCTGCCGCCTCGGCGCAATGGCCTCGGTATCGCCATCCGGCTGACGGTCGTTGCAGGACTCAACTCTTGATGTCCCGCAACGGTGCCGAGAACCAGCCGTATGCCGAACGCGCCCTCTGGGCCGTCCTCGCCCCGGCCGCCGTCCTGGGGCCCTGCTCGGGCGCTCGCGGTCACGGCGGCCGGTGGAGTACGCATCCCGCGGCTGAGGCGGCGGGCGTCGGCCCACCCCGGACGTGCATACGGACCATCCCAGCGGGACGGCGCAGACGGTGTCGGAACGACCGCGTACGCCCGTACTCACACAACCCAGGAACAGACGGACACCACCATGTCCGATCTCATCTCCCGCGCCCTGACCCGCCGAACCGTCCGGACGACCCAAGCCTTCACGCGAGCGGACCTGGAAGCATCTGTCACCGCTGCTGCGGCTGATGATCCTTACCCAACTCACCTCCGGTATCGGCTTCTTCGCCGTTCTGCCGTTCCTCGCCGAGCACCTCGGCACCGCGCTCGGCATGGCGGGATGGATGGTCGGCTTCGTCCTGGGTCTGCGCACCTTCAGCCAGCAGGGCCTCTTCGTAGTCGGCGGCGCACTCGTCGACCTCCCCCACTCTCGGCTTCGCTCGAGCGGGAGGGACCCCCATCGGCGTACGCCCGATCGTGCTGGCCGGCTGCGTGCTGCGGGTCGCCGGATTCGCCTGGCTGGGGTACGCGGAACAGACCTGGACGGTGATCGCGCGGTGCTCCTCATCGGCTTCGCCGCCGCGCTGTTCTCACCGGCGGTGGAGTCCGAAGTGGCCCGGCAGGCGGTGATCAGGGAGGAGGAGGGCCACGGTTCACGCACTCGGGTGCCGGCTCTGCTGAGCGCGGCCGGACAGGCCGGTGCCTTCATCGGCCCGCTGCTCGGCGCCCTGCTGCTCGCCGTGGACTTCCGCACCACCTACCTCGCCGGAGCCGCTGTTTTCGTCCTCGTCCTGGCCGGGCACATATGGCTGATGCCGCAGCACATCCCCGGCCGGGTGCGCCCCCGACAGCGGGGCGGCACGCGCGCACTGCTGCGCAACCGCAGCTTCCTCGCCCTGTGCTGCGCCTACGGCACCTACCTGCTCGCCTACTACCAGCTCTACCTCGCCCTGCCGGACGAGGTGCGGCGCGCGACCGGCTCCCAGGCGGCCCTGTCCTGGCTGTTCGCCCTGTCCTCCCTGCTGGTCGTCTGCGCCCAACTGCCCCTCGCGCACTGGGCAGGTGACCGGCTCGGCCTGCGCCGCTCAATGATCGCCGGGCTGCTGCTCATCGCGTCGTTTCGGGGTCGTGGCCGCCGCCCGGCCCGCCGGCTGACGGGGGTGGCGGGGTTGTTGCCCGCCGCCGGGTACGTCGTTCTGCTCACCCTCGGACAGATGCTGGTCGTCCCCGCCGCCCGTGCCTGGGCGCCCGACCTCGCCGAGGACGGCCGCATCGGCCTCTACACCGGCGCGCTGTCCTCCGTCTCCGGCCTGATCGTCCTCATCGGCAGCTCAGTCACCGGCTCCCTCCTCGACCTCGACCTCCCGGCCGCCGTCCCATGGCTCATCCTCGCCGCCGTCCCCGCCCTGGCGGTGGCACTGCTGCCCCACCACCCGAAGAAGGCCGAGAGCACCTCAGGCGCGGACCCGGCTGCCTCGGCGACCTGACCACCCCACCGATGTGTCCGTCAAAGCGGAACAAACTCCCGGACAGCGGGTGGCGGGCTGCTCCCCCCTGCGCGGCGGCATCGTTGACGACCGCCGACACCGTCGTGACTCCGAAGGGCGCCGACTCGGCGGCGTGGGCCGCGGCGATCGACGTGATCCGTGAGGCGGTTGATCACGCAGACGACGGACAGCTGCCCGATGGAAGCGGCGCGGACGACGTCCTCGCCTCATGGATCGCCGACGTTCCGCTGGGGCCAACCCCACGGGGAGCGCACAGCGATCTCCAGGACGTCGCGGACCATGGACGGTCAGCAGGTCCGTTGGTGGGGGAAGCCCGGTATGTAGGCCCTCCAGTCTCGGCCGGACAAGCCGCTTCCTGCCCGGGCGCACACAGCTTTGGCTACCAGGTCGGGGGCTACAGGGTAGGTGCGCGGTGGGGTGTGGTCGCCACGGACTGTGAGTGTGGCTCCGTCGCGGCTGAAAGCGAGGGAGCCCACCTGGTCCCCGGATGTAAGCAGACCGTCTCCGAGAGGCCTTGTCGTCGTCGTATCCCACAGCCGCACGGTGCTGCCGCCCGCAACGGTCAGGATGCGGCCGTCGGGTGAGTAGGCGAGTGCTGAGACCGCCTGGGGGGCTTTGTTCTCCCTGCCTGCGGAGAGAGCATCGAACATGGCGAAGCGGTGCTTGAGCGGGCGGTCCCAGATGGTCACCCACCCGTACTCGTCACCGACCGCCATCCGGTCCCTGTGCACCGGGTCAGCAGCAACGGAGGTCAGGCGGGTGGTGACTTGGCCTCCGGGTTCCACGGGCGAAGATGCATCCTCCGAGGCCTGGACTCTCCAACCAGGATCCACGGCGTCACCCAGGTACAGGGAGCGCACGACGGGTGTTGAGGCGGGCTGCTGCTCTATGTACCGGATCACTTTGTGGCGCGGTTCCAGCCGCACGTCCGAGACGATTCGGCCGTGCAGCGGGTATCGGTAGACCGGCTTGCCGGGGTTGCTGAGCCGCCGTACCAGGATGGCCCCTCTATCTGCGTGGGTAAGGAAATCTCCATCGGCCGTCACGGTGACGGGAGAGTGTGGGGATGTGCGGACGGGCGGCCCCTCTTTACCGGTTCGCACGTCCCAGGTACGTATCCGGGAGCCGGTGACGACGATCAGGCGTTCCTTGCCCGGATACAGGGGGTACGGCTGGACGACGTCGGGGGGACGCCGGCCACAGGACAGGCGAACGGCGAGGGCCAAGGGGCCCGTGCTGCGGAAGCGGCGCTCAGAGCTGCCGTCCCATAGTTGGAGTTCGCCGGAAGGCGTGCACTCTGCCTGATGCTTCCGGCCCTCGCGCGAGGTACCCGAGGTCTGCGCGGATCCGTGCGGCGGCAGTCTGCGGTGCCGTCGCAGATCCCACAAGGCTGTCAAGCGGCCGTTGTCGTCATGCAGAAAGAGCATGTCGTCTGTGGGCCCGAAGCTCACCGTGCCGTCGGTCAACGTAAACGGAAGCTGGGTCGCCGCGCCGGACGTAGCGTCTCTCAGCTGCCATCTGCCCGCCGCGAAAAGCAGCAGCCGCCGCCCGTCGGGAGAGATGCGGAACAAGTCGTCGTCCTTCCCGACGTGCACGGAACGGATGAGCCGATGCGTGCTCAGGTTCCACAGCCGTACCCGTCCGGCGCCACCGGAGACCAGCATGTCGCCGTCGTTGCTCAAGAAAGGGCCCATGACAGGGTCATTGACAGCCGTGCCGGGCTCCGTGAAGGCGTCCTGCTCGGGCTGGGTCAACGCACTCATCAGGGCAGCCCTGGCTTCCAGGGTGGGGCTGATACGCCAGGCTGCGACGCTCAGCCGCAGCGCGGTCTGCGGGTCGGCATAGCGCAAGCTCTCCGCGGCCGACGCGACCCGCCGGGATGTCGCCTCAGCCAGCCGCCGCTCGCCGATGCGATTCCACTGCCAGGCCACCAAACCTGCGATCACCACTAGTGCAGCAGCTATGCACAGGGCCGTCCTCAGTCGACGAAGCCGCTGCGCCGCCCGGCGAGTCGCCCACTGCTCGTGGTCGCGAGCGTCAAGGCTGGCTGTGAGAAAGGCGTGCTCCAGACCTGTGAGCTCCCGGCGCTCCAGATACTCGTCGGCGGCGGTCAGGCGGCTGCCCCGGTACAAGGCGCCTGGATCTCGGCCCAGTTCCTCCCAATTCCGGGCTGCTTCGGTCAGTCCCCGGTGCAGACGCAGGCGTTCGCGGTTCTCGTCGATCCATCCGCCCAAGCGCGGCCAGGCCGCGATGAGGGCTTCGTGCGCGAGGCTGAGCGTCTGCCCGTCAAGTGTCACGAGGCGGGCCTTGACCAGCCGCTCCAGAACCTCACCGGTGGCGGCGAAGGCGTCTGCGTTGGCCGGGTCCAATTCCTTGAGCGACACGGGCCGGCAGGTGTTCTGCACGCCTTCTCCGGGAGTGATCAGCCGCAGAAGGATGAGCCGGGCTGCTCGGGCCTCGTGGGTGGACAGGCGAGTGTAGAGCTGCTCCGCAGTCTGGGCGAGAGCGCCCGCAACGCCTCCGGCGGCTTTGTAGGCCGTCAGGGTGAGGGCGCGTCCCTTGCGTCGGCGCCAGGTCTCCAGCAGGGCGTGGGACATCAACGGCAGCCCGCCGGGTTTCTCGGTGACGTCCTTGATGATCTGTGCGGTCAGGTCCCGCTCGACGATCAGACCGGCGGCAGCTGCGGGCCTGACGATCGCCTGGCGTAGTTCGGTGGGACTCATGGGTCCGACGAGCAGAGTGGCGCGGCGCAGTGCCGCGGCCCATGCATGGTGCTCGGCGCAGTGGCCGAAGAAGTCCGCGCGTACCGCGATCACGGCCCGTACGTTGTTCTCCGGGTCCGTCGCGGTCAGCAGCAGGTCCAGGCAGGCCCGTCGTTCAGCGGGATCGGCGCAGAGGCTGAACAGCTCCTCGAACTGGTCGACTATGACGACCGTGTCCCCGCGCTCATCGCTCGCCTTCATCACGGCGGCGAGGGCGGACAGGGGCCGGGGACCGGGAGTGAGGATGCGGATCGCCGCCGGCCGCCTATCCGTGGCTGCCTCGCTCCGCAGCAGAGGAATCAGTCCCGCACGCAGCAGAGAGGACTTACCACTCCCAGAAGCCCCGACGACAGCGACCAGACGATGGGCATGCACCCACTCGGCAAGCTGAGCCGAAAGCTGGTCCCGGCCGAAGAACATTTCAGTGTCGGCAGCTTCGAAGCGGGCCAACCCACGGTAGGGCGCAGTCTGTGCATCCTCCCCGTACTGCGGTTCGGCGGCCACCTCCCGGGCCGCCGCGTGCCAGCGATCTTCCCACTCCGAGACATCAGCACCGCACGCTTGCACATAGGCCAGTACCACCGCGAGGGACGGCAACCTCTCCCCCGACGCCGCCCGTGACAGGGTGGCCGCCGAATACGACGTGCGCTGCGCCAAGACCCGGTAGGTGAGAGCCCCGCCTTCTCGACGCAGTTTGCGCAACTCGAAAGCGAACGCCTGAACCGGGCCTGCCGCCGGGTCCAGCTCGCGTTCACTACGGCCCATTCCGCCCCCGCCCATCCGTCGGTACAACGTCGAGCCTCACGCCCGCTTCCTGACGCAGCTTGCGCAGCTCGAACGCGAACCGCTGAACCGGACCCAGCCCCGGATCGACGTCCGCCTCCGGACGCCCCGTGTCGCTTCCTTCTCCCCGTGCCGCCCCGTGACCTGCAGCGGCGTCTCATCCCAGCACGCGCCCCACCACCGCGAAAGACACCATCTCGCCAACCCGGGCTTGTGACCTGCTTTGTTTCACGCCCGGGGCCCGGCTGTGCAACAACCCTCAGTCCTATGAACTCGATGCCGAACCAACCGAACGGCACGCCCCGGGATCCGACGGCGTGCCGCCGTGGGCACAAGCCGTGCCCGTGAATCGAAGGTCGGATCTGCGCCATCAGCCGTGTGGCAGGTGGCTACCGTTGAAAGGTGATTTCCCATGCGGACATCGCACAAGTTCGGCCTGGCAGCGTCGGCCGTGGTGCTCGGCTTGGCCGGCACCCTCACCACCACCGCCTCGGCGCAGCCTCAGGTGGCGGCGGCGCCGTCCGACTGCCCGAAGTACTACTTCTGTGGTTACAAGCAGGCGAACTTCAAGGTCCTGGCCTTCAAGTTCAAGGACTGCTACCTCCAGGAGATCCCCGACGGCCTGAACGGCGGCGGGTCCTGGTACAACAACCAGTCGGCCGGGACGAAGGCCCGCATGTACGACAAGAACAAGAGGCTCATCTACACCACCCCGGGCGCTCCTTCTTCGGATGCGCGAGCCGACTGGCGTCCCGTGTGGTACGTCGACGCCTGCTGAAGCGTTTCGTCCAGACCAGCTGATCGCTGAATGAACGGTTCGCAACCGTTGCTGTGCGACGGTCTCATGGCAGGTGCCGGACCGGATGGTACTGGCGAAGTGTGCCTCACCAAGAACGGTCGGCACATGGAACACCGCGCCCGTCACCAGTGACGAGGCACGCCGGCACCCCAGCCCAACTGTCGGGACGCTGGTGGTAAATCTGGAACCTGCATGACGACGGCCTGTGCGACCCCGTAGGGGTTGTGCAGGCCATCGTCGTCCCGGACGAGATGCGAGAGCGTCACCGCTACGAGGTCGGCCGAGCTCAGCCGCGGCACGCCGTCGAATCGGGCGTGCACGCCGCCACTGCCTGGCCCGACACACCGCCGAGCAGAGCACCGGATGTCGAGGAAAACGGTCAGGGCGCCATCGGGGCCGGCAGCGCTGGTGCTGGTGTCGACAACCTCGTGCGGGACGGGCGCGCACTGGCAAGGTTCCCCCTCCAGGGCTTCGATCTGCCTCGCCCAGTACTTCGCATCCCGCCATTCACCGCGGCGCAGGTGCATGAGGTAGAGGCAGATGGCACCGGTGGCCTGGCCGCCCCGGCGGCGAAACTGGAGCCAGAACTGGGCGCCTTCTTCCCGGTCTGCCAGGAGCAGACGACCCGGCTGTGGGACCCGTCCACACGGGAGTGCGTCCGCGTGGTCGCTGGAGCTGCCGCTCGTTGGCGCCGGCGTCACCGGCCTCGAAGAGACGGTCTGCCCAGCGTGGCGGGAGGGCCTGGGTGATGTCGCGGACGCGGGCGTCGTCGGTCGTGCCCGGCGCGGCGGTGAACCCGAACGATGCACGAGTGGAGACGACCAGGCCGCCGGTGCTCGCGGCCCCCTTCTTCGCCTTCGCCCGGATCTGCGGCTGCCACCGCCTCTTGACCTCACGTTCTATGCGCTCGCGCAGGTCCCGGCGGGGCCGCTTGAGCTTGCCCGCGACGTACCGCTCCACGGTGCGCTGGGACACCGCGAGGAGATCGGCGACCGGCCTGGTGCCTTTCTCGTGCGTAATGCGTACACACCTTGTTCATCGATGCCGCGGGCCCCCCCGAACGGATCGATATCAGATCGCGTGAGGTGGTCGCCCCCTGGCACGCTGCCCCCATGGATCACGCAGAAGTACTGCTCATCGGCGGACGAGCTGGCGTCGGCAAGACGACGGTGGGGTGGGAGGTTTCGGCGCTGCTGCGCTCCGAGGCGGTCGCTCACGCGATCATCGACGGTGACTTCATGGGCCAGGTGCATCCAGCTCCAGTGGGAGACCCCCACCGCGCGGAGATCACCGAGACCAATCTGACTGCCGTGTGGGCGAACTTCGCCCAGCGCGGCTACCGACGCCTCATCTACACGAACACCATGAGTGTGCTGCCGGAGGCGACGAGCATGTTTGAGCGTGCCATGGGGGGCGGAGTGGGGATCACACGAGTCCTGCTTACCGCCTCGGATACCACCGCCCGGGAGCGGCTGGTGGGACGAGAACTCGGCTCAGAACTGGAGCAGGAGCTGGAAGGAAGTGCCCGCAAGGCACGGCTTCTGGACCAGCGGGCCCACGCAGAGACCGTGCGAGTGGCGACGGACGCACGGCTCGTCGTTGACATCGCGCGGGAGGTAGTGGCCGCCACCGGTTGGGCCGGGCCTCACTTCGCCCGCAGGGCGTGATCGTATTGATGGGCTGGTCCGGGAACCGGAATGGCGACCGATGATCATCGGTGTGTAGACAGAAGAGCAGTCGGTGCTGAGCGGGGGACCATCCCCGGGGGCGCGGGGAGCAGGGCCCTGCGCGGAGGGAGTCTCGGCAAGATGGACATCGCAGCCCTGGTGGTCTGGAAACGGCTGTCCGCACAGACCCCGTGGGTGTCGGCGCTCATGTCACTCTCCGACGCCCACGTGCGAGCAGTCACCGAGCGGCCCGTCACGGCCGTCCGCGACACCGCGGTACCGCGCGGTGAGGCTGCCCGCGCGGGCGCGACATCATGTGGGAGCTGCCCGGCTTCCGTACCGGCGATGCCCTGGCGTCAGCTGTCCTGACCGCAGCGGCGCCCACACGGATGGCCGTCTACGACCGCCGTGTCCAACACGCTCTGGACGACCTCGGCCTCACCCTCACTCGCGCACCGGGACGCTATGGCCGTTACATGCAGCTCCTCGACGACCTCCTCAAGCACGGCGGACCACGCACCGGCGGCTGGACCGGACGCGACAATGCCCTCACCAGCAGGGCCGACCGCGCATTTAGTGTCTGGCCAGGACCAACACGCCAACTCCTCGCGCACGCGAGGCTGGTCCCGCGGCCGGCACCGGAACGTTCGAGTCGAGACACTCCTCCCCGCGCCCGCGGGGATTCCGGGGCAGAGCCCGCCAAGGCCGGCTGATCTCTGCCTCACTGCCTGCCCCGACGGCCAGCCGTCCTGCTGTCGGGGCACGATGAACGTGCTGAGGATCGGGCGGCTCAGCGGAAGGCGGTGGCATTCTCCGCGGCCCATTGCTGAAACGTCCTGGCCGGGGCACCCGTGATCTGGGGAACGGTGTCACGCACCATGAGCAGCTCGTCGTTGACGTTGCCACCCGTCAGGTCGAGCACCGCGTCAGCGGCTTCGTCGCCCAGGAAGACGACCATCTGACGATGGGCTTCCTGCCGGCTGATCTCGGCGAACGGCACTTCCCGCCCCAGCACTGCCGCGATGGCACCGACTTGCTGCCGAGCCGTGACCCTCTCCGGACCAGTCAGCGCATACGTCCGCTCTTGGTGGCCGGACTCGGTCAGTGCCACCCGAGCCACCGATGCGATGTCCGCCGGGTGGATCGTGGGGAGACCGATGTCCGCAAAGGGCACGCGGACCGTTTCGTGTTCGCGGATCGTTCCCGCCCACCACAGGGCATTCGAGGCGAACTGCGTCGGCCGCAGGATCGTCCACGTCATGCCGCTGTCCTTGAGCAGCTGCTCGACAGTCAGGTTCTCGCCGGCGGGGCCCAGGTGCGGATGGGTCTGGACGGTAATGGACGAGACCAGCACCACGTGTTCCACGCCTGCCCGCCTGGCCGCCTCGATGATCTCGGCGTCCGAACCCATGCGTGACACAAGGAACAGCGATCGGACCCCCTCCAACGCGGGCTTCAATGAGGCCGTCTCATCGAAATCACCTGCAACGGCTTCGACCCCTGCCGGGAACGCGGCCCGTGCAATGTCACGGGTGAGCCCCCTCAACTGTCCGGCGCCGAACGCCTGGAGCTCTTGCAAGAGGGCACTTCCTATATTCCCGGTGGCTCCGGTCACGAGGATCATGAGGACTTCTCCTGTCATCAAACGGTGATCAACGTGCCGTGACGTTAATACCTCAACCAAGCTTCAGATCAAGAAGGAACGGCAGGTGTCGCGAGCTGGGCACGTTCATCCGCGTACTTCTCCGGGCACGCAGACGAGTGCTGACAGCGGGGCCCGGTTCTCGGAAACTCGCAGGTAAAAAGCCTGCTCGCGCACCCAGGGGATGGTCCCAAGGCCGACGACCTCGCGGAGACCGTGAACGACTGCTCCCTACACACCGACGGGGTTGGTCCCACCGCGGCGACGTCCTGCGGCGCCCGCCGCTCATGCTCCCCGCGTCCGCAGGCGGCGGTCCTTCCCGGTCCGTTCCCGTCCGGGGCGGGCCCGGACGGGAACGGACCGGGCCCCGGGTCCTAGTACCAGGCGGTCTCGGCCAGGCGCTGGTTGTCGCAGAACAGCACCGCCTTGCTCTGCCGGCCGTTGAGGTTGTTGATCACCTTGGTGTAGGCGTAGTTGATGCCCGGGTCGACCGTTTCGAGCACCCACACGATCCCGGAATCGGTGAGGCGGTTGCTGTGTGCGGCGCAGCCCTGGGGCGCGTTCTCTATGCGGGCGAACGAGCCGCAGCCGGGGCTGTAGAAGTACTTCAGGGTGATGGTGCGCCCGCCGTACACCGCCGTCTTCGTCGCCCCGCCGGGCACGCCGGGCTGGTAGTAGCTCCCCGAGCAGGAGGTCTGCTCGGGGTAGAGGCCCTCGTTGGGGAGGGCGCCGTAGCCAACGCTCTGGATGGGGGCCGCCTGGGCCTGGAGCGGCGTCAGCGCAGCCAGGCCGAACGCGAAGGCGAGGCCGAGCAGCGCGCGCCACCCCCGGCGGCCGGTCCCCCGGTCGGTCTTTCTGTTCCGTCTTGAGATCACGTTCGTCTTCCTCCTAGAGATCGAGGTCGCGAGGTGTCACCGGGCCGTTTTCCAGGCTGTTCGCCCACGTTGTGAGCCGCCAGGTATTTACAGGTCATCTCAATTGGCTGGTCGGTAGCCTGCCGGGCCCGTAGGAGTCGCTGAATCCACCCGCGAAGCGTTCAGCAGCGCTCCCGCGCATCCAGACGGTAGCGGCCCGCCAGAACTCGGGTGCAGCCTTGAAAGGCCCGGGCGCCCCGCACCTCGCGCAATCCCATCTTCGATCTCCCCACTCCGCGCACTCGCACCGCTCGGACGCCCCTCGTCGACGGGCCGCCGAACGCAGGTACCCGTCCATCCGTCGCTTGCATGACAATGGGTGGTGGCCCTCCTGACCGACCGTCGGGCCGGACGGCGAACACCGGGTGGGACAGCGCTACGTGCGAGGACGCGGCGCACGGAGGACCGTGGTGCGGTTCGCGCAGGTGGATGAACACCAATCTGACACACCGTCGCTGATGCCAACCTCGTGCCCCAAATCCGGCATAGCGCAGCGGTAGACGATTCCGTGGGCGTCCACATGTCTCACGGATGGGCTTGTGGACGCCCAGTCGCCGGAGTCGTGAGTGCATGAACTTCAGGTGTGCCTCCGGGCTCCATTTCGGCATGGGCCAACCCGATGGGTTTGCCACCACCTGGTCCCACTCGCCGAAGCCTGGGACTCCGGAGCCTCCGCCTGGACCAAGCAACGCCGTGTCACCAACCGCCAACTACCTCGACGACGAGCGGCACCTCGAGGCAGTCAGCGCCCGCTCCGACCGGCAAAAGGCCGACCAAGACCCCACCACCTGGCTCGTGCCCGACAACCCCGCCGAACGCTGCCACTACCTGGCCAACTGGACCGCCGTGAAACTCCAGTGAGGCACAGAGGTCACCGTCAACCCCGTCCCCTGACACGCCAGCGGCGGGTTCTCGCACCGGAAGAGCGCGGGAACCCGCCGCAAGCGTTTCAGCCGGCGCAGCAGCGCCCGGCCACGGAAGGGCACACGGCGCAGGAGCCGACTCGCAGCGCAGTCCAGCTCAAAGACGTTGGCCGTCCAGGGGGCGGGACGGCCCGCAGCAGCTCCCACAACGGCCGGGAGCCCGACGCCCAAACAGCCGGCGTCTGGCGCACCACATGCAGCCGCTGCTGCCTGACGAAGTCCACGGCCGACGCGGTCACCCGCCCGTTCGTCACGATCACCGCGACCGCCCAAGGGGCAGCATCGACGGCGCCCGGATCGCTCTGACCGAGTGCGCCGACGACGGCGAGCAGGTGCTCGCGAGCTGGCCGGAGGGCTCGTAGGTCAGCCACCGGCCAGGAGGCCCGGGTGGCGGGCGGGGACCTTCTTCACATCCGCCTCGACCTCGTGGCGCGCAGTTCCCTGCTCCTTCGCGCAATCCGTAACCGCGGCCTGGACGTCGCCGGCGAGGTCTCGCCAGGCCCGCCAAGCGGTCTCCCACAGTGCTGCTGCTCGTCCGTCCAGGCGGGTCTGGGTAGGTGGACGGTACTGAATGATCATTCTTCGCTGGGCAGCGTAGGACGGGCATCCGTCGGATTCG
>KE354165.1 GCA_000415505.1 Streptomyces afghaniensis 772
GGTCACCGGCTCCACCACTTCCTTTCCCCGAAGGGTCCGGAACGGCTTCACGGGCTTAGCATCACTGGATTCGATGTTTGACGCTTCACAGCGGGTACCGGAATATCAACCGGTTATCCATCGACTACGCCTGTCGGCCTCGCCTTAGGTCCCGACTTACCCTGGGCAGATCAGCTTGACCCAGGAACCCTTAGTCAATCGGCGCACACGTTTCTCACGTGTGAATCGCTACTCATGCCTGCATTCTCACTCGTGAACCGTCCACAACTACCTTCCGGTGCTGCTTCACCCGGCACACGACGCACCCCTACCCATCACAGCCGGCGTTGGCCGTATTGCTGCAATGACACGACTTCGGCGGTACGCTTGACGCCCCGCTACATTGTCGGCGCGGAATCACTAGACCAGTGAGCTATTACGCACTCTTTCAAGGGTGGCTGCTTCTAAGCCAACCTCCTGGTTGTCTGTGCGACTCCACATCCTTTCCCACTTAGCGTACGCTTAGGGGCCTTAGTCGATGCTCTGGGCTGTTTCCCTCTCGACCATGGAGCTTATCCCCCACAGTCTCACTGCCGCGCTCTCACTTACCGGCATTCGGAGTTTGGCTAAGGTCAGTAACCCGGTAGGGCCCATCGCCTATCCAGTGCTCTACCTCCGGCAAGAAACACACGACGCTGCACCTAAATGCATTTCGGGGAGAACCAGCTATCACGGAGTTTGATTGGCCTTTCACCCCTAACCACAGGTCATCCCCCAGGTTCTCAACCCTGGTGGGTTCGGTCCTCCACGAAGTCTTACCTCCGCCTCAACCTGCCCATGGCTAGATCACTCCGCTTCGGGTCTTGAGCGTGCTACTGAAACGCCCTATTCGGACTCGCTTTCGCTACGGCTTCCCCACCCGGGTTAACCTCGCAACACACCGCAAACTCGCGGCTCATTCTTCAAAAGGCACGCAGTCACGAGATGGAAGCAAGCTTCCATCCGACGCTCCCACGGCTTGTAGGCACACGGTTTCAGGTACTATTTCACTCCGCTCCCGCGGTACTTTTCACCATTCCCTCACGGTACTATCCGCTATCGGTCACCAGGGAATATTTAGGCCTAGCGGGTGTCCCGCAGATTCACACGGGATTCTCGGGCCCGTGCTACGTTGGGTGTCTCTCAAACGAGCCGCTGACGTTTCGACTACGGGGGTCTTACCCTCTACGCCGGACCTTTCGCATGTCCTTCGCCTACATCAACGGTTTCTGACTCGTCTCACGGCCGGCAGACCGTGAAAGAGAGATCCCACAACCCCGTATACGCAACCCCTGCCGGGTCTCACACGCATACGGTTTGGCCTCATCCGGTTTCGCTCGCCACTACTCCCGGAATCACGGTTGTTTTCTCTTCCTGCGGGTACTGAGATGTTTCACTTCCCCGCGTTCCCTCCACACTGCCTATGTGTTCAGCAGCGGTGACAGCCCATGACGACTGCCGGGTTTCCCATCGGAAACCCCCGGATCAAAGCCTGGTTGACGACTCCCGGGGACTATCGTGGCCTCCCACGTCCTTCATCGGTTCCTGGTGCCAAGGCATCCACCGTGCGCCCTTAAAAACTTGGCCACAGATGCTCGCGTCCACTGTGCAGTTCTCAAACAACGACCAGCCACCCATCACCCCGAACCTTCGGTCCGAGTTCACTGGGGCCGGCACTGAGGAAAGTTCATTCCCTCAGACACCCAACAGCGTGCCCGACACACTCCCCGCTTCCCTCAACGTTCCACGCTCTTGCGAGCAGTACTGGAAGGAGAAGACGATCAAGTGCGCCGAATAGTCAACGTTCCACCCATGAGCAACCAGCATCAGACATTCGCTGATGTACTGGCCTCTGAACCAGCCCCGAAGGACCGGCTTAGAAGTGCTCCTTAGAAAGGAGGTGATCCAGCCGCACCTTCCGGTACGGCTACCTTGTTACGACTTCGTCCCAATCGCCAGTCCCACCTTCGACAGCTCCCTCCCCACGAAGGGGGTTCGGCCACCGGCTTCGGGTGTTACCGACTTTCGTGACGTGACGGGCGGTGTGTACAAGGCCCGGAACGTAGTTCACCGCAGCAATGCTGATCTGCGATTACTAGCGACTCCGACTTCATGGGGTCGAGTTGCAGACCCCAATCCGAACTGAGACCGGCTTTTTGAGATTCGCTCCACCTCGCGGTATCGCAGCTCATTGTACCGGCCATTGTAGCACGTGTGCAGCCCAAGACATAAGGGGCATGATGACTTGACGTCGTCCCCACCTTCCTCCGAGTTCGACCCCGGCGGTCTCCCGTGACGTCCCCAGCACCACAAGGGCCTGCTGGCAACACGGGACAAGGGTTGCGCTCGTTGCGGGACTTAACCCAACATCTCACGACACGAGCTGACGACAGCCATGCACCACCTGTACACCGACCACAAGGGGGACCCTGTCTCCAGGGTTTTCCGGTGTATGTCAAGCCTTGGTAAGGTTCTTCGCGTTGCGTCGAATTAAGCCACATGCTCCGCCGCTTGTGCGGGCCCCCGTCAATTCCTTTGAGTTTTAGCCTTGCGGCCGTACTCCCCAGGCGGGGCACTTAATGCGTTAGCTGCGGCACGGACAACGTGGAATGTTGCCCACACCTAGTGCCCACCGTTTACGGCGTGGACTACCAGGGTATCTAATCCTGTTCGCTCCCCACGCTTTCGCTCCTCAGCGTCAGTATCGGCCCAGAGATCCGCCTTCGCCACCGGTGTTCCTCCTGATATCTGCGCATTTCACCGCTACACCAGGAATTCCGATCTCCCCTACCGAACTCTAGCCTGCCCGTATCGACTGCAGACCCGGGGTTAAGCCCCGGGCTTTCACAACCGACGTGACAAGCCGCCTACGAGCTCTTTACGCCCAATAATTCCGGACAACGCTCGCGCCCTACGTATTACCGCGGCTGCTGGCACGTAGTTAGCCGGCGCTTCTTCTGCAGGTACCGTCACTTTCACTTCTTCCCTGCTGAAAGAGGTTTACAACCCGAAGGCCGTCATCCCTCACGCGGCGTCGCTGCATCAGGCTTTCGCCCATTGTGCAATATTCCCCACTGCTGCCTCCCGTAGGAGTCTGGGCCGTGTCTCAGTCCCAGTGTGGCCGGTCGCCCTCTCAGGCCGGCTACCCGTCGTCGCCTTGGTGAGCCATTACCTCACCAACAAGCTGATAGGCCGCGGGCTCATCCTGCACCGCCGGAGCTTTCCACCACCAAGAGATGCCCCTAGTGGTTGTATCCGGTATTAGACCCCGTTTCCAGGGCTTGTCCCAGAGTGCAGGGCAGATTGCCCACGTGTTACTCACCCGTTCGCCACTAATCCCCACCGAAGTGGTTCATCGTTCGACTTGCATGTGTTAAGCACGCCGCCAGCGTTCGTCCTGAGCCAGGATCAAACTCTCCGTGAATGTTTACCGGTAATCCGGTCGACACCACGAGAGCGGAACAGCCAGGCGGAATAAGCCCGGCCGTTCACAGCGTCCTCGCTGTGTTTTTTCAAAGGAACCTCGCCCCAGCAGATGCTGGAGACGGGGTATCAACATATCTGGCGTTGACTTTTGGCACGCTGTTGAGTTCTCAAGGAACGGTCGCTTCCTTTGTACTCACCCTCTCGGGCTTTCCTCCGGGCGCTTCCCTTCGGTCTTGCGTTTCCGACTCTATCAGATCATTTTCTCGACCCGATTCCCTGTCGGCGGGATTTGCCGGGCGGCCTTGGCTTTCGCTCATCGGCCTTTCGACATTCACTACGTTAACCGATTCGCCGTCCAACTCATAATCGAGTCAGTCGGCGCCGAATTCAGGCATGCGGGCACGCCGAATTCGCCCCTGCTGAGGGGAGTCGCTAGGTAGTGGGTTGGCCGCTTCCGGCTGCTGGCGAATGCCGTACCCGGGTCAAGCGGCTCGGGCTACATTACGCATCTTGCGGGGACGCGTCAACTTCGGCGGCGCCTCGGGACATGGGCCCGATAGGGGCTCACCGTCGGATCGTTGGCGATCCAGAAGCGCCAGGGGTGGATGTCGCCGTTGCCCCCGTCGCCCGCGACTCCGGTGCGTGGCCCGTTGCGTACCTGGTCACGGGGTACGGGCGTGCCCGCGAGGACCTTCAGGGGTGTGGCACCGGAGGTGCAGGCGTCCGTGCCGTCCAGGGAGCGGTCCACGTCCAGCGCCGTGGCCAGACGGGCCGGGCCTTTGGCCAGTTCCTTGTCGTTGCGGGCCGAGAGTCGACGGGTGCGGGCCAGTTCGGCGCCCTCGATGATCTCGCCGGCGCGGAGCAGGACCGCGCTCGCCTTGCCCTCGGGGCCGCACACCAGGTTCATGCAGAACCACATGCCGTAGGTGAAGTAGACGTAGACATGCCCGGGGGGACCGAACATCACGCCGTTGCGGGCCGTGCGGCCGCGATAGGCGTGGGAGCCGGGGTCGTCGGCACCGTCGTAGGCCTCTACCTCTGTGAGGCGGAGGGCGATCGGACCGTCCGGGGTGGTGCGTACCAGGATGCGGCCGAGGAGGTCGGGGGCGACATCGAGGACGGGCCGGTCGAAGAACTCCCTGGGCAGGGGCGTACGGTCGGGGGTCGCGATCATGCCGTCCGAGGGTACTGGAGACGGGTGGTGCGGCGGGGTGGCCTCAGGGCGCCGGCCTTGCCAGGGTGAGGGCGTGGAACCGGCCAAGGCCGGATCGCGTTTGTACTGATCAGGGATTCACCCGTAGTGGGCGAGAGGGAGAGACATGGCGTTCAAGAAGCTGCTCGCGAGCCTGGGGGCCGGCGGGGCTTCGGTCGAGACGGTGCTGCACGAGGTCAACGTCGTCCCGGGCGGTGTCGTCCAGGGTGAGGTGCGGATCCAGGGCGGGTCCGTGAACCAGCAGATCGAGGGGCTCTCGGTCGGGCTCCAGGCCAAGGTCGAGGTGGAGAGCGGCGACCAGGAGTACAAGCAGGACATCGAGTTCACGAAGTCCCGGCTGGGCGGGGCGTTCGAGCTTCAGGCGAACGCGGTGCACGCGGTGCAGTTCGGGCTGGAGATCCCGTGGGAGACGCCGATCACGACGATCGACGGGCAGGAGCTGCGCTCGATGCACATCGGGGTCTCCACGGAGCTGGAGATCGCGCGGGCGGTGGACTCCGGTGACCTTGACCCGATCAAGGTGCACCCGCTGCCGGCGCAGAAGGCGATCCTGGACGCCTTCATCCAGCTGGGCTTCCGCTTCAAGAACGCGGACATGGAGCGCGGGGTCATTCGGGGTACGCGGCAGAAGCTGCCGTTCTACCAGGAGATCGAGTTCTACCCGCCGCAGCAGTACCGGGGGCTGAACCAGGTCGAGCTGAGCTTCGTGGCCGACGCGAACGCCATGGACGTGGTGCTCGAGATGGACAAGAAGCCGGGTCTGTTCAGCGAGGGCAGCGACACCTTCCGGTCCTTCCAGGTGGGTCTCAACGACTACCAGGGGACCGACTGGACGGCGTACCTCAACCAGTGGCTCTCCGAGGTGGGCAGCAAGCGCAACTGGTTCTAGGAGAGGCCCTAGGCTCGGGGTCAACTGCAAGAACCGATCAGGAGGTACCGAGGTGACCGAGCTCAAGCGGCGGCCGCTCCCCCACGACTTCCATCCGCCCGTGCCGTCGTTCACGGTGACGAGCGAGGACGTCCAGGAGGGTGCGACGCTCAAGGACGCTCAGGTCCACGCGGCCGGCAACACCTCGCCGCAGCTGCGGTGGGAGGGCTTCCCGCCTGAGACCAAGAGCTTCGCCGTGACCTGCTACGACCCCGATGCCCCGACGGGCAGCGGGTTCTGGCACTGGGTGCTGTTCGACATCCCGGCGTCGGTGACCGAGCTGCCGGCGGGTGCGGGCAGCGGGAAGTTCGAGGGGCTGCCCGAGGGTGCGATCCACGCTCGTAACGACTACGGCAGCAAGGAGTTCGGCGGTGCCGCGCCGCCGCCCGGGGACGGGCCGCACCGGTACGTGTTCACGGTGTACGCCGTGGATCAGGAGAAGCTCGGTCCGGACGCGGAGGCTTCGCCTGCCGTCGTGGGCTTCAACCTGCGGTTCCACACGATCGGGCGGGCTCAGTTGATCGGTGAGTACGAGGTGCCCGCCGAGGGCTGACGAGCCGCCCTGCGATCCCGGCGTTCACGGAACGTTTGCCCGCTCCTGGTCTTGGAATTGATCAGGAGCGGGCATTTTTGTTGCCGGGGGCCGCGGGGGTCACCCCCTGTGGGAGCAGCAGATATTGCGTTGTCCATCTCGGCGTGCCCGGCCAGAGTTGATCCCAGCCCGCCAGGGGGTGGGCCGGTGCACACGGGAGGTGGGCTGGTATGCGGGACACGCTGGTACTCAACGCGAGCTTCGAGCCGCTGTCGACGGTGACGCTGAACCGAGCCGTCGTTCTGGTGCTTCAGGACAAGGCCGTCGTCGAGCAGGCCCACCCCGAGCTGCGGATGCGCGGAGCCGCGGTCGACATACCGGCGCCCCGGGTGATCCGGCTCTGCCAGTACGTACGGGTGCCCTTCCGAAGACGAGCGCCGTGGTCGAGGCGGGGTGTGCTGGTCCGGGACCGGCACCGGTGCGCGTACTGCGGGAGGCGGGCGACGACCGTCGACCATGTGGTGCCGCGGTCGCAGGGCGGTCAGGACACCTGGCTGAACACGGTGGCCTCGTGCGCGCAGGACAACCACCGCAAGGCGAACCGGACTC
Organism: Streptomyces afghaniensis 772; assembly: GCA_000415505.1. Classification (GTDB taxonomy): domain Bacteria; phylum Actinomycetota; class Actinomycetes; order Streptomycetales; family Streptomycetaceae; genus Streptomyces; species Streptomyces afghaniensis. Next base: position 6,727 of record KE354165.1, read on the forward strand.
CGGAGGAGGCGGGGATGCCGCTGCTGCGGCAGCCGTTCGAGCCGACTCCGGCTGACGCGATGCTGCTGGCGCTGGGGCAGGACGACTTCGACGCGCTGCCGGAGTGGCTGGCCCAGTCGGCTGCCTAGCGCTCCCATACGACCGGGGGCCCGTTTCCTGGGAAGCGGGCCCCCGGTCGTATGCGTGCCGGTCAGTCGATGGACGGCTTCTCGCGGCGTTCCTGGGCGGGGACGTGGCCTCCGGACGCGCCTCCGTTGCCGCCGGAACCTCCGCCGAGGCCGCCGAAGTTGCCCATGGCGCCGGAGAGGCCCTTGAGGGCGTCGCCGATTTCGCTGGGGACGATCCAGAGCTTGTTGGCGTCGCCTTCGGCGATCTTCGGGAGCATCTGGAGGTACTGGTAGGAGAGCAGCTTCTGGTCAGGGTCGCCGGCGTGGATGGCTTCGAAGACCGTACGGACGGCCTGGGCCTCGCCCTCGGCGCGCAGGGCGGCTGCCTTGGCCTCACCTTCGGCGCGCAGGATCTGGGACTGCTTCTCACCTTCGGCGCGCAGGATCTCGGACTGCCGGACACCTTCGGCCTGGAGGATCGCGGCGCGCTTGTCTCGGTCGGCGCGCATCTGCTTCTCCATCGAGTCCTGGATGGAGGTGGGCGGCTCGATCGCCTTGAGTTCGACGCGGTTGACGCGGATGCCCCACTTGCCGGTGGCCTCGTCGAGGACGCCGCGCAGGGCCGCGTTGATCTCCTCGCGGGAGGTCAGGGTCCGCTCCAGGTCCATGCCACCGATGATGTTGCGGAGCGTGGTGACGGTGAGCTGCTCGATCGCCTGGATGTAGCTGGCGACTTCGTACGTCGCGGCGCGGGCGTCGGTCACCTGGTAGTAGATGACCGTGTCGATGTTGACCACCAGGTTGTCCTGGGTGATCACCGGCTGCGGCGGGAAGGGCACGACCTGTTCACGCAGGTCGATGCGGTTGCGGATGGTGTCGATGAACGGGACGACGATGTTGAGGCCGGCGTTCAGCGTCCGCGTGTAGCGGCCGAAGCGCTCGACGATGGCCGCGCTGGCCTGTGGGATGACTTGGATCGTCTTGATCAGGGCGATGAAGACCAACACCACCAGAATGATCAGGACGATGATGACCGGTTCCATCGTCGTTCCCCGTACCCTTCTCCGCCTCGGCGACTTCGGCAGATCTCATGGTTGTCGAAGATCTTGCTGGTCGAGTCTGTCAGACCGTCACGTAGCTGGCGAGGAGTTCACTCCAGTTACGTCCTGCGAGGTCACATGACGATCGCAGTGGCTCCCTCGATGTCCACGACGTCCACTTCCTGGCCTACTTCGTAGGCGCGGTCGGTGTCGAGGGCGCGGGCCGACCAGACCTCTCCGGCCAGCTTGATCCGGCCGCCGGAGGCGTCGACGCGTTCCAGGACGACGGCTTGTCTGCCTTTCAACGCGTCCACACCGGTGGCGAGTTGGGGCCGCTGGGCGCGATGCCGGTTCGCGATGGGCCGTACGACGGCGATGCCCGCGGTCGAGATGACGGCGAAGACGACGACCTGGGCGACGGCTCCGCCGCCGAAGAGGCCGTTGACCACCGCGGCGCCGATGGCGCCCACCGCGAGCATGCCGAGTTCCGGCATCGCGGTGACCACGAGCGCGATGCCGAGCGCTGTCGCGCCGATCAGCCACCACAGCCATGCGTCGATTTCCACATGGTCATGGTAGGTCCGACGGCCCTGTCACCGACAGGGCGCCCAGCGTGTGAAATGCCGTTCTTACTTTGGGATTTGCAGGGCGAGGGGCACGGTCAGGACAGCGGGAGGCCCTGGGCCGTCCAGCGCTCGCCCGCCTGTTCGACGACGAGCGGGAGGCCGAAGCAGAGGGAGAGGTTGCGGGAGGTGAGCTCGAGCTCCATCGGACCGGCGGCGAGGACCTTGCCCTGGCGGATCATGAGGACGTGCGTGAAGCCCGGGGGGATCTCCTCGACGTGGTGGGTGACCATGAGCATCGAGGGGGCGATCGGGTCGCGGGCGAGGCGGCCGAGGCGGCGGACGAGGTCCTCGCGGCCGCCGAGGTCGAGGCCGGCGGCGGGCTCGTCGAGGAGCAGCAGCTCGGGGTCGGTCATCAGGGCACGGGCGATGAGGGTGCGCTTGCGCTCGCCCTCCGAGAGCGTGCCGAACTTGCGCTCCAGGTACTCGCTCATGCCGAGGCGGTCGAGGAAGGCGCGGGCGCGCTGTTCGTCGATCTCCTCGTAGTCCTCGTGCCAGGTGGCGGTCATGCCGTACGCGGCGGTCAGCACCGTCTCCAGGACCGTCTGGCGCTTGGGAAGCTTGTCGGCCATGGCGATGCCGGCCATGCCGATGCGCGGGCGCAGCTCGAAGACGTCGGTGCCGGGCCTGCCGAGGGTCTCGCCGAGGATGGCGGCGGTGCCCGAGCTGGGGAAGAGGTAGGTGGAAGCGAGGTTGAGGAGGGTGGTCTTGCCGGCGCCGTTCGGGCCCAGGATGACCCAGCGCTCGCCCTCCTTGACCGACCAGGAGACCTGGTCCACCAGAGCCCGGCCCTCGCGGACCACGGATACGTCCTGAAGCTCCAGAACATCGCTCATGAGCGCGTTGTCTCCCCTTGCAGTGTGGCCGGTCTCGGCTGTCGCGTAAGCCTGTGGCTCGGTCCGCCGCGCCGGTGGGCGCAGCCCTCCATGAAATCTACGCCACCGGTCGGCCCGGACATTCCCTCGGTCCGGTCCTTGGAGGGTCCTAGGGTGGGGACATGCTCACGGAACCACGCGCTGGACGTCTCGCTGCATGGGGAAATGCACTTTTGGCCGGACTTGTCTCACCGGATGACGCCGTGCTCGCCATCGTCGGCGAGGACGCGGTGCATCGGGTGGAGGGGCTGCCGGGAGAATCTGGCCAGGTCGGGCTGACGCTCGCGCTGGGGCGGCTGCGCAGGCTCGGGGTGACCGGGCTGCGGGTGGCACTGCCCGCGCCGGGGCATCCGCTGGGGCTGAGCGGGCCGCCGGAGTTCAACGCGCGGGCGCTGGAGGCCGAGGAGGCGGTGGTCTGTTACGGGGCCGCCTTGGGGTTGGTGCCGGACGTGTACGACGCCGGGCCCGAGGGTGTCCAGGTCGAAGTGGTGTGGCACGTGCTGCCCGTGCGGGAGGCGCCGCCTGCGGATGTGCCGTCGCTGGGTGAGGCCGAGCGGGAGCTCGCTGAGGCTCTCCGGGAGGCGACCGAGGTACTGACGCGGCTGGATGTGGCCGGGTCGGGGCCGGTGGCGGAGGCGGCGGTCGACGCGTATCGGGCTCGGGCCGAGCGGGGGCGGGAGGTGCTGGCGCCGGGGTATCCGTCGCGGGCGGTGCGGGTGCTGGAGTTGGCGCAGCGGGTGGGGACGCTCATCGTTGTGGCGACGGAGAGTGGGCACGGCGGTGCGGTGAGTTCGTCCGAGATGTCTGCGCGGCGGGAGGCGTTGCGGCCGGTGGAGCGGACGGCTCGGCGGGCGCAGGTCGCGGCGTACAACTCCGTTGTGGAGGAGCGGGAGCGGGGGGTGCGGTGACTGTCGTTGGTGAAGCTGCTCGGTGTTGCTGCTGAGGGCGGGTGGGTGTGCAGCCCGGCGTTGCGGGGTGCCGCTGCGCCCACCCGTGCCGCTCCAGCGGCACGACTGCCCGCAGCCAGGTCGGCACGACTGCCGCAGGCCAAGCGGACGGCCTCCCAGGCAGACCTGGGAGGCCGGTGGCACCTCCGGCTCGGAGACGGAGGTGGGGCGTCAGTGGTTGACGGCGAGGTTGCCGAAGGCCGGGTTCAGCGCGCCCACGACGTTCACGCTGTTGCCGGAGACGTTGACCGGGACGTGCACCGGGGCCTGGACGACGTTGCCCGAGCCGACGCCCGGGGAGCCCACGGCCTGGCCGTCGGCGTGCGCGCTGGTGGCGGAGGCGATGCCCGCGCCCGCGGCCAGCAGGCCACCGGTCACCATCGTCACGGCAGCGGCCTTCTTCAGGTTCTTCACTTCTGAGCCCTCCTTGCGATTGCCGCGGCAGGCGCCGCAGCACGCACTGGAGAACGGCGGAGCTCCACCGAGGTTGCGCCATGTGAGGGACGTTCCCACGACAGTATGAATCTCGGTCTGGAATGGAACCCTCCGTGTTGCCGTGGGATGAGCGTGTCAGCCGGTCACGCCATGGCGAACGGCCCACAGGGCGGCCTGGGTCCGGTCGGACAGGTCGAGTTTCATCAGGATGTTCGAGACGTGGGTCTTGACGGTCTTCTCGGAGAGGACGAGCGCGCGGGCGATCTCCCGGTTGGAGCGGCCGTCCGCTATCAGGCCGAGCACCTCGCGCTCCCGGTCCGTGAGCGAACCGGCACGTCCCGGGCCCGAGTTGGCCTCCTCCTGGGACAGCAGGGCGTCGGCGACCTCCGGCTGGAGGAGGATGTGCCCGGCGTGGACGGAGCGGATGGCTCCGGCGAGGGCGTCGGGGTCGACGTCCTTGTAGACGTAGCCGGCGGCGCCCGCGCGCAGGGCCGGGACCACCGTGCGCTGCTCGGTGAAGCTGGTGACGATCAGCACGCGCGCGGGGTTGTCCAGTTCGCGGAGTCTGCGCAGGGCGTCGACGCCGTCCATGCCCGGCATCTTGACGTCCATGAGGATGACATCGGGCCGCAGCTCCTCCGCGCGGTCGACCCCCTCGGCGCCGTCCGCCGCCTCGCCGACGACCTCGATGTCGTCCTGCACCTCGAGGAACGTGCGCAGGCCCCGGCGGACGACCTGGTGGTCGTCGACGAGCAGCACCTTGATTGCGTCAGCCACCGGGGACCTCCATCTCGATCGTGGTGCCCTTGCCGGGCGCCGATTCCACGGTCAGCGTGCCGCCGGCCCCGCTCGCCCGGTCCCGCATCGAGACCAGGCCCAGATGGCGTCCTGCGCGGCGGACCGCCTGCGGGTCGAAGCCGCTGCCGTCGTCCGTGACGCGCAGGACGGCTCCGCTGCCGCGGCGGTCCAGGGTGACGTCCACGTGGTCGGCGCCGGAGTGGCGCAGGGCGTTGTGCAGGGCCTCCTGGGCGACGCGCAGGACGGCCTCCTCCTGGGAGGCGGGCAGGGCCTTCACACCGCGGCCGGCGAAGGTGACGCGGGCGGAGTGGGCGCGGTCGAGCACCTGGATCTGCGTCCGGAGGGTGGCCACGAGACCGTCCTCGTCGAGGGCGGCGGGGCGCAACTCGACGACGGCGGCGCGCAGTTCGTCGGCGGCCTCGGCGGCGAGGGCCGCCACCTGCTGGAGTTCGCCCTTGGCGCGGGAGGGGTCCCGGTCCACGAGGCGGGCCGCTGCCTGGGCGGTCAGGCGGAGGGAGAAGAGCTTCTGGCTGACCGCGTCGTGCAGTTCGTGGGCGAGGCGGGAGCGTTCCTCGGCGATGGTGAGTTCGCGGCTGCGTTCGTAGAGCCGGGCGTTGGTGAGGGCTATCGCCGCGTGCTGGGCGAGGATGCCGAGCAGTTCCTCGTCGTCCTGTGTGAAGCCGCAGCTGCCTTCGGGCTTCGGACAGTTCTTGTTGGCCAGGAACAGCGCGCCGATGACCTCGTCGCCGTCGCGGATGGGCAGGCCCAGGAAGTCGACCAGGTCGGGGTGGGCGCTCGGCCAGCCCTCGAAGCGGGGGTCCTTGCGGACGTCGGCGAGGCGCTCGGCCCTGGCCTCGTGGAGCATCGCGGCGAGGATGCCGTGCTGGCGCGGGAGCGGGCCGATGGCCTTCCACTGTTCCTCGCTGACGCCGTCCACCACGAACTGGGCGAAGCCGCCGTGGTCGTCCGGGACGCCGAGCGCGGCGTACTGCGCGTCGAGCAGTTCGCGGGCCGAGGCGACGATCGTCTTGAGGACGTCGCGCACCTCGAGGTGCCTGCTCATGGCCAGCAACGCGGAGCTCACCGCGGTGAGGCCGGACCGGGGACCGTGACTCATGTCCTCACGGTACCGGCGGGCTGTGACATCGCGGATCGGACCGGTGGGGGCGGGCGCCCGGTCCGGTGGGCCTAGGTCGCGGGGCCGATGCGGCCGGGCGGCGCGGCGTAGGACCGGGGGCGCCGGGCCGGTGGCGTAGGGCGAAGGGACCCGGTGGGGTGGGGCTCGCGTCCGAGGCGGTCCGGGTGTCTCCGTTCCTAGGTTGAGGGCACACGATCACAGCGAGGGAGCGGATCATGCCGGTTGCGATCATCACCGGGGCCTCGAAGGGTCTGGGCCGGGCGCTCGCGGAGGCCCTGGCCGGGCGGGGCTGGGATCTGGTGCTCGACGCCAGGGGCACCGAGGCCCTGACGGACGCGGCCGGGGCCGTCTCGACGCACGGCACGCGCGTGACCGCCCTGCCCGGGGACGTCACGGACGCCGCGCACCGTGCGGCGCTGGTGGCGGCGGCGTGGCGGCTCGGCGGCGTCGACCTGCTGGTGCACAACGCGAGCGCGCTGGGCGCCGAGCCTCTGGTGCGGCTGGAGGAGCTGCCCCTGGTGGGGCTGCGGCGGGCGCTGGAGGTGAACGTGGTGGCGGGTCTCGGCCTGGTCCAGGAGGCGCTGCCGCTGCTGCGGGCCTCGCGGGCCGGCGCCGTCGTGGCGGTCACGTCGGACGCGGCCGCCGAGGCGTACGAGACCTGGGGCGGCTACGGGGCGTCCAAGGCGGCCCTGGACCAGCTGATGGCGGTGCTCGCCGTGGAGGAGCCGGGGCTGCGGGTCTGGGCGGTGGATCCCGGTGACATGGACACGGACCTGTACGCGGCGGCCGTACCGGACGATCATGATCCGCGGCCGGAGCCGGCGGTTGTGGTGCCGGGGTTCCTGCGGCTGCTGGAGGAGCGGCCCGCGAGTGGGCGGTACGGGGCTCCGGATCTGGTGGCCGGGGTCCGATGACACTGGCCGTGCGCATACCGGAGGAGCTGTCGGCCCGGGTGCCGGTCGAGCAGCGGGAGCCCGGGCTGGACCGGGACGCCGTGCGGATGCTGGTGTCCCGGGGCGTTGAGGTGGCGCATCACACGTTCCCGGAGCTGCCGCGGCTGTTGCGGGCCGGGGATCTGCTCGTGGTCAACACGTCGGCCACGCTGGCGGCGGCCGTGGACGGGTGGATCGGGCACGCGCGCGTGGTGGTGCATTTCTCCACGCGGGGGGACGACGGCCGCTGGGCGGTGGAACTGCGGGAGCCCGACGGGCGGGGCACCACGCGCGCGCGTGCGGGTGGGCCCGCGGGTACGGGGGTGTGCCTGCCGGGAGGTGGGTGGCTGGTTCTGGAGGAGCCGCTGAGCGGGCGGAGCCGACGGCTGTGGTGGGCGCGGGTCGCCGGGCCGGGGGTGCCGGGGCTGCTGCGGGAGCACGGGCGGCCCATTCGCTACTCGTACACGGAGCGCGACCAGCCGTTGTCCGTCTACCAGACGGTGTTCGCGCTGCCGTCGGAGGACGGGGCGGGCAGTGCGGAGATGCCGAGTGCGGCGCGGCCCTTCACGGGGCGGCTGGTGGCTGAGCTGGTGAGCCGGGGCGTGCAGTTCGCGCCGGTCACGCTGCATACGGGGGTGGCATCGGCGGAGGCGCACGAGCCGCCGTACCCGGAGCGCTTCGCCGTGTCCGAGACCTCCGCGCGGCTGATCAACGCCGTGCGAGCCGGTGGAGGCCGGATCGTGGCGGTCGGGACGACGGCCGTGCGGGCCGTGGAGTCGGCGGCGGGGGCCGACGGGGTGGTACGGCCGCGGTCGGGGTGGACCGATCTCGTGGTGACTCCCGAACGCGGGGTGCTTGTGGTGGACGGGCTGCTGACCGGGCTGCACGAGCCGGAGGCCTCGCATCTGCTGATGCTGGAGGCAGTCGCGGGGCGGGAGGCGATCCGACGCGGGTACGAGGCGGCGGTGCGGGGCCGCTACCTGTGGCACGAGTTCGGGGACGTGCACCTCGTCCTGCCGTAGCAGGAGCTGCCCGGGCCGTGGCGAACCCTCACAGAGAGCATCGCTTGTGCAACCAGCGGTGAGACCGCCCCTCGCCTGGTGTGAGCCCGCGCATAGGACCCACGTCACGTACGAAAGTGCATAGGAGACAAAGCCCCACCTATTGAGCGGCGCAGACGGTCCAGTCTGCCCCGATTTGCCCCTCCCTGATCCACTATTGGGCATCGTACGTCACACCTTTGCCACGCCATTTTGCGGCCGCTAAGAATTGCTGGCGTCGCTCAGCGCCGTGGGTTCACCTCCGCGGCGTTCGTGTCGGAAACACACCGAGTCCAACGCCGGACGCCGAGCGACTCCCGCGCTATTCGAAGAGGTCCACAGCAGCATGCCCAAGAACATCTTCAGCCGTGTTCAGAGTCGTAGCCTGACCCGTCACCACAAGATCGCCATGGCGGGTGTCGCCACCCTCGGCGCCGCCGCCATCGGCTTCTCCGCGGTGCCGAGCGGCGCGTCGACCAAGACCACGACCGAGGCCGCTCAGCCGGCTGCGGTGGCGTTCAGCACCGAGCAGATCAAGGACGTCAAGGCGAGCGTCACCGACCAGATGGCCGGTGCCAGCCTGAAGGCGGAGCAGATCGCGGCGAAGAAGAAGGCCGACGCCGCGGCCGCCGCCAAGAAGAAGGCCGCCGCCGAGGCCGCGAAGAAGAAGGCCGAGGCCGCGCGCAAGGCCAAGGAGGCCGCGAGCCGGGACGCCAAGCGCGCCCAGGTCAAGAAGGCCGCCAAGAGCTACCCGAACAACCTCGACGGCTGGATCCGCGAGTCGCTCGACGTCATGAAGAAGCACGGGATTCCCGGCTCCTACGACGGCATCAAGCGCAACATCATCCGAGAGTCCTCGGGTAACCCGAAGGCGATCAACAACTGGGACATCAACGCCATCAACGGCATCCCGTCGAAGGGCCTGCTCCAGGTCATCCCGCCGACCTTCAAGCACTGGCACGTCCCCGGCACTTCCTGGGACATCTACGACCCGGTAGCCAACATCACCGCCGCCTGCAACTACGCGGCCGACAAGTACGGCTCGATGGACAACGTCAACAGCGCGTACTGAGGCTGGCGCGGACCTCTGCTTCGCTGAACTGAACGCCGAAGGGCGGCACCCTCCTGACGGGGTGCCGCCCTTCGGGCGCGGTGGAGCGGGGACTACTTGCGCATGACCTCGGGCTCGTGGCGGCGCAGGAAGCGGGCCACGAAGAAGCCGCAGATCACGCCGAGGACGAGGAGCGCGCCCATGTCCATGGCCCAGGCCCCGACCGTGTGCTCCCACAGCGGGTCGGTGTCGCCGGCCGTCTCGGGCGGGCTGATCTTGTTGAAGTCCAGCGTGGCACCGGAGGCGGCGACCGCCCAGCGCGACGGCATCAGGAACGAGAACTGGTTGACGCCGATCGAGCCGTGCAGGGTGAACAGGCAGCCCGTGAAGACGACCTGGATGATGGCGAACATCACCAGCAGTGGCATGGTCTTCTCGGCGGTCTTGACCAGCGAGGAGATGATCAGGCCGAACATCATCGAGGTGAAGCCCAGGGCCATGATCGGCACGGACAGCTCCAGCAGCGTGGCGCTGCCGAAGACCAGGCCCTCCTCGGGGATCTCCCGGCTGGAGAAGCCGATGACGCCGACCAGCAGGCCCTGCAGGACGGTGATCATGCCGAGCACGAACACCTTCGACATCAGGTACGCCGAACGCGACAGGCCGGTCGCGCGCTCCCGCTCGTAGATGACCCGTTCCTTGATCAGCTCGCGGACCGAGTTCGCCGCGCCCGCGAAGCAGGCGCCGACCGCGAGGATCAGCAGGACCGTGGTGGCCGTGCCGTTCGGGATGATCCGGCCGGTCTGCGGGTTGGCCGGGTTGGGCAGCAGGCCCTTGTCCGCGTCGATGAGCAGGCTCACCGCGCCGAGCACGGCCGGCAGGATCACCATCAGGGCCAGGAAGCCCTTGTCAGACGCGATCACCGAGACGTACCGCCGGACGAGCGTGACGAACTGGGACATCCAGCCCTGCGGCTTCGGCGGCTTCATCGCCTGCATCGGCGGAACCTGTACGGACTGCGGCGCTACGGCGTCGATGTCCGCGGCGTACATCTGGTAGTGCTGCGAGCCCTTCCAGCGGCCCGCCCAGTCGTAGTCGCGGTAGTTCTCGAAGGCGGAGAAGACATCGGCCCAGGTGTCGTAGCCGAAGAAGTTCAGCGCCTCCTCGGGCGGGCCGAAGTAGGCGACCGAGCCGCCCGGCGCCATCACCAGCAGCTTGTCGCAGATCGCCAGCTCCGCCACCGAGTGGGTGACGACGAGGACCGTACGGCCGTCGTCGGCCAGGCCGCGCAGCAGCTGCATGACATCGCGGTCCATGCCCGGGTCGAGGCCGGAGGTCGGCTCGTCCAGGAAGATCAGCGACGGCTTGGTGAGCAGCTCCAGGGCCACGGAGACGCGCTTGCGCTGGCCGCCGGACAGGGACGTGACCTTCTTGTCCTTGTGGATGTCCAGCTTCAGCTCGCGCAGCACCTCGTCGATACGGGCGTCGCGCTCGGCGGCCGTGGTGTCGGCCGGGAAGCGGAGCTTGGCCGCGTACTTGAGGGCCTTCTTGACGGTCAGCTCCTTGTGCAGGATGTCGTCCTGCGGGACCAGACCGATGCGCTGGCGCAGCTCGGCGAACTGCTTGTAGAGGTTCCGGTTGTCGTAGAGGACCTCGCCCTGGTCGGCCGGGCGGTAGCCGGTGAGCGCCTTGAGCAGGGTGGACTTGCCGGACCCGGACGGGCCGATGACCGCGATCAGCGACTTCTCCGGGACGCCGAAGGAGACGTCCTTGAGGATCTGCTTGCCGCCGTCGACGGTGACGGTCAGGTGGCGCGCGGAGAAGGACACCTCACCGGTGTCGACGAACTCCTCCAGCCGGTCGCCGACGATCCGGAACGTCGAGTGGCCGACGCCGACGACGTCGGCCGGGCCGAGCAGTTGCGTGCCGCCCTTGGGGATCGGCTGGCCGTTGACGTACGTGCCGTTGTGCGAGCCCAGGTCGCGGATCTCCATGCGCCCGTCGGGCGTCGAGTGGAACTCCGCGTGGTTCCGGGAGACCTGGAGGTCGGAGACGACCAGCTCGTTCTCCAGGGCACGGCCGATGCGCATCACGCGGCCGAGGGAGAACTGGTGGAACGTGGTCGGGCTGCGGTCGCCGTAGACCGGCGGCGCCCCCGCGACGCCGCCGGGGCCCTGCTGCTGCGGGATGTGCGCCGCGTGCTGCTGCGGCTGCTGCCAGCCGGCCTGGGCCTGCTGCTGCGGGGCCTGGGGCTGCTGATGGGGTGCCTGCTGGTGCGGCGCCTGCTGGGCCCAGCCGGGGTTCGCGCCCTGTGCGGCGTACGGCTGCTGCTGGGGCTGGGCCTGCGGCGTGGCGACGGAGGCGGCGGCACCGGAGAAGTCCAGGCGCGGGCCGTCGGTCGCGTTGCCGAGGTTTACCGCCGAGCCCGGGCCGAGCTCCAACTGATGGATCCGCTGCCCCTGTACGAAGGTGCCGTTGGTGCTGCCATGGTCCTCGATGACCCAAGTGCGGCCGTTGAAGCTGACCGTGGCGTGACGCCAGGAGACCCTGGCGTCGTCGAAGACGACGTCCCCCTGCGGATCACGTCCGAGGGTGTATGCCCTGGACGGATCGAGCGTCCAGGTACGTCCGTTTGATTCCAGTACGAGTTCCGGCACTCCATGCCCCACTGAGTTGTCCCCCGAGTTACCCCCGACATGGGGAGTCTAGGGATGTCGAACATCGGGGGGAACTATTTCAGTAGCGGCCGCCTGACCGAAAGTCGGGCCTTGTGAAGACCGCGTTCGGACGCATCAGCCGTTTCCGTTGACGGGGTTGAAAACGGACCGGAGAGTGGTATTTCGACGCGAGGGGGACAGGCGCGGTGTTCCCGCCGCGTAGCGGATCGGGGGGTCTGCCATGGGTGCCGGTACAGATGCGGAGACGGCGAGGAGCGGCGCGCGCGTGCCGTGGGGGGACGTGCTGATGTCCGCCGTGGCCGCCGTGAGCTGGGCGTTGATCGGAATGGCGGGTACGGCTGCGCTGGGTCTGCGGCTGCTGGAGGCGGACACGGCGGGCTCGTTGGGGCCGATGACCGCGGCGGTGGTGGCCCTTGGGGCGGGTGGTTCGGTCACACCGTCCGGTGATGTGTCGGCGTTCGGTCTCACGGGCGCGGAGGCGGACACCGCCATCGAGATCACGCCACTGGGGGTGAGTCTGGTCGGGGCGGTGCTGCTGTCGTACTTCTTCCTACGGTCCTTGCGGGCGGCGGGAGTTGTGATATCGCCGGCCGAACTCCTCGCGCGTGCGGGCGCGGTGGTCGCGCTGTTCGTGGCGATGCTGGGCGGGCTGGCCTGGGCGGGGCACGATGTCATCACGATCGACGGCGGCGCGCTGGGCCTGGACGACCTGACGGGCGGGGGCGGTGGAGACGGCCTGGAGATTCCCGGGTTGGGGGACATCGGCGGGTTGCTGCCGGACCGGATCGGCGACCTGGTCGACGCGCGGGCGGCGGTCGGGTTCACGGTCGACACCGCTCCCACGCTGCTCGGCGGGCTCGGCTGGTCGGCCGGGATCCTCGTCATCGCCCTGCTGGCCTCGCGGCGTACGCCGCTGCCGCGGGGCTGGGAGGCCGTGCACCGGGTCGTACGGCCCGCCGTTTCCGCGGTGGTGACCGTGCTGCTGGTGGCGGTGGCGGCGGGGCTCGCGGCGGCGGCGTACGCGGCGGCCGGTGACGACCATCCCCGGCGCATCGCCGGCGCGGCGCTGCTCGGGGCGCCGAACGGGGTGTGGCTGGGCGTCCCGATCGGCCTGCTCGTGCCGTGGGACGGCCGGGCGACGGGTGAACTGGCCCGTCTCCTGCCGGACCCCCTGGACGACCTGCTCGCGGTCCGCTCCGACCAGCCGGTGACGCTGGGGCGGCTGGCCGAGCTGGACGGGCGGGTGTGGCTGCTGGGAGTGGCGGCGGCGCTGATGATGCTGCTGGCGGGGGTGTTGGCGGCGGCGCGGACACCGGTGCCTGGTCCGGCGGACGTACGGGGTTCGGGGGCCCTCGGTTTCGCGGGGCGGTGTGCGCTGCGGCTGGGGGTCGTGACCGCGCCGGCCCTGCCGCTGCTCGCCTGGCTGACGGACGTGTCCGTGACCGCCTCCCTGTCCGTGCTCGGCTTCGACGCGTTCGGCGCGGGCATCGAACTGCACGGCCACCTCGGCATGTCCCTGCTGCTGGGCGCGGTGTGGGGTGCGGGGGCCGGGGCGGTGGGGGCGCTGCTCGCGTGGGCGAGCGGGGCCGCGGGGCGGTCGGCTACGGCTTTGGCCCGGGGGGAGGAGGCGGCCGGACCAGGGGCGAGCAGGGGGCAGACCGGGTACGACGCCGGTGCCGGGCATGCGGCGGGGCCCGGGGCCGGGACGGAGCCGGCCGAGTACGACGCCGGCGCCGGGCGGTCGGAGGGCTGGAGCGCGGCCGGCGCCGGGCGGGCGTCGTCGTACGGGGAGGAGGCCGGGCCCTACGCGCCGGGAGTGCCGTACCGGCCGCCGAACCCGGCCACCAATCCGTACCTCCGGGTGCCGGACGAACTGCGAGAACCGGAGGACGCGCGGCCACGCCCCGGCGAACCCAGGGCACCTCACGAACCACGGTCGGGCAGTGACC
>KE354166.1 GCA_000415505.1 Streptomyces afghaniensis 772
GTGCGGGCGCCGAAGCCGGCGCGGGTGCCGAGGCCGGAGCCGGTGCCGAAGCGGGCGCGGGTGCCGAGGCCGGTGCGGGCGCCGGGGAGGGCGCGGGTGCGGGCGAGGCGGGCAACGCCGGTGCCGGCACGATCAGCTGCCCGGACGTCGCCTCCCAGCTGCCCGCGATCCCGGCTTCCGCCCAGGCCGAGGTCGACCGCAACCTGGCGCTGCTGGACACGCAGGTCGCGGAGGCCAACAAGCGCCTCGTCGACACTGTCGGCCAGGGCGGGCCCAACTTCGTCCAGAACGCCATCCTCGGCCCGCTGGAGGACAAGCGGATCTCCACCGTCAACCGCATCGCCACGGCCATCGGCCGCACGGCCGAGAAGCCGGCCGGTCTGGACTCCCTGGCCGCCTGCACGCTCACCAAGTGAGGTGACAGGCGCTGTGGCCGCCCCGCGTGAGCGCCGGCCGGGGCGGCCACGGGAGCGGCAATTCCTTGGACACGCCATCCTTTAGGCAGTCGAAAGACCTGCGTCATAATCGGTCGCATGGGAAAAACACATGAGCGCATAGAAGGCCGGCTCCGCTCGTTCATCGAAGCGCAGCCGGTCTTCTTCACCGCCACCGCTCCCCTGTCCGCCGACGGCACGGTCAACCTCTCCCCCAAGGGACTCAAGGGCTCCTTCGTGGTGCTCGACGACCACACCGTCGCCTACCTCGACTTCGCCGGCTCCAACGCCGAGACCATCGCCCATCTGCGGGAGAACGGGCGGATCACCCTGATGTGGTGCGCCTTCCAGGGCCCGCCGAACATCGTCCGGGTGCACGGGCGCGGGGAGCCGGTCTTCCGGGACGACCCCCGTTTCGGAGAGCTGCTCGGCCACTTTCCGGACATCGACCCGGCACAGCACGGGCTGCGCGCGATCATCGTCGTCACGGCCGAACTCGTCCGCGACACCTGCGGCTACGCCGTGCCCTTCATGGCGTACGAGGCGGAACGCGACCTGCACGGCAAGCGTTTCGCCCGCGAGGACGACGCCTCGCTCAGTGCCTACTTCACCAAGAAGGAGCACATCGCGACCAGCCTGGACGGACTACCCGGGCTGCCGTTGCCGCTGCCGCCCTCTACCGTCTGAGGCATGCGCCCCGGTGCCGTCGCCCTCGCCGTCTCCTCCCTCGTCGTGCTCGGCGCCGGGCCGCCCGCCCCCTCGTCCCCGCTGCCGGCCCGGATGACGGACACCGGCGGCGGCACCCAGCTGATCACCGCGGTCGCCCCGCGGAAGGCCTCGACGACGGGCACGGTCACCTGGTGGGACCTCAGGGGTGGGCGGTGGGTGAGGGCGGGTTCCGCTCCCGCGCGGTTCGGAGCGAACGGGCTGGCCGAGGGCGCGTCCCGTACCCAGGGGACGAACACGACGCCCACGGGTCTGTACGGGCTGCCGTACGCCTTCGGCATCAAGGCGGCGCCGCGCGGAACGGCGTACAGGTACCGCCGGGTGCACCGGAACTCCTGGTGGTGCCAGGACAACGGCTCCCGCTCCTACAACCGCTGGACCGAGCCCCGCGCGGCCGACTGCCGGGCCGCCGAGTCCGAGCACCTGATCACCTACGGCGAGCGGTACGCGCACGCGCTCGTCATCGGCTTCAACTACGAGCGTCCGGTGCGGGGGCGCGGCGCGGGCATCTTCCTGCATGTCAACGGGCGGGGGGCGACGGCCGGGTGCGTGTCCGTGCCGAAGCGCGCCATGCGGACGCTCCTCCGCTGGGCCGACCCGGCGAAGCGCCCCCACATCGCCGTCGGGACGGCGAGCGGGACCACCGCCGTCACGCGCTACTAGAGCCGGGACGCCGCTCCGGCGCCCGCTGCTGGAGCCGGGAGGCCCGCCTTGGCGCCCGTCCGGGTTACCGCTGGTCACCTCCGTGCGCACACGACTCGGTACGCGGCTGAACACTCCCGTGTCCCGGCACGTATCTGTGGGCCAAGGGTCAAGTCCCCACGGAGGAACCGTGACCACCACGCTCGCAGGCGGCCGTGCCGCCCGCCGCCAGACGATGCGCCGCATCCGCCCGCGCCGCTCCCCGGCCGTACCGCTGCTGATCGCCCTGTGGGCAGGTGCGGCGGCTGTGCTGTGGCTGTGGTGGGACAACACACCGTCCCTCGCGGACACCACGAGCAAGATCCTGGCCGCGGGCCGGATCACCGGCCTGCTCGCCGGCTACCTCATGGCGCTGGTGGTGCTCCAGATGGCCCGGGTGCCCGCGCTGGAGCGGCGAGTGGGCACCGACCGGGTCGCCCGCTGGCACGCCATGACCGGCCGCTACACGCTCTGCCTGGTCCTGGCGCACGTCTTCCTCACCATGTGGGGCTATGCCCTCCAGGCGGGCAAGGGGCTCGGCGACATCGTCCAGCAGACGATCGACTCCATCAACCAGCTGCCGGACATGGGCAAGGCCGCCATCGGCACGGGCCTGCTGTTCGTCATCGGGATCCTCTCGATCGGCGGCGTCCGCCGTCTGATCGGGTACGACACCTGGTACCACGTGCACCTGCTCACCTACGCGTCGGTGTACATGACGTTCTGGCACCAGATCACGACCGGCAACGAGTTCGCCGTCGAGCCCGCCGCGAAGACCTTCTGGTACGGGCTGTACGGCGCGGTGACCGCGCTCGTCCTCTGGTACCGGATCCTCACCCCGATCCGGCTGAACCTGCGGCACCGGATGCGGGTCGAGGCGGTCATCGAGGAGACCCCGGGGATCGTGTCTGTGCTGATCGGCGGGCGCAAGCTGCACCGGATGGGCGCGGAGGCGGGCCAGTTCTTCCGCTGGCGGTTCAAGGCGCCCGGCATGCGCTTCAGTTCGCACCCGTACTCCCTGTCGGCGGCGCCCCGCCCGGACATGCTGCGGATCACCGTCAAGGCGATCGGTGACCACACGTCCCGGCTGCGCGAACTCGAGCCCGGCACCAAGGTGTGGGCGGAGGGCCCGTACGGCGCGATGACCGCGCAACGCCGCAGCCGCGGCAAGGTGCTGCTGGTCGCGGGCGGTGTCGGCATCACCCCGATGCGGGCCCTGTTCGAGACGCTGCCCGGCGCCTCCGGCGACATCACGCTGCTCTACCGGGCCAACAGCACCCAGGACCTGGCCCTGTGGGGCGAACTCGCCAAGATCGCCGACGAACGCGGGGCGCGGCTGATGTACGCGGTCAACAGCCCCGACGGGGAACGCCCCGACATCTCCGCGGAGTCCCTCCGGCGGAAGATCCCGGACATCGGCGACCACGACGTCTTCATGTGCGGGCCGCCCGGCTTCGCGCAGTCGGTGTACGAGGCACTGCGCGGCGCGGGAGTCCCCGCCCGCCGTATCCATCACGAGTCGTTCGAGATGTGAGCGACGGGACATCAACGGCCCTTCAGGAGCTTGAGAAACGATGAGGAAGTCTCACCCCGTCCGGCGTGCCGTGCTCGCCGGCGCAGCCACCGTCTCCGGGATCGTGCTGCTGCTGTCACTGAAGCCGGCCTCCGACCCGGGCTCCGCCCAGGCGGCGGGGCAGGCGCCGCCCGCGGCGGCCGGGCAGGCCCCGCAGGGCGGCGTGAACGGCGCGGTCACCGGTGACGCGGCGCAGACGCAGTACGGCGCGGTGCAGGTGCGCCTGACCATGAGCAACGGCAAGATCACTCAGGCCGAGGCGGTCCAGGCCCCCAAGGGCGGCCGCAGCGACCAGATCACCGCCAGCTCCGTGCCCCGCCTCAACCAGGCGGTGGTCGCCGCACAGAGCGCGGACATCGACGCCGTGTCCGGGGCGACGTACACCAGCGCCGGCTACAAGAAGTCCCTCCAGTCGGCGCTGGACAAGGCCAAGGCCTCGGCCGGCGGCGCGCAGGGCTCGGGCAACGCCCAGACGCTGACCGGCGATGTGGCGCAGACGCAGTACGGCCCGGTGCAGGTCCGCATCACCGTCGCCGGCGGCAAGATCACCAAGGCCGAAGCCGTCCAGGCCCCCAAGGGCGGCCGCAGCGACCAGATCACCTCCTCCTCCGTCCCCCGCCTCAACCAGGCGGCCGTCGCGGCCGGGAGCGCGGACATCGACGCGGTCTCGGGCGCCACCTACACCAGCGCCGGTTACAAGAAGTCCCTCCAGTCCGCACTGGACAAGGCTCCGGCAGGGGGCGTTCGTCCCAGGCCGCCGGCTCCGGGGGCGGTCAGGCCCAGACGCAGACCCTCACCGGCAGCGTGGCGCAGACCCAGTACGGCCCAGTACAGGTCCGCATCACCGTCGCCGGCGGCAAGATCACCAAGGCCGAAGCCGTCCAGGCCCCCAAGGGCGGCCGCAGCGACCAGATCACCTCCTCCTCCGTCCCCCGCCTCAACCAGGCGGCCGTCGCGGCCGGAAACGCACAGATCGACGCCGTCTCCGGAGCCACCTACACCAGTGCCGGCTACAAGCAGTCCCTCCAGTCGGCGCTGGACCAGGCCGGTGGCTGACACGGTGGCCGACTCCGCACAGGCTCCCGCCGCGGTACGTCATGCGGAGGAGACGATGGGGACCGTCTTCTCCTTCGACGTCCGCGGCGGGGATCCCGGCGCCGTGCGCGCGGCGGTGGACGAAGCCGTCGCCGGGCTGCACCGGGTCGACGAGGTGTTCAGCACCTACCGCGAGGACAGCCAGATCTCCCGGCTGCAACGCGGTGAGCTGACGGTCGAGGAGTGTGATCCCGAGGTCGCCGAGGTGCTGGAGCTGGCGGCCGAGGCGGAGCGGCTGAGCGACGGCTGGTTCAGCACGTCGTACGGGGGCCGCCTCGATCCGACCGGCATCGTGAAGGGCTGGGCGGTCGAGCGGGCGGCACGGCAGTTGGCCGCGGTGCCCGGGGTGAGTGGGGTGAGCGTCAACGGCGGCGGCGATGTGCAGTTGCTCGGTGTTCCCGGTGCGCAGCGGCCGTGGCGCGTCGGAGTCTCGGATCCCCTGCGACCGGGGGGTCTCGCGGCGGTGATCTCCGCGGCGGGGGTGGACGAACTGGCCGTGGCCACGTCCGGGACCGCGGAGCGGGGCGCGCATATCGTCGACCCGCGCACGGGCCGTTCGGCCGTGACCGACCTGGTCGCCGTCACGGTGGTGGGGCCTCGGCTGACGTGGGCGGACTGCTGGGCCACGGCGGCGTTCGCGATGGGGTCGCGGGAGGGCTTGACGTGGCTGGAGTCGCTGCCGGGGGTCGAGGCGCTGTTGATCACCGCGGGTGATGAGGTGCGCTGTACCGGGGGGTTGGCGGCGCGGCTGGGGTGAGTGGGACCTGGGGCGGATGCCCCAGGGGCGCGGGGAACTGCGCGACCACAGCACACCCGCACACAACCACCAACGGCAACCCCCACGGCGTGCTCAGTGCCCGTTCTGCGCCAGCCTCAGCAGATGGTCGGCCAGCGCCTGCCCCCCGTCAGGATTCCGGCTGATCAGCAGCAACGTGTCGTCACCGGCGATCGTCCCCAGGATGTCGTGCAGCTCGGCCTGGTCGATCGCCGACGCCAGGAACTGCGCGGCCCCCGGAGGAGTCCGCAGGACCACGAGGTTCGCCGAAGCCTCCGCGGAGATCAGCAGCTCCTGCGACAACCGCCGCATCCGCTCCTCCTTCGCCGACCCGCCCAGCGGTGCGCGCGGCGTGCGGAAACCGCCCTCGCTCGGCACCGCATAGATCAGGTCGCCGTCGGTGTTGCGGATCTTCACCGCGTTCAGCTCGTCCAGGTCCCGGGAGAGCGTCGCCTGCGTGACGCTCAGCCCGTCGTCGGCGAGCAGCTTCGCCAGCTGGCTCTGCGACCGCACGGGCTGCCGGTTGAGGATGTCCACGATCCGGCGGTGGCGTGCGGTGCGGGTCTGCGGCACGGCGGGCCCGTTCGCCCCCGGCTGCTCGTGGTCCTGCGCCTGGCTCATCGTCGTCTCATTCCCCGGATCGTCCGTCCCCGTCGGCTGCGCCTGCGTCGAGGACGCCGGGCAGCGCCCGGAGGAAGGCGTCCACCTCGTCGTCACCGATGTTCAGCGGCGGCATGAGCCGTACGACGTCGGGAGCGGGCGCGTTCACCAGGAGGCCGGCGTCCTGAGCCGCCTGCTGCACCTGGGGCGCGAGCGGCTCGGTGAGCACGATACCCAGGAGGAGACCCGCGCCCCGGACGAAATCGATCAACTCGTGACCGAGGCCCTCGATCCCGTCCCGCAACTTCTCGCTCTGCCGCTTGACGTTCTGCAGCAACCCCTCGTTCTCGATGGTGTCGAGGACGGCGAGCCCGGCGGCGCAGGCGACGGGGTTGCCGCCGAAGGTCGTGCCGTGGTGGCCGGGCTGGAGCAGTTCGGCGGCGCGCCCGAAGGCGACGGTCGCGCCGAGCGGCAGCCCGCCACCGAGGCCCTTGGCGAGGGTGACGACGTCGGGCAGCACGCCCTCGTGGGCCTGGTACTCGAACCAGTGCCCGGTCCGGCCGACGCCGGTCTGCACCTCGTCGAGGACGAGCAGCGCGCCGGTGGAGGCGGTGATGGCCCGGGCGGCCTTGAGGTAGCCGGCGGGCGGGACCACGGCCCCGTTCTCGCCCTGGACCGGCTCGATGATGACCAGGGCCGTCTCGTCCGTCACCGCGGCGGCCAGCGCCTGCGCGTCGCCGTAGGGGACGTGCGTGACGTCGCCGGGCAGCGGCAGGAAGGGCTCCCGCTTGCCGGGCTGGCCGGTGAGTGCGAGGGCGCCCATGGTGCGGCCGTGGAAGCCGCCCTCGGTCGCGACCATGTGGGTCCGCCCGGTGAGCCGGCCGATCTTGAAGGCGCCCTCGTTGGCCTCGGCGCCGGAGTTGCAGAAGTAGACCTTGCCGTCGCGGCCGAAGAGCTGGAGCAGCCGTTCGGCGAGCGCGACCGGCGGCTCGGCGACGAACAGGTTGGAGACATGGCCGAGGGAGGCGATCTGCCGGCTCACGGCCTCGACGACAACCGGGTGGGCGTGGCCGAGCGCGTTGACCGCGATGCCGCCGACGAAGTCCAGGTACTCCTTGCCGTCGGCGTCCCACAGCTTGGTGCCCTCACCGCGGACGATCGGCAGCCTCGGGGTGCCGTAGTTGTTCATGAGCGCGTTCTGCCACCGCGCGGTCAGTTCCTGATTGCCCACGACGTTGCTCACGACTCCCCCTGTTCGCCCGGTCCCTCGGGCTTCTCGTCGGCCACGACCATCGTGCCGATCCCCTCGTCGGTGAAGATCTCCAGCAGGATCGAGTGCTGGACCCGGCCGTCGATGACCCGGGCGGTGGTGACGCCGCCGCGTACGGCGTGCAGGCAGCCCTCCATCTTCGGCACCATGCCGGAGGACAGCTCGGGCAGCAGCCGCTCCAGCTCGGAGGCGGTGAGACGGCTGATCACCTCGTCGCTGTTCGGCCAGTCCTCGTAGAGTCCCTCGACGTCCGTGAGGACCATGAGGGTTTCGGCGCCCAGTGCAGCAGCGAGTGCCGCAGCCGCCGTATCAGCATTGACGTTGTAGACATGTCCGTCGTCCTGGGAGCGGGCGATCGAGGAGACGACCGGGATGCGGCCGTCGGCGAGCAGGGCCTCGATCGCGCCCGTGTCGATCGCGGTGATCTCGCCGACCCGCCCGATGTCGACGAGTTCGCCGTCGATCTCGGGCTGGTGCTTGGTGGCGGTGATGGTGTGCGCGTCCTCGCCGGTCAGGCCGACGGCGAGCGGACCGTGCTGGTTGAGCAGCCCGACCAGCTCGCGCTGCACCTGGCCGGCCAGCACCATCCGTACGACGTCCATGGCGTCCTCGGTGGTCACCCTGAGGCCCGCCTTGAACTCGCTGACGATGCCGTGCTGGTCGAGGGCGGCGCTGATCTGGGGGCCGCCGCCGTGCACGACGACGGGCTTGAGACCGGCGTGGTGCAGGAACACGACGTCCTGGGCGAAGGCGGCCTTCAGGTCCTCGTCGATCATGGCGTTGCCGCCGAACTTGATGACGACCGTCTTGCCGTTGTGCCGGACCAGCCAGGGCAGCGCCTCGATGAGGATCTGGGCCTTGGGCAGGGCGGTGTGTTTGCGGGTGGTGCTCATGACGAGTACGCGCTGTTCTCGTGGACGTAGTCCGCGGTGAGGTCGTTGGTCCAGATCGTGGCGGTCTCGGACCCGGCGGCGAGGTCGGCCACGATGTGCACCTCGCGGTAGCGCATGTCGACCTTGTCGCGGTCCTCGCCGACACCGCCGTTCTTGCACACCCAGACGCCGTTGATGGCGACGTTGAGCCGGTCCGGCTCGAAGGCGGCCTTCGTCGTGCCGATGGCGGACAGGACGCGGCCCCAGTTGGGGTCCTCGCCGTGGATCGCGCACTTGAGGAGGTTGTTGCGGGCGATGGAGCGGCCCACCTCGACGGCGTCGTCCTCGGTCGCGGCGTTGATCACCTCGACCTTGATGTCCTTGCTGGCGCCCTCGGCGTCCCGGATGAGCTGCTGACCGAGGTCGTCGCAGACCTGCCGGACGGCCTCGGCGAACTCGTCGTACTCCGGGGTGACGCCGGCGGCGCCGGAGGCGAGCAGCAGCACGGTGTCGTTGGTGGACATGCAGCCGTCGGAGTCGACCCGGTCGAAGGTCGTCCGGGTGGCCGCCCGCAGGGCCTTGTCGAGTACGTCATTGTCCAGGTCCGCGTCCGTGGTGAGGACGACGAGCATGGTGGCGAGGCCGGGGGCGAGCATGCCCGCGCCCTTGGCCATGCCGCCGACGGTCCAGCCGTCCTTGGTGACGACGGACGTCTTGTGGACCGTGTCGGTGGTCTTGATGGCGATCGCGGCCTTCTCACCGCCGTGCTCACTCAGCGACGCGGCTGCCTCCTCCACGCCCGGGAGCAGCTTGTCCATCGGCAGGAGGATGCCGATCAGGCCGGTCGAGCAGACGGCGACCTCGATGGCGCCCCGCCCGAGGGCCTCGGCGACCTTCTCGGCCGTGGCGTGCGCGTCCTGGAAGCCTTTCGGGCCCGTGCAGGCGTTGGCGCCGCCGGAGTTGAGGACGACGGCGGACACCTGGCCGCTCTTGACGACCTGCTCGGACCACAGCACCGGGGCGGCCTTCACGCGGTTGGAGGTGAAGACGCCGGCGGCGGCGCGGCGGGGCCCGGTGTTGACCACGAGGGCCAGGTCGGGGTTGCCGTTCTCCTTGATCCCGGCGGCGATGCCCGCCGCCGTGAATCCCTTCGCTGCCGTCACACTCACGGCGCAACTCCGATCGTCGTCAGTCCGGTGGTCTCGTCGAGCCCCAGGGCGAGGTTCATGCTCTGGACGGCACCGCCGGCGGTGCCCTTGGTGAGGTTGTCGATGGCGCTGATCACGATGATCCGTCCGGCGGCCGTGTCGTGCGCGACCTGCAACTGAACGGCGTTCGAACCGTAGACGGACGCCGTGGCGGGCCACTGGCCCTCGGGCAGCAGGTGCACGAAGGGCTCGTCGGCGAAGGCCTTCTCGTAGGCGGCGCGCAGGGATTCGGCGGTGACGCCGTCCTTCGCCTTCGCGCTGCACGTGGCGAGGATGCCGCGGGGCATCGGCGCGAGGGTCGGCGTGAAGGAGACGGAGACCGGCTCGCCGGCGGCCGCGCTGAGGTTCTGGGTGATCTCGGGGGTGTGCCGGTGCCCACCGCCGACGCCGTACGGGGACATCGAGCCCATGACCTCGCTGCCCAGCAGGTGCGGCTTGGGCGCCTTGCCCGCGCCGGACGTGCCGGAAGCTGCGACGATCACGGCCTCGGCCTCGGCGAGTCCGGCGGCGTACGCCGGGAAGAGGGCCAGCGAGACGGCCGTGGGGTAGCAGCCGGGCACCGCGACGCGCTTGGACCCCTCCAGCGCGGCGCGGGCGCCCGGCAGTTCGGGAAGGCCGTACGGCCAGGTTCCGGCGTGCGGTGAGCCGTAGAACCGCTCCCAGGCGGCGGCGTCCGTGAGCCGGAAGTCGGCGCCCATGTCGATCACCAGCACGTCCGGCCCGAGCCGCTCGGCCACGGCGGCGGACTGGCCGTGGGGCAGCGCGAGAAACACGACGTCGTGGCCGTCGAGCACCTCCGGCGTGGTCTCCTGGAGCACTCGGCCGGCCAGGGGCAGCAGGTGCGGCTGGAGCGCACCGAGTTTCTGCCCCGCGTTGGAGTTGCCGGTCAGGGCGCCGATCTCGACCTCGGGGTGCGCCAGGAGCAGACGCAGCAGTTCCCCGCCCGCATATCCACTCGCTCCGGCCACTGCCGCACGTACCGCCATGGAACCTCCTCCTTAGAGGGCATGACTATACGTTGCTCTGCAGTTTTATGCAATCACGCACGCCATGCCCGGGAAAGGCTGCCTACGGCGTGCCGGGAAGCCGGACCGTGACGACCAGGCCGCCGGCCGGGCGGGAGACGAGCTCCAGGGCCCCGTCGTGGGCGCGGACGACGCTGTGCACGATGGCCAGGCCGAGGCCGACGCCGGCGTGCTCGTCGGTGCGTGCGCGTTCCGTTCCGCGCTGGAAGGGTTCAGTGAGGGTCGGCACCAGTTCCGGTGGGAGCCGGCGGCCCGTGTTCTCGACCCGCAGCAGGCTCGTGCCGCCGTGCGCCTCGGTGTAGACCGTCACGGTGCCGCCTGCGGGGAGGTTGTGGACGAGGGCGTTCTGGACGAGGTTCGTCACCATCCGCAGCAGGAGTTCCGCCGAGCCGACGGCCCGGGCCGCTCCGCCGGTGACGTCGAGCGTGATCCCGCGCTGTTCGGCGAGGGGGAGCAGGGTTTCGGCGGCCTCTTCGGCGATGAGGGAGAGGTCGACGCTCTCGCGGGTGAAGGTGCCGCGGTCGCTGCGGCTGAGCAGCAGGAGGGCCTCGGTGAGGCCGATCGCGCGCGTGTTGACAGCGTACAGGCGTTCGATGAGTTCGCCTCGGTCCCGCGTGGGGTCCTTGCGGGCTACGTCGAGCAGCGTCTGCGAGATCGCCAGCGGGGTGCGCAGTTCGTGGGAGGCGTTCGCGGCGAACCTCTGCTGCTCGGCGACGTGCGACTCGAGTTGTTCGAGCATGGTGTCGAAGGTGTCGGCGAGTTCGCGGAATTCGTCCCGGCGGCCCTCCATGCGGACGCGGTGGGACAGCGATCCGGTCCCGGCCAGCCGCGCCGCGGCCGTGATCCGGTCGAGCGGTGCGAGCATCCGGCCGGCGAGGATCCATCCTCCGACGAGGCCGAACACGAGCAGGAAGCCCATCGCCAGGGCCGCTGCGGGGGCGAAGGTGCGCACCAGGAGGTAGCGGTTGGGCGAGGTCCCGAGCAGGCCCTGGCTGTTGTCGGGTACGTAGCGCAGGATGAACATCCACACCACGGCCAGCAGGAGCGCGCCGGCGACGGCGAGGAATCCGGCGTAGCTGAGGGTGAGCTTCAGCCGGGCGCTGAGCCCGGGGCGTCTACGCATGCGCATGGCCGGGGTCGTTGGTGTCCCTGCCGGTGTCGATCCGGTAGCCGACGCCGGGCACCGTGGCGATGATCCATGGCTCGCCGAGCCGTTTGCGCAGTGCGGAGACGGTGATGCGCACGGCGTTGGTGAGGGGGTCGGCGTTCTCGTCCCAGGCCCGTTCCAGCAGCTCTTCGGCGCTGACGACCCCGCCCTCGGCGGCGACGAGGACTTCCAGCACGGCGAACTGCTTGCGGGTGAGCGGGACGTAGCGTCCGTCGCGGAAGACCTCCCGGCGGAAGGGGTCCAGCCGCAGGCCCGCGATCTCGCGGACCGGGGGCCGGGCGTGGGCGCGTCGGCGGTCGAGCGCCCTCAGCCGCAGGACGAGCTCCCGCAGCTCGAACGGTTTGGTGAGGTAGTCGTCGGCGCCGAGCTCGAACCCGGAAGCCTTGTCGTCGATCCGGTCGGCCGCGGTGAGCATGAGGATCGGGATGCCGCTGCCGGAGGCGACGATGCGCCGGGCGACCTCGTCGCCGGAGGGGCCGGGGATGTCGCGGTCGAGGACCGCGAGGTCGTAGGAGTGGACGCTGAGCAGTTCCAGGGCGGTTTCGCCGTCGCCGGCGATGTCGGCGGCGATCGCCTCCAGCCGCAGACCGTCACGGACGGCTTCGGCCAGGTAGGGCTCGTCCTCCACGATCAGTACGCGCATGCCCGAAGCCTAAGCAGCACGGCATGTCGCAGACGTATGCGAAGACGTGCGCCACCAGCGGCGCGAGGCCAGTGCGGCCAGCACGGCGCCGGTGGTGTTGACCAGGACGTCGTCGACGGAGGAGACCCGGTCCAGCCGCAGCACGTACTGCGCGGTTTCGACCAGGACCGAGCAGCCTGCCGCGAGCGCCAGGACTCGCGGCAGAGACGCCAGCGCCGCGAACCGCATCGGGGCGAAGAAGCCCAGCGACGCGAAGACGAGCAGGTTCCCGGCGATCCCGAGCGGCCCCATCGTGACCAGGTCCCGCAGCGGCACCAGGCTCAGCCGGCCGGGGACGACGCCGGCACCGGCGCCCGGCATCATGGTCAGCCACAGGAACGGCACCGTCCCGTGGACCATGCCCACCTCGGCCAGCGACTTCCGCCATGCCGACGTGACGCCTGCGGCACGCCGACGGCGCGCCAGGGCCCACACCACCAGCGCGGCGAGCGGCAGCGCGACCAACGTCATGAGCACCACGCCGTTGAACGTGTCGAAGCAGCCGTGCCACCGCCCGGCCATGCACACCGGAGCGGACATCATGAGCGGCCGCCGCACGACGAACAAGGCGCTCGCCAGGCCGAGGACGGCGAGAGCGAGGAGCACGATCCCGCGCGTGCGGCGGGGCGGTGCCGACAGGGATGCGTTGGAAGTCATGCCCCCATTGGAGGCGGCGGGCCGTTGCGGCGGCGTATGCGATTTTCCATACGCCCGCGATACACGCGGAAACAAGATCGCCGGTATGGCACTGCGACCTGTTCAGGTGAACATAAAGGCCCTCGACGACGCGGCGGTCGGCCGCTTCTGGGCGGACGCGCTCGGCTGGGGTGTCTCCAGCGAGGGACCCGGTGTGACCAACGTGGAACCCGGCGACGGCTTCGTCTGGCCGGAGTTGGTCGCGCGCCTGAAGGCTCTCGGTGCGACGCCCGCCGACGTGGGCCAGGGCGACGCGCCGTGGACGGTCCTCGCCGACCCGGAGGGCAACGAGTTCTGTGTGCTGGAGCCTCGGGAGATCCACCGGGACACCGGGCCGATCGCCCGGGTGGTGGTCGACTGCGCCGATCCGCGGGCCATGGCCGGATTCTGGGGCGAGGCGACGGACTGGACCCTGCACGAGGTGACCGGCGAACACGCGGTGCTGCGCTCCGCCGAGGGCGTAGGACCGTACCTCGAGTTCCGTCGCTCGTCCGACGCGAAGACCGTGCCGGACCGCGTCCATATCGACCTGCTGCCCTACCCCGGTGACGACAAGGCAGCGGAGGTGGCCCGGCTGAAAACCCTCGGCGCCACCGACCTCGACCTCGGCCAGGGTGACGTGCCGTGGACGTGCCTGTCCGACCCGGAGGGCCATGAGTTCTGCGTCCTCGGCTCGCACTGACGGGATCCTCGACGGCACCCGTGCAGGTGCGTGGGCCACCGCCCCAGGGGGCAGCGGCCCACGCGAGGTGCTTGCTACCTCTGCTTGATCCGAAGGAAGGTGACGGAGTTCGCCGGGAAGGTGTAGGTGAACTTCTTGGCCACCCCCCGGAAGGTGGACGTCACCGGCGTCACCGGCGTGTCCGTCTCGGTGTTCACCGCGTCCTCGTCGGCGGCCAGCGTGGTCACACGGGCCGTGGAAGCGACCTTCGCGCCACCCAGGTCGACGGCCGTACGGGCCTCGGCGGACTGGGCGTTGACCACCTTGACGATCAGGTCACCGGTCTTCGCGTCCTTGGTCACGACCTGGCGGAAGGGCTCGGCCGGCTTGTCGTCCTTGAAGCTTCCCCACTCCTTGCCGTCCAGGAACAGGGTGACCTGTCGGCCGCGCACCTTGATGTCGATGTCGTAGGCACGGCCCGTCTCGATCGACCCGGCCTTCGTCATCAGCGTGCCCTTGCCGCCGTCGACGGCCTGCTCGATCGCGGACTGGGTGTTGTTCCAGCCGCCCAGGTTCCACCAGTAGTAGTTGCCCGTGTCCTTGACGCCGAAGGCGACGAGGAAGCCCTCCTTGCCGGACTTCTTGGTGGCCTTCACATGCAGGTCGTAGTCCTTCCAGGACGGGTCGCCCGCCGTGACCATGGTGTTCTCGGCGGCGGTGTCGGTCTGGACGTACTGGCCGTCCTGGATGCTCCAGCTGCCCCGGCCACTGGTGGTCCACTTCGAGGCGTCACCGGAGAAGTCGTCGTTGAGCAGGGTCGAGCCGTCCGCCGAGGTGACCTTCACGTCGTCGTACGCGGCGCTCGTCGCCCACGTGGAGAGGCCTACGGCACCCGTGATGGGGCCGCTGACGTTCGGCGTGGTCGTGGCCTTCGAGGGGACGACGCGGTCGCCGACGTTGGTCATGAACAGCTTCTGGACCTCGTAGTTGGCCGAGTTCCAGGAGGCGTGGTTGTTGAACCAGATCATGTCCGGCCGCCACTGCACGTAGTCCTCGTTGGCGAGCAGCGGGGCGTACGAGGCGAGCTTGACGATGTCCGCGTTGCGCTCCAGGCCGGTCATGTACGCGGCTTCGGAGAGGCCGTTCTTCCAGGCGTTGCCCTGGGAGGCGTACTCGCCGAGGAAGACCTTGGGGCCCTTGCGGTCGTAGGAGTCGTAGCGGTCGTTGTTCTGCAGGAACCAGTTCGGGCTGTTGTAGTAGTGCTCGTCGACCATGTCGACGTTGCCCTCGCGGTTGAGCTGCCAGGCCGTGTCGAAGGTCGTGCCGGCGTCGTCCGGGCCCGAGTTCGAGATGACGGTGATGTCCGGGTACTTGGCCTCGATGGCGGCCCGGAACTGCTGGAAGCGGGCGAAGAACTCCTTGGGGAGGTTCTCCTCGTTGCCGACCCCGAGGTGGGTGAGGTGGAAGGGCTTGGGGTGGCCCATCTGCGCGCGGACCTTGCCCCACTCGGAGGTCGCCGGGCCGTTGGCGAACTCGATGAGGTCGAGGGTGTCCTGGATGTGCCGCTTGAGCAGGGCGTCGTCGTCGGTGGCCTTGTTCTGGCCGCAGCCGGTCACCAGGGCGGGGACGACGGGCAGCGGCATGGCGCCGATGTCCTCGGAGAAGCGGAAGTACTCGTAGTAGCCGAGGCCGTAGCTCTGGTTGTAGCCCCAGAAGTTGGAGTTGGTGGCGCGCTGCTCGACAGGACCGATGGTGTCCTTCCACTGGTAGCTGCGCTTGCGCTGCCAGCCGGAGGCCTCGCTGTAGTCCTCCATGGAGCCGGTGTTGACCAGGCAGCCGCCGGGGAAGCGCACGAAGCCCGGCTTCAGGGCGGCGATCTTCTCGGCGAGGTCCTTGCGCAGGCCGTTCGGCTGGTTCTTGTAGGTGTCGCGCGGGAAGAGCGAGATCTCGTCGAGTGCGGCCGCGTTCGCCGAGGCCACGGCGAGGCGGCCGCGGTTGCTGGTGCGGGTCGCGGTGAAGGTGGCCTTGTACTTGGCCCAGCCGCCCTTGACGGCCACCTGCCGGGCGGTCGCCAGCGTGCCCGCCGCGTCCTTGAGGGAGACGGTGAGCGTGCTGCCGCTCTCGGCGCGGGCCCACACGGAGAAGTCGTACTTCTTGCCCTGCTCGACCCGGATGCCGGTGTTGTAGCCGGCGTTCGTCACGGAGGAACCGGCGCCCAGGGAGAGGTAGTTGCGGTTGCGCTCGTTGAGGCGGCCCGAGTCGTTCACGACCTCGGCCGTACCGCCGGCCGTCCAGGAGGTCAGGGGCGTGTAGGAGCCGTTGTCGGCGGTGGAGTACTCGAAGGAGCGGTTCTGCACGAGCTCGGCGTAGAGACCGCCGTCGGCGGCCCGGTTGATGTCCTCGAAGAAGACGCCGTACATCGTGTCGTCGATCGCCGCGCCCTTGGCGGACGGGTCGACGGTGATCGCGTAGTCGGTGACGTCCTCGGCGTGCGCGGGGGCCGGTACGAGGGCTGCTGCCGTCAGGAGGGCCGTGGCCGTGAGACCGACTCTCCATCGCGTGCGGGCGGTGCGTGGCATGGATACTCCGCGGCTCTCTGGTAGAGGAGTGTTCGAAATATCAGACATTGATCAGCACTTCGAACGGCAAGATAGGGAGGGGGCGGATGCGCGTCAATGGGTCGCGCAGCAACGGCTGGGACGGAGAGCGGTACGGAATGGGCGAGTTCTGGCCAGTGCCGGACGTACTGGCGTATCTGACCGGGCGCTGGCGCGTGGCCCGGTCGGTGCGGGATCTCGCGAGCGGCGAGCAGGGGGAGTTCACCGGGACCACCGTGTTCACCGCGGAGGAGAACGGCGGGCTGCTCGAAGGCGGAGGGCTGCTCCAGGGCGGAGGGCTGCTGCACCACGAGTCCGGCACGTTCGTCTGGCAGGGCGTCGCCCGGCCCGCCGAACGGACGCTGCGGTTCCTGCCGGGCCCGGGCGGCACGGCGGACGTGCGGTTCGCGGACGGGCGGCCGTTCCACGACCTGGACCTGACCTCCGGACGGCACGTCGCCGACCACCCCTGCGCGGCGGACCTCTACCGCGGCGAGTTCACCGTCCGCGACCCGGACCACTGGCGGACGGTGTGGCACGTACGCGGCCCGGCCAAGGACCTCGTCCTGCGCACCGACTACGCACGCGAAGCCGAGACCGGCTACGCCCGCGAAGTCTGAGCCGGCACCCCGTCGAAGCGCAGGTTCCAGCGCCCCGCCCGGCCCGTCACGGCGGTCGTCGACAACGGGCGGACGTCGATGTTCCAGTACGTCGAGGGCGGTGCCTTCAGGGCGTACACCAGGGCGGCGCGGATCACGGACGGCTCCGCGACGGCCACGACCCGGCAGCCGTCCTCGACGGGCCGGGTGTCGAGCCAGCCGCCGACGCGGGTGATGAAGTCCACCAGCGACTCACCGCCGTGCGGGGTGGCGCGCGGGTCGGCGAGCCAGGCGTCCACCGCCTCCGGCTCCCTGGCCATGGCCTCGCCCAGGGTCAGCCCCCGCCACCGGCCCATGTCGCAGTCCCGCAACCCGAGTTGCACGAGCGGCGCGTACCCGAGCCCCTCCCCCGTCGCACGGCTGCGCGGGGTCGGCGAGCAGTAGCGCAGCTCGGCCGCGGCGAGCGGCAGCAGCTCGTGGGCGACGCGCTCCACCTCACCCCAGCCGGCCTGGTCCAGCGGCCGGTCGTCCTCGAAGCGCTCGGCGAGCAGCGGGGAGCTGCGCGCGGCGGCGACGAACGTGACCCGAAGTGGCATGCGGTGATGGTGAGCGCCGCAAGTGCGCAGGTCAAGGGGTGTTACCCAGGAGTTACCCAGGGTGCACCGGCCCTCACGGGCCGAAGATGAGAGCCATCCAGTGCTCGGGCCGCTCCAGCGCCGCGAACCCGAGCTTCGCGTAGACGCCGTGCGCGTCCTGCGTGGCGAGCAGGACCCGGCGCACCCCGTCCTGCCGCAGCTCCTCCCGTACGGCCGCCACGAGCGCGGTGCCGACGCCCTTGCCGCGCACCGACGGGTCGACGTACACGTCGCACAGCCATCCGAAGGTCGCCCGGTCCGTGATGACCCGGGCGTACGCCACCTGCTCCCCCGACACCGTGTCGTACACGCCGAAGTTGAGCGACCCCTCGATCGCCCGGTCCTGCTTCTCGCGGGGGCGGCCCAGCGCCCAGTACGCGTCGGTGGACAGCCAGTGGTGGACCCGCTCGGCGTCTACGCGGGCGGGGTCGGTGGAGATCTCGTAGCCCTCGGGCAGGCTCGGCGTGTCGGTCATGACGGGATGCTGGCAGGTCGGCGGCCCATGCGTCGAACTCTTATCCCAGCACCTCATCGCAGGCCGTACGCAGCCGCCGTACGCCCTCGGTGATCTCCCCGGTCCCCGCGACCGCGGCGAAACTCAGCCGGATGTGCGCGGCCGGCGGCTCGGCGCTGAAGTAGGGGCGGCCGGGGGTGATCGCGACGCCCGCGCGCAGGGCGGCCGCCGCGAGGGCCGGCTCATCCGTCCCGTCCGGCAGGCGCGGCCACAGGTGGTAGCCGCCGGACGGCACATGCGACAGGACGAGTTCCGGCAGGTGCTGCGCGAGCGCGGCGGTCATCGCGTCCCGGCGCGCCTTCAACTCGGCGGACACCGCTCGCAGATGGCGCGGCCAGGCGGGCGAGCCGACGAGTTCCAGTGCCGCCTCCTGAAGGGGCCGGGGCACGAAGAAGGTGTCGACCACGTGGATGGCGCGCAGCCGCTCCAGGACCGGGCCGCGCGCGGCCAGGGCGCTCACCCGGAAGCTCGGCGAGGTCGCCTTGGTGAGGGAGCAGACGTGGACGACGACGCCGTCGGGGTCGTCGGCGGCCAGCGGGCGCGGCAGCGGTCCCGCGTCCTCGTGCACGAGCCGGCGCACGAAGTCGTCCTCGACGACGAACGCGCCCGCCGCGCGGGCGATGCGCAGCACCTCGCGGCGCCGCTCGGGGGCGAGCACGGCACCGGTGGGGTTCTGGAAGAGGGGCTGGCAGACAAAGGCCGGGGCGCCGGTGGCCCGGAACGCGTCGGCGAGCAGCGCGGGTTTCACCCCGTCCGCGTCGACCGGTACGGGCACCGGGCGCAGGCCCGCGGCACGGGCGATGGCGAGCATGCCGGGGTAGGTCGGCGACTCGACGAGGACGGGGGCGCCGGACGGGGCGAGGGCACGCAGGGCGGTGGTGAGGGCGGACTGCCCGCCCGCGGTGACCAGCACCTCGGCGGCCGTGAAGGACCCGCCGATGCCCCGCGCGAACCACTCGCGCAGCTCCGGCAGCCCCTCCACGGGCGGACGCCCCCACGCACCGGGGCGGCGTCCGGCGCGTGACAGGGCAGCGGCCATCGCGCGCTCCGGCTGCAGCGAGGGGTGCAGGTAGCCGCCGTTGAACTCGATGACGCCGGGCGGCGGGGCGGCCAGCGAGACCAGCACCCCGGAGGCGTCCACGGAGCGCGGTACGAGATCGGCGGCACCGTCGGCGCTGAGCGCGACCTCCTGCCAGGAGGTGTCCCCGGCGGGGGCCGGTGCCGTACGGGCCTGCGCGCGGAACGCGCCCGCGCCGGGCCGGGTGACGACCAGCCCCTCGGCGGCGAGTTGCGCCAGCGCCCGCGACACGGTCACGGGGCTCACCCGGAACCGCTCGACCAGGGCCCGGCTCGACGGCAGCTTTCCACCTGGCGAGTAGCGGTCGAGCTCTCGCCGCAGCTGTTCCGCCAGTTCACCGACGCTGCTACGCTCTTGCATGAGAGTACAGAGTAGTGCTACTACCGCCTCCCGGATAGCAGTCGCCACGGAGCGGGAGCAGCGGCCCGGCCTCGGCACCCTCCAGGCCGGCCTGGGCGTCATCGCCTTCTCCCTCACCTTCCCCGCCACCGCCTGGGGTCTGGAGGGCTTCGGGCCCTGGTCGCTCGTCGCCGTCCGGAGTGTCCTGGCCGCGGTGATCGCCGGCGGTGCGCTGCTGGCCCTGCGCGTCCCGCTGCCCGCCCGCCGCCACTGGCCCGGCCTCGCGGTCGTGGCGGCCGGTGTCGTGCTCGGTTTCCCGCTGCTCACCACGCTCGCCCTGGAGACCTCGACCACCGCGCACGCCGCCGTCGTGGTCGGACTGCTCCCGCTGACCACCGCGCTCCTGTCCGCCCTGCGCGTCGGCACCCGGCCCTCACGCACGTTCTGGGCGGCGTCCGTGGCCGGTGCGGCGGCGGTGCTGGCCTTCACGGTGCAGCAGAGCGGCGGCGCCCTGAGCACGGCCGACGTGTACCTCTTCGCGGCGCTGCTGGTGTGCGCGGCCGGCTACACCGAGGGCGGCCGGCTGGCCCGGGTCATGCCGGGCTGGCACGTCATCGGCTGGGCGCTGGTGCTGTGCCTGCCACTGACCGTGCCCGTCGCCGCGTTCGCCCTCGCGCAGGAACCCGTACGGCTGACCGCGCACAGCGTCACCGGGCTGCTGTGGGTCGCGGCGGGCTCGCAGTTCCTCGGGCTGGTCGTCTGGTACCGGGGCATGGCGGCCATCGGCATCCCGAAGGCCAGCCAGTTGCAGCTCGCCCAGCCCCTGCTCACACTGGTGTGGTCGGTGCTGCTGCTGGGCGAGCACCTGCCGGTGGCCGCCCCGCTGACAGCCGTGGCGGTGCTGGTCTGCATCGCCGTCACACAACGGGCGCGCGGCTGAGCAGGGCACGCACGGCCCCTGCCGAGTCGCGCCCCCGGCCGTAGACTCAAAGGCCACGGACCGCTTGCTCCGCACCTCGTGAGGAGGCCCCAGATGCGCGCAACCGTGGGCGACCAGCTTGTCCAGCACGGCAGGGTGGTCGGTCAGCACGACAAGGTCGGCGAGATCGTCGAAGTGCTGGGCCAGGAGGGCAACCCCCCGTACCGCGTCCGGTTCGAGGACGGGCACGAGGGCGTGTGCTCGCCGGGACCCGACACCGAGATCCGGCACCGGGAGACCACCACCGGGCCGTGATTCAGCGCGGCGGCGGCGCCGGCTGCCCGTAGTGGTCGGCGGCCACCCTCGCCATCGCCCCGATCCGATCGGTCGCCATCTCCTTGGCGGCGAAGAAGACGTGCCCGCGCACCTGCGCGTGATCCCCGGCCAGCGTCAGGTGCCGGGACAGCTCGGCCGGGTCCTGCCAGGCCGCGGGCTGCGCCGGGTCACCGGCCTTGTACAGCGCCTCCCCCACGTACAGCCGCGTCGAGCTGCCGCGCGCGACCTCCGCCCACCAGGGCAGCAGTTTCGCGTAGTCGGCGGCGGCGAAGCCGATGTTCCAGTACAGCTGCGGGACGATGTAGTCGATCCAGCCCTCGCGCACCCACTTGCGCGTGTCCGCGTGCAGGTCGTCGTACGTCTGCACGCCCGCCCGGGTGTCCGAGCCGCGCGAGTCGGTGGCGGCGTTGCGCCACACGCCGAAGGGACTGACGCCGAAGGGGGTGCCGGGCCGGACCTGCTTGACGCGCTCCGCCGTCTCCCGCACCAGCTTGTCGATGTTGTCCCGCCGCCACGCCGCCCGGTTCGGGAAGCCGGCGCCGTACTCCTCGTAGGCCGCGTCGTCGTCGAAGCCCTGGCCCGCCACCGGGTACGGGTAGAAGTAGTCGTCGAAGTGGACGCCGTCCACCGGGTACTTCTCCACCGCGTCGAGCATCGCGTGCTGCACGAAGGCCCGGACCTCGGGCAGCCCGGGGTTGTAGTAGAGCTTCCCGCCGTACGCCACCACCCAGTCCGGGTTGCTGCGGGCGGGGTGACCGGCGGCCAGCCGGGTCGGGTCGGTGTGGGCGGCGACCCGGTAGGGGTTGAACCAGGCGTGCAGCTTCAGGCCGCGGGCGTGGGCCTCCGCCACGGCCGTGCCCAGCGGGTCCCACCCGGGGTCCTTGCCCTGGGTGCCGGTGAGGTACTGCGACCACGGCTCGAACGGCGAGGGCCACAGGGCGTCCGCCGTGGGCCTGACCTGAAAGAACACGGTGTTGAGCCGGTTGCGGGCGGCCCTGTCGAGGTGGGTGATCAGCTCGGCCCGCTGCCGCGCGGCGGTCAGCCCCGGCTTCGACGGCCAGTCCCGGTTGGCCACGGTGGCCAGCCACACGCCCCGCATCTCGGAGGCCGCCCTGTTGTGGCCCCTGCCGTTGCGCTGGGGGGCGGCCGACGCCGGAGGCACCATCGTGAAAGCCGACAGCGCCGCCACCGCGAACGCCCTGCGTGACACTCGTCCCATCCGCATGCCCCAAAAAGCCGCGGATCCGCCCGGTCGCGGATCGCTCCGCGCCCAGCATGCCCGAAGCGGGCGCGACCCCGGCGATCGATCATCGATACTTGGGAGTAACGTGCACGAACGGAGCAGGGACCGGACCCCGGAGCACCTGCCCAGAAGTGGATCAGCAGCGAAAGGGACGATGTGACGGACATCCCAGCGGGAGACATTGCACGCGTCGGAGTCGTGGGCTGCGGTCAGATGGGCGCGGGGATCGCCGAGGTGTGCGCCCGGTCCGGTCTGGACGTCATGGTCGCCGAGACCACCGGCGAGGCCCTGGAGATCGGCCGGACCCGGCTGTTCAACTCCCTGGCCAAGGCAGCCGAGCGCGGCAAGATCACCGAGGAGGAGCTGGAGGCCACACAGGCCCGTCTGAGCTTCACCACGGACCTCGGCGAGTTCGCCGACCGCGACCTGGTGATCGAGGCCGTCGTCGAGAACGAGCAGGTCAAGACCGAGATCTTCCAGGTGCTCGACCAGGTCGTGACCCGGCCCGACGCCATCCTGGCCTCCAACACCTCCTCCATCCCGCTGGTGAAGCTGGCGGTGGCGACCTCGCGGCCCGACCAGGTCATCGGCATCCACTTCTTCAACCCGGCCCCGGTGCAGAAGCTCGTCGAGCTGATCCCGGCCCTCACCACGTCCGAGGGCACGCTGAGCCGGGCCCAGCTGTTCACCGAGAAGGTGCTGGGCAAGCACGCGATCCGTGCCCAGGACCGCTCCGGCTTCGTGGTGAACGCGCTGCTGATCCCGTACCTGCTCTCCGCGATCCGGATGTTCGAGACGGGCATCGCCAGCCGCGAGGACATCGACAACGGCATGGAAATGGGCTGCGCCCACCCGATGGGCCCGCTGAAGCTCTCCGACCTCATCGGCCTGGACACGGTCGCCTCGGTGGCCCAGTCGATGTACGAGGAGTACAAGGAGCCCCTGTACGCCGCTCCCCCGCTCCTCCAGCGCATGGTCGACGCGGGCCGGCTGGGCCGCAAGACGGGATCGGGCTTCTACACGTACGACTGACCGCCCTGCTGACGCCGGCATCTCAGCGCCGCCGCTCCTCCGGCCACGGCCGGAACCGGCGGCGTCCCCATTCCGCCGCCTGCTCGTTGAGGCGGCTGCGCAGCCAGCCCATCCAGAGGGCGAGCGGAGTGGTCACGAGAGCGAGCAGCAGCGCCGTGCCCCATCCCTGCCCTCCCGAGGAGTACCGGAACACCGCGACCATCAGCGCGTAGACCGCCAGCGCGTACGCCGCGTTCTTCTGCCACTTCGTCATGCGCCCCGGGTACCCCCGAGGCTGATTACTGACGGTCAGGATCCGGCCAACCTACGGGCCCGGCACCGGAATTGGTGCCGGGCCCGTGGCATTCACACACCGTGTGCGCGCCGGGCTCGCATATGCCCGTCGCACACTCTCCCCAGGCAACCACCAGGCGAGTTGACTCCCAGTGCGCATGCAAGGGATGTGCAGCGACTACGGAAAGGAGCGGACTCGTGACCGTCGATCCCGAGCATCCGGTCGTTCACGGAGAACTCGCAGAGTTACGACGCCGCCTCGATGTGGCGTACGCCCGTGTCGAGGGCGGGCTGGCTCTGCTCAGCCACCGCACCGAGGAGACCGCCAAGGAACTCGACGAGCTCAACACCCGGATCAACTCACTCGAACACGCGCGCTGGCCGCTGCCCGCGGTCGCCGCCCTCACCGCCGTGGGTGCTCTCGTCGTGGCGATCTGGCAGGCACTGGGACGTTGAGATCAGGGCAACGTGTCCTGCCCGAGCCTGAGATGGTGCAGCAGCAGTAACGCGGCCGCCATGTTGGCGGCCGGGACCTCCCCGCGGGCGACCATGTCGGGGACGAGCTTGAGGGGAACCCATTCCCGGCGGTCCGACTCGAAGTCGTCCACGGGGTGCCCGACGTACTCGCCCTCGTCGGCCCAGTACACGTGGTGCCGGGCGTCGGTGAGCCCGTTGGACGG
This sequence comes from Streptomyces afghaniensis 772, assembly GCA_000415505.1. Taxonomy (GTDB): domain Bacteria; phylum Actinomycetota; class Actinomycetes; order Streptomycetales; family Streptomycetaceae; genus Streptomyces; species Streptomyces afghaniensis. The sequence continues at coordinate 23,712 of KE354166.1, forward strand.
CTCCACGCTCATGAGGTGGTGCAGGGGTCCCGGCCGCCAGCCGGTTTCCTCCTCCAGTTCCCTGGCGGCCGCGCGGGCCACGTCCTCGCCGTCCTCGACGACGCCCGCCGCGAGTTCCCACCCCCAGCTGTCGGTGATGAAGCGGTGCCGCCAGAGCAGCAGCACCTCGTTGGCCTCGTTCACGACCGTGGCCACGGCAACGGGCCGCAGCCGTATGAGGAAGTGGTCGAGGTGCCGGCCGTCCGGCAGTTCGACATCCGCGAGATTGACGCTGAACCAGCGGTTTGAGTACACAGCTTGTTCGTTGTGTTTCGTCCACTGCACGGTTCTGCCACCTTCCGTCGAGTAAGTGGCAATATCGCAGTAGGGACGTACTGACAGCAGGCGCACAGGCAGTCGCTCGGGATGACACGGGTGCCGTCGCCCGGGGTCTACAACGGTACGCGCAGGGCCCCGTCGATGAGTTCGGCCGCCTCGGCCGTGCCGGCGCAGCCGCTGCGCACCAGGTGCTCCCGCACCGCGCGCAGCCGGTCGCGCAGCCGCTGGGACTCCATGCCGCGGGCCTGCTCGGCCATCTGCACGGCGATGGCCACGGCCTTGTCCGCGTTGCCCTGCCGCAGCTCGATCGTGCTGAGCATGGCCAGCCGGTGCACCCGGCCGCGGTCGTGCGCCGGGTTGTCGACCGCGGCCGCGGCATGCTCGCCGGCGGCCGCGATCTCCCCGAGACTCAGCAGCGCCTCCGCCACCTGGACGTTGACCAGCCCCGGCTGGACATAGCCGGTCTCGTCGGGCTCGTAGCCACGCCGGATGCGTGCCGCGGCCTGCTCGGCCCGCCGGATGCAGGACAGGGCGCTCGTGCCGTCCCCGAGATGCGCGTACGCCTTCGCCTGCATCGCGTACAGGTCGGAGGCGAGCGCCGGGGTGATGTGCTTGCCGGCGGCCCGCAGCGCGGCCTCGGCGAAGGCGACGGCCTGCCGGTACTCCCGCATGAACAGCGACTGGTTGACCAGCAGCGCGATGATGTACGCGCCGAGTCCCCGGTCCCCGCTGGCCTTGGCGAGCCGCAGGGCCTGGTGGAAGTAGCGCTGCGCGAGGCCGTGCGCGTCGGAGTCGTAGGCGCAGATCCCGGCGACGGCCACCAGCCCGCCGGTCGCGCGGTGGAGTTGACGGCCCGTCTCATCGGTGTAGCTGCCGCGCAGCAGCGGCGCGGCCTCGGCGTTGAGGAAGCCGACGATGCGCGCCCGCGTGGCGATGCCCCCGGCCTTGCGGTACATCTGCTCGTAGTGCGTACGGGCTGCCCGCAGCATCTCCAGGTCGCTCGGGGTGACGCGGTGTCTGCCGCCACGTGAGACGTCCACGTCCTCGGGCGGGTTCTCCCACTCCCACACCGGCATGACGGCGGGCGTGCCGGTGAGCGCGGGGGCGCCCAGGATGTGCGGGCGCTGCTGCTGGTCGGAGCGCCACAGTGCGGTGGCCCGCTCGACGAAGCCGGACAGCGAGCCGGTGTGCGGTGCGGACGGCTCGCCGGGCACGCCCAGGCCGATGTCGTCCAGGGTGACCTGCCGCCGCAGCCGGGCGGCGAGCACCTCGCAGATCAGGTCGGGCACCTGGCCCCGGGGACGCTGCCCCTTCAACCACCGGGCGACGGCGGTGTGTTCGTACCTCAGGGACAGGCCCCGCGCCCGTCCCGCCTGGTTGACATGTGCGGCCAGCCCCGCGTGCGAGATCCCGGCCTCGTCCAGGATCGCGTCGAGCAGAGTATTGGGCTGCATGTGGGCCCCCCGGTGGCTCGGTGCGGCCAGATTAGTGGCTCCGCCTTCACACGGGGTGTGAACGGAGTGCTCGAATCCGCACTGTGTGCGCACTGTCGCGGAGAGTCGTCAACCGGTTGACTGAAATGCCTCGCAAGAGGCCGGCCGGGCCGCCGGCTCCCCCTCGTACAGTGCGGCGGCCCGCTTCCGCCGTCCGCCCAGCTGCCTGCCCGACACTCCGTGGCGGGGCGGACGGCTCCGCCGGCCACGCCGGGTGGTTCATCGCCGTTGTGTGACGGGTGCGTTGTCGGCTGCGGGTGCGTCGTGGCCGGTCGCGCAGTTCCCCGTGCCCCTGAGGGACGTGCACCCGCTCCTGGTGAGGATCATCAGGGCGATGTCGTCCGTCGGTCCGCCTCGCGTGTGGTGCAGAAGGTCGTGCGAAATACTGCTCAGGATCGTCTGCGAGGAGAACGGCGCGTCCCGCACTGCCTTCGTCAGAGCATGCGGCAACGGAAAGAACCGGCCGCGCGCGTCCCTCGCGTCCTGGGCACCGTCCGTGAAGAGGAACAGCGCATCACCGTGCTCCAGATACCCCAGGCCTACGGTGGGCAGCTCGGCCGGAAGCGGGAACAGGCCCAGGGGCGGATACGGATCGACGGGGGCGAGTTGGCCGACGTCCGTGCCGCTCAGCCGGTACGGCCACGGGTGCCCGCAGTTCAGTGCGGTCATCTCCCCGTCGGCGCGGATCTCCACGAGCAGCAGGGTCACGAACTCCTCGGCGGCGCCCGCCGGATGCTCCTGGCGCAGGTGCCGGGCCAGGGCGCGTTCCAGCCGGTGCAGCACACCGCCGAGGTCCTTCTCGTCGTGCGCGGCCTCACGGAAACAGCCGAGCACGGCGGCGACGGTCCCGAACGTCCCGATCCCGTGCCCGCGTACGTCGCCCATCACGGCCCGCACTCCGTACTCGGTGGCGACGACCTCGTACAGGTCACCGCCGATGGCCGCCCCACGCTCCGCCGACAACTGGGCGGCGGCGACGTCCAGTCCGTCGACGCACGAGGGCAGCGGCCTCAGCAGCGCGCTCTGCGCGGCACCCGCGACGCGGCGCAACTGCCGCAGCTCACGCATCAGCGTGTGCCGCACATGGAGGATCAGCCCGGTACCGACCGCGAAGAACACGGCGCTGGTCACGATCCGCGCTTCGAGGCCGGTCTCCTGGGCGAGCGGACAGGCCAGCTTGTACGTGACGGCCGCCGCGCCCCACACAGCCGGCAGACCGAGACTTCGCACCCGACCCCTGACGCGGATCATGCCGATGGCCCCCCAATAGGCCCCTGACACACAGAATCGGACCGGCCCAGACGGGCCGGTCCGATTCTGTCGACAGCACACCCAGAAGGGCAGGCTTACCTACCCTTACCACTCAAACGAGTGAGGTGACCCGCCTCAAGGAGCGCGGGGAACTGCGCGACCAGCCACAACGAACCCGCAGCCGACACCACCGCACAGCCCCCACGGCGCTAACTCCGCAACTCGGCGCCCACGCGCTCACCGGCAAGGGCCACCGCCGCGTCCCGAGCCGCAGAAGCCTCATCCACGGTCAGCGTCCGGTCAGCCGCCCGGAACCGCAACGCGTACGCGAGCGACTTCCGCCCCTCGCCCAACTGCTCGGCGTTCTCGTACACATCGAACAGCCGGATCGACTCCAGCAGCTCCCCGGCACCGGCACGCAGGGCCTCCTCGACCTCCGCCGCCGGAACGACCGCGTCGACGACCAGGGCGACATCCTGCGTGGCGACGGGGAACGTGGAGATGCGCGGCGCCTTCACCATGGCGTCACCCGCCGACTCCACCGCGTCCAGGTCGATCTCCATCGCGCAGGTACGCTCCGGCAGCCCCAGCGCCTTCACCACGCGCGGGTGCAACTCCCCCGCGTGGCCCACGACCCGCTCGGCACCGTCCACGGTGATCGCCAGCTCGGCACACCGGCCCGGATGCCACGGCCCGTACTGCCCCTTGCGGATGATGAGTTCGGTGCCCGCCTCGTGGGCGACCTTCCGCGCCGCCTCGACCGCGTCGGCCCAGTCGGCCGGACGGCCCTTGCCCCACCAGCCGGCCTGCTCCCGCGCACCGGCGAGGACGACGGCGGCGTGCCGCGGCTGCTCGGGCAGCGCCGCGTTCAGCTCGGCGAGCTCCTCGTCGGTCGGGCGGCGGTCGACGGGCAGCACGGCGGCGATCCGCTGTTCCTCGCGCGGCCGGAAGACCAGGCCGGTCTCGAACAGCGCGAGGTCGTGCGAGCCCCGTCCGTCGTTGCGCCGCAGAGCGGTGAGCAGGCCCGGCAGCAGCGTCGTGCGCAGCGCGGGCTCCTCGTCGCTCAGCGGGTTGCTGAGCTTCACGACGCGGCGGGCCGGGTCGTCCGCTTCGAGGCCGAGCTGGTCGAAGACCTGCTCGCCGATGAACGGGTAGTTCAGCGCCTCGACGTACCCGGCACCGGCCAGGGCCCGGCCGACGCGGCGGTGCAGCCGCTGCCGGCTGGTCAGGCCGAGACCGGCCGGCGGCTTGGGCAGCGTGGAGGGCAGGTTCTCGTAGCCCTCCAGCCGGATGACCTCTTCGGCCAGGTCGTTCGGGTCGGTGAGGTCGGGCCGCCAGGACGGCACGGTGACGATCAGCTCGTCCTGCCCGTACACGTCACAGCCGACCTCCTGGAGCCGCCGCACGACGGTCTCGCGGCCGTAGGCCACGCCCGCGACCTTGTCCGGGTGGTCGGCCGGGATCGTGATGGTGCGGGGCGCGGTCGGGGCGAGGACCTCGGTGACGCCGGCCTCGGCGGTGCCGCCCGCGAGCAGCACCAGCAGGTCCACCGTGCGCTGCGCGGCGGCAGCGGCGGCCTGCGGGTCGACGCCGCGCTCGAAGCGCCGGGACGCCTCGGAGGACAGCTTGTGCCGGCGGGCCGTACGCGCGATCGACACCGCGTCGAAGTGCGCGGCCTCGATGACGACGTCCGCCGTGGCGTTCTCCGTGTCGTCGTGGTCGGCGATCTCCGTGTTGGCGCCGCCCATGACGCCGGCGAGTCCGATGGGGCCGCGGTCGTCGGTGATCACCAGGTCCTCGGCGTCCAGCGTGCGCTCGACGCCGTCGAGGGTGGTGAGCTTCTCGCCCGGCTCGGCCCGGCGCACGCCGATGGTGCCCTGGACCAGGCCGCGGTCGTAGGCGTGCAGCGGCTGGCCGAGCTCCGTCATCACGTAGTTGGTGACGTCGACGGCGAGCGAGATCGGGCGCATGCCGACCTTCTGGAGCCGGCGCTGGAGCCAGATCGGGGAGCGGGCTTCGGGGCTCAGGCCGGTCACCGTGCGGGCCGTGAAGCGGTCGCAGCCGGTGGGGTCGGAGATCCGCACCGGGTAGCCGTAGGCGTTCGGGCCCGGCACGTCGATCAGGGCCGGGTCGCGCAGCGGCAGGCCGTAGGCGATGGCGGTCTCGCGGGCGACGCCGCGGATGGACAGGCAGTAGCCGCGGTCGGGCGTGACGGCGATGTCGAGGACCTCGTCGACCAGCTCCAGCAGCTCGATCGCGTCCTTGCCGACCTCGGTCTCCGGCGGCAGGACGATGATGCCCTTGGTGCCGTCGTCGCCCATGTTCAGCTCGTCGCTGGAGCAGATCATGCCGCGGGACATCTTGCCGTAGGTCTTGCGCTCGGCGATCTGGAAGTCACCGGGCAGGACGGCGCCGGGCAGGGCCACGACGACCTTGTCGCCGACGGCGAAGTTGCGGGCGCCGCAGACGATCTCCTGGGGCTCGCCCGTGCCGTTGGCCTGGCCGACGTCGACGGTGCAGAAGCGGATCGGCTTCTTGAACTCCGTCAGCTCCTCGATGGTCGCCACCTGGCCGACCACCAGGGGGCCCTTGAGGTCGGCGCCGAGCTGCTCGACGGTCTCGACCTCCAGACCGGCCGAAATGAGCTTGGCCTGGACGTCTCGGCCGGTCTCCGTCGCCGGCAGGTCGACGTACTCCCGCAGCCAAGAAAGCGGGACCCGCATCAGATCTCCATCCCGAACGGCCGGGTGAACCGGACGTCACCCTCGACCATGTCTCGCATGTCCTCGACGTTGTGGCGGAACATCAGCATCCGCTCGATGCCGAACCCGAAGGCGAATCCGCTGTACTTCTCGGGGTCGACGCCGCAGGCGGTCAGCACCCGCGGGTTGACCATGCCGCAGCCGCCGAGTTCGATCCAGCCCTCGGACGAGCAGGTGCGGCAGGGCCGGTCGGGGTTGCCGATGGACTCGCCCTTGCAGACGTAGCAGAGCATGTCCATCTCGGCGCTCGGCTCGGTGAAGGGGAAGTAGTTCGGCCGCAGCCGGGTCTTCATGTCCTCGCCGAACAGGGACTGGACCATGTGGTCCAGGGTGCCCTTGAGGTCCGCCATGGTCAGGCCCTCGTCGATCGCGAGCAGCTCGATCTGGTGGAAGACGGGCGTGTGCGTGGCGTCCAGCTCGTCGGTGCGGAACACCCGGCCGGGGCAGACGATGTAGACCGGCAGCTCACGGTCGAGCAGGGCGCGGGCCTGCACCGGGGATGTGTGGGTGCGCAGCACGACGCCGGACCCGGACTCCTCGGTGCCCTTCGGGCCCTGCACGAAGAACGTGTCCTGCATCTGGCGGGCCGGGTGGTCGGGCAGGAAGTTGAGCGCGTCGAAGTTGAACCACTCCGCCTCGGCCTCCGGCCCTTCGGCGACCTCGTAGCCCATGGCCACGAAGACGTCCGCGACCCGCTCCATCATCGTGGTGAGCGGGTGCCGGGCGCCGGCCGGTACGCGGTCGTAGGGCAGCGTGACGTCCACCGCCTCCTCGACCAGCACACGGGCGTCCCGCTCGGCTTCCAGCTCGGTCTGGCGGGCGGCGAGGCCCTTGTTCACGGCGCCGCGGGCCTGCCCGACGCGCTTGCCGGCGTCGGCCTTGGCGTGCGGGGGCAGGGCGCCGATCTCGCGGTTGGCGAGGGCCAGCGGGGAGGCGGGGCCGGTGTGGGCGACCTTGGCCTCGTGGAGCGCTTCGAGGGAGTCCGCGGCGGCGAAGGCGGCGAGCGCCTCGTCCCGCATGCGCTCGATCTCTTCCGGTTTCAACGCCTCGACCTCTACAGGGTCGTACGACTTATTCGGTGCCGACATCTCTTCCCGTGCTTCCGATTGGCTGGCTGGAGGTCCCCGTCACCGACTCCGACGGCCGTCTGCGGGACACAAAGGTGCCAATGGCCGAGTCTAACGGGGTGGAGGTGTACGAATGCGCCCGCGGGCTGCTCAGGCGAGATAGGCCGGAGCGCTCACGGGCAACGTAAATCGGAACTCGGCGCCGGCGCCGGGGGCGCGGCCGACCGTGATGGTGCCGCCGTGGGCTTCGACGATGCCCTTGACGATGTAGAGCCCGAGGCCCGTGCCGCCGCGCTTGCTGCCCCGCCAGAAGCGGGTGAAGACGCGGTTCATGGACTCCTCCGGGATGCCGGGCCCCTCGTCGCTCACCGTGACCGACGTACCGGTGTCCTCGCCCTCACGAGGGGACGCCGTGGCCGTGACGTCGATCGTGACAGTTCCCTCGCCGTGCCGCACGGCATTTTCCAGCAGGTTGCTGAGCACCTGGTCGATCTTGTCGGGGTCGGCCCACAGGTCGGGCAGCGGCTGCTGGACGCGCAGCAGGAACCGGTCGGCGGGCTGCCCGGCGGCGACGTAGGCCTGGATGTGCCGGCCCACGGCGGCGCCGATGTCGACGGGCTGGCGCCGCACCTCCAGGCGGCCGGAGTCGATCCGGGAGATGTCGAGCAGCTCGGCGATGAGCCGGGTGACGCGGTCGGCGTCGGCGTCGACGGTCTCCAGCATCAGCCGCTTCTGGTCGTCGGTGAACCGTTCCCACTTGGCGAGCAGCGTGGCGGTGAAGCCCTTGACGGAGGTGAGCGGGGAGCGCAGTTCGTGGGCGACGGTGGCGATCAGCTCGGCGTGGCTGCGCTCGGTGCGGCGGCGGGCCTCGGTGTCGCGCAGGGTGACGACCAGGCGCCTCAGGGGCCCGGTGGGCCGGGTGCGGACGTAGCGCGCGGAGACCAGCACCTCACGGCCGCCGGGCAGGAGGAGGTTGCGCTCGGGCTGTCCGACCCGGATCGCGAGACCGCCGTAAGGGTCGGTCAGCTGCCACCAGCGGCGCCCCTCGAGATCCTCTAATGGCAGGGCCTTCTCCAGGCTCTGCCCGAGGGCGTCCCGGGCGCGGACGGCGGTGATGCGCTCGGCGGCGGCGTTGAAGCAGACGACCCGGCCCTCTTCGTCGGCGACGACGAGTCCGTCGGGCAGCATGTCGGGGTCGATGCCGACGTCGGCGAGATCACCGGGTGGCCGGGACGCGGCGGGCGGGCTCCCGGCGTCCTGGGCCCCCGGTGCGCTGCTCGTGCCGGCGCTCATCCCCGTACCCCACCTCCAAGGCTCCACAGAGGGGTCCCTGAGCTGGTCACCCTACTAGTTCCCGGTGACGGAGCGGCACCCTCCGGCGGCGCGCTGTGCGCGCGCCGACGCATAGAGACATACGGCGGCGGCGGTGGCGAGGTTCAGGCTCTCGGCCTTCCCGTGGATCGGGACGCGGACGACGGCGTCGGTGAGGGCGCGGGTCTCCTCCGGCAGGCCCCAGGCCTCGTTCCCGAAGACCCAGGCGGTCGGCCCGCCCATGGTGCCCTTGTCGAGCTCGTCGTCGAGGTCGCGGTCGCCGGCCCCGTCGGCGGCGAGGACGCGCACACCGGCGGCCCGCAGCCCTTCGACAGCGTGTTCCACGGGGACGCCGACGGCGACGGGCAGGTGGAACAGGGAGCCTACGGAGGCGCGGACGGCCTTGGGGTTGTACACGTCGACGGAGGCGTCGGTCAGGACGACGGCCTCGGCCCCGGCGGCGTCGGCGCAGCGCAGCACGGTTCCGGCGTTGCCCGGGTCGCGGACGTTGGCGAGGAGAGCGACGAGCCGGGGGCGCGCCGCGAGGACCTCCTCGAAGGGTGTGTCCAGGAACCGGCAGACGCCGACGAGGCCCTGCGGGGTGACGGTGGTGGAGATGTCGGCGATGACCTGCTCGGCGGCGAGGTGCACCCGGGCGCCGGCGTCCCGGGCCGCCCCCACGATGTCGGCGTACCGCTCGGCGGCCTCCAGGGTGGCGAACAGCTCCACGAGCGTGGCCGCGCCCCCGGCCAGGTGCCCGGCCGCTTCCCGCACCGCCTGCGGCCCCTCGGCGAGGAACAGCCGCTCCTTCCCCCGGAAGTTCCGCTTCGCCAGCCGCCGCGCGGCCAGGACGCGGGGGGAGCGGGGGGAGATGAGCTCGGGGGTGGCGGGGGGCATTGCGTTCGCTTTCTCAGTAGCTGGCTGCACAGCAGGACCCGCAGGCCGCTGGGCCTGCGGGTCCTTTCCGTCACATCGGCTCGGAGCCGGCGTCAGGCCGCCTTGGGGGCGTTGACGTCGCTCGGCAGCGCCTTCTGGGCGACCTCGACGAGCGCGGCGAAGGCGCCGGCGTCGTTGACGGCCAGCTCGGCCAGGATCTTGCGGTCGACCTCGATGTTCGCGGCCTTCAGACCCTGGATGAAGCGGTTGTAGGTCATGCCGTTGGCGCGGGCAGCGGCGTTGATGCGCTGGATCCACAGCTGGCGGAAGTCACCCTTGCGCTTCTTGCGGTCGTTGTAGTTGTAGACCAGCGAGTGGGTGACCTGTTCCTTGGCCTTGCGGTACAGGCGCGAACGCTGACCGCGGTAGCCGGAGGCCTGCTCGAGGATCGCCCGGCGCTTCTTGTGGGCGTTCACTGCCCGCTTGACGCGTGCCACTTTTTAACTCCTTGTAGCGGGGCCGCGGTGGTCCTCACACGGCCCGGTATCGATTGGGTCCCGGTCCTGACGTACGGCGCTCGCGCGCCGGAGCGTCACTTGCCGAGAAGCTTCTTGATCTTCTTGGCGTCGCCCGGGGCCATCTCGGCGTTGCCGGTGAGGCGACGCGTCACACGGGACGACTTGTGCTCGAGCAGGTGGCGCTTGCCGGCGCGCTCACGGAGCACCTTGCCGGAGCCGGTGACCTTGAAGCGCTTGCTGGACCCGCTGTGCGACTTGTTCTTCGGCATAGCGCCGTACTCTCCTCGTCGGTGGCGCTCCGGTGCCCGGTCGCGAAACCGGGCACGGTGGAGCGTCGTCTTGTTTCGGTTGCTTCCTGGGACTCGCGTCCCCAGGGGTCACGCCTCGGCGGGCTCCTCGGCCGGTGCCTCGACGTCCGCGTCGGCGTCCGCGGCGTTCTGCGAGCGGCCGGGGTTGGCCTTCGCCTCCGCCTTGCGGGCCTCCTGCGCCTGGCGAGCCTCGGCCATCGCCTCGGTCTTCTTCTTGTGCGGACCGAGGACCATGATCATGTTTCGGCCGTCCTGCTTCGGGTTCGACTCGACGAAACCGAGGTCCTGGACGTCCTCCGCGAGCCGCTGGAGCAGTCGGTAGCCCAGCTCGGGCCGGGACTGCTCTCGACCACGGAACATGATCGTGATCTTGACCTTGTCGCCCTGCTTGAGGAACCGAACGACGTGACCCTTCTTGGTGTCATAGTCGTGCGGGTCGATCTTCGGCCGGAGCTTCATCTCCTTGATGACCGTGTGCGCCTGGTTCTTGCGCGCCTCACGGGCCTTCATGGCCGACTCGTACTTGAACTTCCCGTAGTCCATGAGCTTGCACACGGGCGGACGGGCGTTCGCCGCGACCTCGACCAGGTCCAGGTCGTACTCCTGCGCAAGCTCCAGTGCCTTGGCCAGGGGGACGATGCCCACCTGCTCGCCACTGGGACCGACAAGTCGCACCTCGGGAACGCGAATCCGGTCGTTGATGCGGGGCTCGGCGCTGATGGATCCTCCTCGGTAGCACCACGCGACGGTCTGGCGGACGGCCGCGTAACGTCTCTGTTCGATAGACCTAACCGCGCCGAAGCACAAAAAATGCCCCGGACGATTCCCAGGCGGGGCTCCTCGAACTACCGGAGCACCGCCGCGGGGGAGCCGCGGGGCGCGATTTCGGACGGATCGCCACTGGGGCGGAACCGTCTGACCGGTGACCCGCCGCCCTGGGGGCGGTCAGGTGGGAGTTCGAAAGCCTCCACTTGTGGGTCGGGCTCGCGGGCCGCGAGGCATACGGGTCCGACCGGTCGTTACACGAGATTACCAGCAATGGCCAGGAACAGCTAATCGTGGCGCCCCGGGGCCTGGTGCGGCGCACGCCCGGCCTGCGCCTATCGTGTGGGGCATGAGTGAGACCCCTCCTGAGTCCCCCGACTTCGACGCCATGGCCCGCGACATCGCCGAGGTCCCGGCGGTCGAGGTGATCGTGACGGTCGCCGTCAACCTGATGAGCGCCGCCGCGGTGAAGCTCGGTCTGACCGAGGAGGGCGCCCAGCACAAGGACCTGGACGAGGCCCGCAAGCTGGTGCACGCGCTGGCCGGCCTGCTGGACGCGTCCGCCACCGAGATCAGCTCGTTCCACGCATCGCCCCTGCGCGACGGCCTGAAGTCGCTCCAGCTGGCCTTCCGCGAGGCGTCGCTCGTCCCGGACGAGCCGGGCAAGGGCCCGGGCGAGAAGTACACGGGCCCGGTCTACGGCTAGCCGGTACGGCAGGTCCCTCAGCGTTCGTACAAGGGCTCGCCCGGTGGCGTGGCCCCGGCCGGCAGCAGTGCCAGGTCGAGGCCGTGCACCAGGCGGGCCCTCAGTGTCTCGTCGGCGGCGAGCCGCCGGGCGACCGCCCGGGCCGCTTCGGCGGGGGCGGCGGCCGGGTCCAGGACCAGGGCGAGGGTGCCGTCGGCCTGGCCCGGGCCGAGGTGGGCGCGCAGGACGGCGGGCTCGGCGGCGACGGCGTCGCGCACCGCCCCGACGACGGCCGGGTCGGCGAGCGGGTCGGTCGTCGTGCGGCCCTCCGCGAGCGCGAGCAGGGCCGGGCCGGTCAGCTCGAAGGGCACGGGCCCGGCCAGGTCGAGCACGAGCGTGTCCGCCTTCTCGTGCGCGGCGGCCTGGAGGGCCTGGTGCAGGGGCACGGCGACGGGGCGGGCAGCCGGGTCCCAGCGGGCAAGGGAGTCGGTGGAGGTGAACGCGGGCAGGGCGGTGCGGTTCCCGGCCTTGAGGGTCGGTACAGCCATGTCGCTGGTCTTCTCGCGGCGCAGTCCCCGCTCGTCCTCCTCGACCTCGCCGAGCACGGCCACGACGGGGACAGCAGCCGGGCGCCCTTGAGGGCGTCGAGGACCGGGCCCACGGCGCTGCGGTCTCCCGACCAGGCGGCGAGTGCCGCGCTCAGGCCGGGGGTCGCGGAGCCGTCGTCGTCGGAGAAGGCCGGAGTCGGGGATGT
>KE354167.1 GCA_000415505.1 Streptomyces afghaniensis 772
TCCCCGAAGCCTACGTGCAGGAGTAGGGTCGGCGGCGAAACCGGAACGTGAGGGGGACGGCCATGGTGCCGGTCAGGGTCACGGCGATCGCGAGTCTGACGCCGCTGGAGGAGCTCGACGACGATCCGTTCCTGGTCGACTCCCGCAGCCAGCACGCGATGTGCGCCCGCTGGGCCGCCGAGCGGGGCGTATGTGATCAGCCGGGAGTTACTGGTCCGGGGGCTGCGTCCCGACCACTGCGCGCTGTGGGACGGCGTCCGCCCCGGCCTGGACCTGTTCGTGGCACCCAGCCGGAGAGTGCTGGAGAGCGCGCTCGCCTCCGTCGAGGAGTTCACCGCGGAGTGCGCGCGGCGCGGGGTGCGGGTCGAGACGGTCGGGCACGCGGAGCCGGCGTACGACGCGGCGATGAAGGCGTGCGTGCACCGCAGGCTGTCGATGCCCACGGCCGGCTACGACGGGCGCTGACGCGACGGTACCGGGGACACTGTCGCGACGGTACCGGGGACACCCGGCGCCCCCGGAGCGTTGTGGCACTGTGGGTGAGGGTCCGTGGTGGCGACGGGCCGGGACGTGAGGTGGCGGGGCGTGCGGGGCGTGCGGTGGCGGCGGGTCGCCAGTCAGGTGGGGCGGAGCGTCGCCGTGTGGCGGTCTCCACCCTCACCCTGCTCGTGCTCGCCGGGATCCTGCCCGACTTCCGGCTCCGCTCGGCCGACGGTGACAGCGCGACCGACATCGCCGTCACGGCGGCCTTCGGCGCCGGCGCCTTCGGTCTGCTGTCGGCCGTGGTCTGGCCGCTGCTCGTCCGGCTCCTGCTCCTCGTACCGGCGCTCGTGCTGGGCCTGCTGGTGTTCTTCCTCAACGGCGCGCTGCTGCTGCTCGCCCTGCGTCTCGACCCCGGGGAGCGCGGCACCGCCGCCCCGGAGACCGCCGTCGTGGTCGCCGCAGTGATGTCCGCCGTGGCGTCCGCCACCGGCGCCGCCCTGGCCGTCCGCGACGACGACGCCTACCGCCGCCGGCTGTACCGCCTCTCGGACCGCCGCCGCCGCTCCGGACCGCCCTCCCCGGCCAGCCCCGGCACGGTCTTCCTGCAGCTCGACGGCGTCGGCCACGACGTCCTGCTCGACGCGGTCGGCCAGGGCCTGATGCCCACCGTCGCCCGCTGGCTCGACATCGGCGACGGCGGCCGCCCCACCCACCGGCTCACCCCCTGGCGCACCGACTGGTCCAGCCAGACCGGCGCCAGCCAGCTCGGCATCCTGCACGGCAGCAACCACGACGTCCCCGCGTTCCGCTGGTACGAGAAGGACACCCGCGAGGTCGTCGTGTGCAACCGCCCGACCAGCGCCGCCGAACTCCAGCGCCGCGCCGTCGGGTACGCGGGGCACGGCGGCCTGCTCACCGTCGACGGCGCCAGCCGCGGCAACCTGTTCAGCGGCGGCGCCGAACAGCAGGCCCTCGTGCTGTCCATAGCCGCCCGCCGCCGGAGCCGGGAGAACCGCTCCCGCGCGGGCTACTTCGCCTACTTCTCCGACCCGGCCAACGCCGTGCGCACGGCCCTGTCCTTCGTCGCCGAGGTGGGCCGGGAGATCGGCCAGTCCACCCGCGCCCGCCTCGGCAAGCAACGCCCTCGCGTCTCCCGCGGCGGCCTCTACCCGCTCGTGAGGGCCTTCGCGACCGTCGTCGAGCGGGACGTCGTCGTGGCCGCCGTGACGGGCGACATGCTCGCCGGCCGCACCGCCGTCTACGCCGACCTCGTGGCCTACGACGAGGTCGCCCACCACTCCGGCCCGGCGAGCCGCGACGCGCGGAAGGTCCTCGAACGCCTCGACCGCTCCCTCGCGCTGATCGAGAACGTCGCCGAGCACGCCCCGCGTCCCTACCGGATCGTCGTGCTGTCCGACCACGGCCAGAGCCCCGGCGAGACGTTCCGCTCCCGCTACGGCCTCACCCTCGGCGACCTGGTGCGGGCCGGCTGCGGACTGCCCGTGCCGCGCCGCGCGGAGCGCACCCGCAGTGGCACGGAGGCCCGCGCCGCCGTGCGCGCCGCCCTGCGCATACCGGTCGAGGAGAGCGGTGAGCGGCACCGCCCCACGCGCCGCTCGGAGCCGATCGTGCTGGCCTCCGGCAACCTCGGCCTGGTCTCCTTCCCGGACGTCACGCACCGCATGAGCAAGGAGGAGATCGACGCCCGCCACCCCGCGCTGCTGCCGACCCTCGCCAACCACCCCGGCATCGGCTTCCTGCTGGTCCGCAGCGACGAGCACGGCGGGGTCGTCCTCGGCGCGTACGGCGCCGAGATACCGCTGGCCGACCTCGACGACAACCCGGGCCCGCTCGCCGCGTTCGGGCCGGGCGCCGCCGACGCGGTACGCCGTACGCACTCCTTCCCGCACACCGCCGACGTCATGGTCAACTCCTTCCACGACCCGGCCGACGGCGAGGTCCTCGCCTTCGAGGAGCAGATCGGCTCCCACGGCGGCCTCGGCGGCGAACAGGGCAAACCCTTCCTGCTGTCGCCGCTCGGCTTCTCGGCGCCGGTCGACGAGGGGGAGGAACTCGTCGGCGCCGAACACGTCCACCGCGTCCTGCGCCGCTGGATGCGCGAGTCGGACGGCCCCCAGGTGCCGCTGGAGAGCAGCGAGGAACGCGCCGCCTGACGGCGCGGCTGCCGTTCGGCGCCAGAGGGCCGGTCTTCCGCGTGAGTTGAGCGGGAGTGTGATCGGATGGGGGCCAGGAACCCGGTCACGGTTCCGGATACTCATCGAAAGGATGCGTCATGGCAGCCACGCGCTCCGCACACACCGTGTGGGAAGGCAACCTGTTCAAGGGCAACGGCGTCGTCACCTTCGACTCCTCCGGCATCCTCGCCGAGCAGCCGGTCAGCTGGGCGGCCCGCACCGAGGAGCCGGGCGGGAAGACCAGCCCGGAGGAGCTGATCGCCGCCGCCCACTCCAGCTGCTTCTCGATGGCCTTCTCCAACATCCTCGACAAGGCCGGCACCCCGCCGACCAAGCTGGTGACCTCCGCCGACGTCACCTTCCAGCCCGGCGAGGGCATCACCGGCATCCACCTCACCGTCGAGGGCACCGTCCCCGGCATGGACGAGGCGGCCTTCCTCGCCGCCGCCGAGGAGGCCAAGGTCGGCTGCCCGGTCAGCCAGGCCCTCAAGGCCACGCCCATCACCCTGACCGCCAAGCTCGCCTGACCGGCCCCAGCCACCTCGCGCGGGCCCGCCCACCAGGGCGGGCCCGCGCGACGTCGTCGGTTCGCCGACCGCGCCCGGGGTATGAACCAGACGCTCTGCCGCCGGTCCGGAAGGAACGCGATGCTGCCGGGAACGTCCACCAGCGCGACGGCGCTCGACTCCGCCACCCGTGACCGGACCCGCGTCCTGCTGCTGTTCAGCCTCTCCGGCCGGCTCCGCCCCCGGGACACGGCACTCGGCGCCCTCGTCGACCGCTACGACTACGGCCGCTTCGCCTCCCACCTGATGACCAGCCAGGACGTGCTCCCCGTTCCGGTGCTCGACGAACAGGTCGCGCCGCGCCGGCTGCGGTTGCCGCACGGCGACCACGGCCTGGGCCTCGCGTCCCTGCGGATCCTCGTCGTCACCACCCCGCGCGGCGACGCCACCCTCGTCGTGGACTGCGCCTTCGCCGGCGAGACCACGGCCGGCGACCTCGCCGCCTGGCTGGCCACCACCTGCTTCGACCGGGAGCGGATCGAACTCGACGACCGCCCGCTCCTGACGGCGCTGACCGAACACCTCGGCGGCCGACCGCTCGCCCTCGGCCAGAACGTGCACCAACTTGTCTTCCCCGGCGGCCGGTTACAGCGCGAGCTGCTCAGCGCCGACGAGGCCCGCAAGGCGATCCTGCTGAACGAGATCGTCTACCGCGGCCGCATGCCCTGGAACCCCGCCACGCCCTACGACGCGAGCCTCGCGCCTCACCTAAGGAACCACGGGGTCACCGTGTCCGCCCTCGGCCGCGGCGTCTCCGTCCAGGCGGGCTGGGCCCCGCACGTCGAGAACGGCCTGATGCTCGTCGCGATCGGCATGATCTCCGCCCTGGCCGCGCTCCAGCGCACCCGGCTCGCCGCCTTCGCGACGATGAAGGCCAACGAGCAGGCCCTGACCGACTCGCCCACCGAGATCCGCTCCCTGATCTCCCGCCTCTCCGCGGGCGTCAACGAACTCCAGCTGGACCTCGCCTTCGGCGTCGAGGCCTACGTCGACAGCCTGCTGATCCCCGAGATGGTCATGGAGGCGTTCCAGTCCTCGCTGCGCGACGCGCTCGGCATCCGCGACAGCCTGGAGAACTCGGCCCGCATGGTCGAGCGCCTCACCTCGGTGATCAGCGCCCGCTCCGCGGCCCTGGACGCCGAGCTCGCCGAGCGCGACGACCGCCGGGACCGCACCGTCTCCGGCCTGGTCGCCGCCGCCACGCTGATCGCCCTGCCGCCCACCCTGCTGCTGGCCTTCTTCGGCGTGAACGGCACGAACGTCGACGATCACCGCTCCATCCTCGACCTGCGCGCCTACGGCACGGCCTACGCGCTGGCCTGGCTCCCCTTCGTGATCCTGGTCCTGATCGGCTACGTCCTGCTCAGACGGATCAGCACCCGCTCCGGCTCGCTGCTGCCGGCGCCCGACGACGACGCCGTACCCGTCCCGCCTCCGCGCTCGCCCTCCGGGAGCCGACGACCATGACGCCACGCCCCGCCGTCTCCGCCCACCGGGGCGGCTCCGAGCGCGCCGGACCCGCCACCTGGCAGGCGTACGAGGACGCGCTGGAGTCCGGCGCTGAGTACGCCGAGTTCGACATCCGCCGCACGAAGGACGGCGTCCTCGTCGTCTACCACGACCCCCGGGTCGGGCCCACCGGGCCGCCGCTGGCCACGCTCAGGCACGCCGAGCTGAGCGAGCGGGCCGGCTACGACGTGCCGGTGGTGGACGAGGTCATGGCGCTGATCGCCGGGAGGCTCGTGGCGCACCTGGACCTGAAGGAGGTCGGCTACGAGCGGGAGGTGGTCGACCGGGCAGTGGCCCTGCTCGGCGTGGACGGGCTCGTCGTGACGTCGCTGGAGGACTGCTCCGTGGCCGCCGTCGCACAGGGCTTCCCCGGGGTGCGTACCGCGCTGTCCCTGGGGCGCGACCGCAGGGAGCTGGCCCTGGCCCGGCTGCCCGGGACCCGGCTGAGCGAGCTGTTCCCGGCCCGCCGCATCCGGGCCTGCGGGGCCGACGGCGTCGCCGTGCACCAGCGGCTGGCCAGGACCACCGTGCTGCGCGAGGCGACCCGCCGCGGCCTGTTCACCATGGTGTGGACGGTCAACGACGACACCTTGATGCGGGCCTTCCTCGCGCACCCGCGCGTGGACGTGCTCGTCACCGACCGGCCCCGGCGGGCCGTGGCGCTGCGCGGACCGGTCACCCCCTCGCGCCATTGACAACAGCGCACTCAAGTTTTGTGCTGGAAAGGGAGAGCGCCCTGGCGGAAGGGGACAGCGATGGGACGTGCGGTCGGGATCGACCTCGGAACCACGAACTCGGTGGTCGCCGTGCTGGAAGGCGGCGAGCCCACCGTCATCGCCAACGCGGAGGGGGCCAGGACCACACCCTCGGTCGTGGCGTTCGCCAAGAACGGCGAGGTGCTGGTCGGGGAGGTGGCCAAGCGGCAGGCCGTGACGAACGTGGACCGCACCGCCCGCTCGGTCAAGCGCCACATGGGCGACGCGCACTGGCGCTTCCCCGACCAGGGCGACATCGACGGCACCCGCTACCGGGCGCAGGAGCTGTCCGCGCGGGTGCTGCAGAAGCTGAAGCGGGACGCGGAGTCCTACCTCGGCGAGGACGTCACGGACGCGGTGATCACCGTCCCGGCGTACTTCGACGACAGTCAGCGGCAGGCCACCAAGGAGGCCGGGGAGATCGCGGGCCTGAAGGTGCTGCGGATCATCAACGAGCCTACGGCCGCCGCCCTCGCCTACGGCCTGGACAAGGAGAACGACCAGACCGTGCTCGTCTTCGACCTCGGCGGCGGCACCTTCGACGTGTCGCTGCTGGAGATGGGCGAGGGCGTCATCGAGGTGAAGGCCACCAACGGCGACACGCACCTCGGTGGCGACGACTGGGACCAGCGGATCGTCGAGTACCTGGTCAAGCGCTTCAAGGGCCAGTACGGCGTCGACCTCGCGGGCGACAAGATGGCGGTGCAGCGGCTGCGCGAGGGCGCCGAGAAGGCGAAGATCGAGCTGTCCAGCTCCACCGAGACGACGATCAACCTGCCCTACATCACGGCCTCCGCCGAGGGGCCGCTGCACCTCGACGAGAAGCTGACCCGGGCCCAGTTCCAGGAGCTCACCGCCGACCTGCTCGACCGGTGCAAGGCGCCCTTCCACCAGGCGGTCAAGGACGCGGGGGTGAAGCTCTCCGCGATCAACCACGTCATCCTCGTCGGCGGTTCCACGCGCATGCCCGCCGTCACCGAACTGGTCAAGGAACTCACCGGGAAGGAGCCGCACAAGGGCGTAAACCCCGACGAGGTCGTGGCGCTCGGCGCCGCGCTCCAGGCGGGCGTCATCCGCGGCGACGTCAAGGACGTACTGCTGCTCGACGTCACCCCGCTGTCCCTCGGCATCGAGACCAAGGGCGGCATCATGACGAAGCTCATCGAGCGCAACACGACCATTCCCACCCGGCGTTCGGAGATCTTCACCACCGCCGCCGACAACCAGCCCTCGGTCGGCATCCAGGTCTACCAGGGCGAACGGGAGATCGCCGCGTACAACAAGAAGCTCGGAGTCTTCGACCTGACGGGCCTGCCGCCGGCGCCGCGCGGCGTGCCGCAGATCGAGGTGGCCTTCGACATCGACGCCAACGGCATCATGCACGTCTCCGCGAAGGACCTGGCGACCGGCCGCGAGCAGAAGATGACCGTCACCGGCGGCTCGGCCCTGCCCAAGGACGACATCGACCGCATGATGCGCGAGGCCGAGCAGTACGCGGAGGAGGACCGCCAGCGCCGCGAGGCCGCCGAGACCC
Organism: Streptomyces afghaniensis 772; assembly: GCA_000415505.1. Taxonomy (GTDB): domain Bacteria; phylum Actinomycetota; class Actinomycetes; order Streptomycetales; family Streptomycetaceae; genus Streptomyces; species Streptomyces afghaniensis. The sequence continues at coordinate 7,043 of KE354167.1, forward strand.
GCAACCAGGCCGAGCAACTCGTCTACCAGACCGAGAAGTTCCTCCGCGACAACGGCGACAGGATCCCGGCCGACACGAAGACCGAGGTCGAGTCCGCCATCACCGAAGTGAAGGCGCAGCTGGAACAGCAGGCGGACACCGCCGCCCTGCGCGCCGGCGTCGAGAAACTCGCCTCGGTCAGCCAGAAGATGGGCCAGGCGATGTACGCCCAGGCCCAGCAGACACCGACCGAGGAGCCCTCCGGCACCCCGCGGGACGAGGAGGGCGTCGTCGACGCGGAGATCGTGGACGAGGAGAAGGACCGGCGGGACGAGAAGGGCGGCGCCGCTTAGGGGTGTCCGCAGAGTCCCACCGGTCCAGAGCCTGCGCGGACGGACCGGCCGCGTCGCTGCGCTCGCCCGTCAGCGGAACGCGGCGACGTGGCGTCGGGCCCACTCGGCGAACGGGCGGGGCGCGCGGCCGAGGATCCGCTCGGCGTCGGGGCTGACGCGCTGCTCCGCGGGCGTGGGCTCCCCGACGATGGACAGGGTCGTGTCGACCACGGGCCCGGGCATGAACCGCAGCATCTGGGCCCGGGCCTCGTCGGGCCGCTGTTCGACGAAGCGCACCGGCTCGCCGAGCGCCTCACCGAGGTCCTGGGCACGTTGCCGGGGTGTGCTCAGGGCGGGGCCGGTCAACTCGTAGGTCTGCCCGGGGTGGTCCGGCTCGCGCAGCGTCGCGGCGGCGACCCCGGCGATGTCCTCCGGGTCGATGACCGGCAGTCCGACGTCACCGAACGGCGCGGCGACCGCCCGCCGGGTCCGCACGGACTCGGCCCAGGCGAACGCGTTGGAGGCGAAGCCGCCGGGACGCAGGATCACCCAGTCCAGGCCCGACTGTCTGACGGCGTCCTCGAGAACCCTCCCGAGGCCGCCGTGCGAGGCCGACTCCGGCCGCGTCGCGACTCCTTGGGAGGACAGCAGCACCACGCGTTCGACCCCGCCGGCCTTGGCGACGTCGAGGATGTGCCCGGGGTCCAGCAGGTGCGCGTCGGCTCCGCCGTTCTGCAGGAACAGCGCGTCGGCGCCGTCGAGAACGGGACGGAGAGTCTCCGCGTCGGTGAGGTCCGCCCTCCGGTGCGACACACCCTCCGGCACGTCCGCGGCCGAGATTCCCCGGGATGTCGCGGACACCCGCTCGCCGTCCGCCACCAGGATCCGTACGAGCGACCGGCCCACGTTCCCCGTCGCCCCCGTCACCACGATCATGAGCAACTCCTCTGTTTTTCAGTGCTGTTGCCGTGGCTCAGGACGCTAACACCGTCGATATAGTAGGTACCTAGAGGAAAGTGACTGCCCTGGGGGGAAGCGCATGGCGGGCGACACGAGGAGCCGGACGGAACCGGCCGCGACCGAAGCGGAACTGGCCTGCCCCATCGCCCCGGTCGTGGACATCGTCTTCAGCCGGTGGACCACACCGATCCTGTGGACGCTCCACACGCACGGCCGGCAGCGCTTCGTCGAGCTGGAACGGCGCATCGGCACGATCACGCCCAAGGTGCTGACCCAGCGGCTGCGGCAACTGGAGCGGGACGGCCTGGTCGTGCGGACGTACCACCCGGAGGTCCCCCCGAGGGTCGAGTACGAGATCAGCGGGCTCGGCCGCAGCCTCGCGCCGCTCTTCGCGCACCTCGCCGAGTGGGCGGACACCCACCTGGGCGAGGTCGAGCGGGCCAGGCAGGCCTACGACGACACGCCCTAGCGTCCCGGCGCGTCGGGCGGCAGGGTCACGCACACCGCTTCCAGGACGGTCGCGTACGGCGTGCCGAAGTGGGTGAGTCTGGAGCGGAGCAGGTCCAGACCGTCGCGGTGGTCCGTCAGGAGCCGGGTGTCGCCGGTGCGGGCCGCGCACTCGAGAACCGCGGGGAGGAAGTCAGGCGGTTCCTCGCCGGTCGTCTCCAGTCCGTGCGCGCGGTACAGCTCCTCGGAGGGCGTCGGTGCCGCCTCGCGCCAGGCGCTGAGATACAGGCTGTGGTCCGGCTCCGCCTCGAAGACCTCGACGTAGTGCGCCGCCAGCTCACGCGGTGGGCTGAGCGCCGCGTGGTCGGCGAACTCCCTTAGCTGCGGGGCGGCTTCGCGCAACAGCGGCAGCCGGGCACGGAAGTCGTCGTCGGGGAACATCAGGCACAGCGCGGCCGCCTGGTACAGCACCTCGAATCCAGGCATCGGACCTCCTTCCCGTGCGCCCCGCGATCCCGACGGTAGGGGCCGGCAGGGGGCACACCCGTCGGCGGGGTCCGTACGGGTCACTGTGGCCGGCCCGGCGCTGAACCACCGCGGACTCAGAAGGTCTCGCGGTACTCCCGCAGCAGCCTCTCGGTGCGCTGGGTGGAGGCCGCGCCCGCCGTCATGTGGTCGAGGACCTCCAGATGCGCGGAGACCTCCTTGCGGGAGTCGAGGTACAGCGCGCCGGTCAGGTACTCGGTGAAGACCATGTCGGGCAGTTCGGGCTCGGCGAAGCGGAACAGGGAGAACGGCGCGTACGTGCCCGGGTGCGGGCCGTCCTTGAACTCGGCGATCTGGAGCGTGACGCGGTCCCGCTCGGAGTACTCCAGCAGTTTGTCCAGCTGGTCCCGCATCACCTGGCCGTCGACGCTCACCGGCCGCCGCAGCACCGTCTCGTCCATGATCACCCACAGGTGCGGCGGGTTCGGGCGGTCCAGCAGCCGCTGCCGCTCCATGCGCAGCGAGACGTGCCGCTCCACGGCCTGCGGCCCGGAGTTCCCGATGGTGCCGGCCTGCAGGACCGCACGCGCGTACCCCTCGGTCTGCAACAGCCCCGGCACGAAGTGCGGCTCGTAGGACCGGATGATCCGGGCGGCGCCCTCCAGGCTCACATACAGGCTGAACCACTCCGGCAGCACGTCGTGGAACCGCTGCCACCAGCCCGGCCGGTTCGCCTCCTCGGCGAGCTCGACGAACGCGGTCACCTCGTCCTCGGGCACGCCGTACGCCGTCAGCAGGATCTGCACGTAGGGAATCTTGAGCGCGACATCGGCGGTCTCCATCCGCCGGACCGTCGCGGGGGCGACGCGCAGCACCCGGGCAGCCTCGTCACGACTGAGGCCCGCCGCCTCACGCAGCTCCTGAAGCCGCTTGCCCAGCACCACCTGGCCCACGGTCGGTGCGGCCCGCCGTTCACTCACGCCACGCCTCCCCAACGTGCCCCAGCCTGTGATCAGTCTGTCACGTTCCGACGGCAGTCTCACAGGGTCGCGGGCGAGAAGATCGCGGGAAACGGACGGGTCGCCGGGGCATTACCCCGCGGGTAATCGACCGCGCGCGCCCGGGACGGGATCGTGAACGCACCGGGTCCCGGGCCGGCGCACTCCGGCCCGGGACCCGGGCCCCGCTGCCACACCACGACCCGACGGAGGGTGACTCACCATGTCCGCGACCCAGCTCGCCACACTCGCCCGGACCAGCACGCCGCAGTCGATGCTGCGCCGCTTCCTCGCCCTGGACGCGGCGGTGACCGGCGCCAACGCGCTCGCCTACCTCGCGTTCTCCGGCCCGCTCGGCCGCTTCCTCGGGGTGGACTCCACGCTGCTGCTCGCCCTGGGCGCGTTCCTCACCGCCTACGCGGCGGGCGTGGGGCTGCTGGCCTCACGCCGGCAGCCGCCGGCGCTCGGCGTGCGGGCCGTCGTGGAGGCCAACCTCGCCTGGACGGCGGTGAGCCTCGTGGCCCTGGCGCTGTGGCTCACGCCGAGCACGGCGGGCGCCGTGTGGACGGTGCTCCAGTCCCTGACCGTGGCCGGGTTCGCCGCCCTCCAGTACATAGCCCTGAGGGCCCGTCAGGGCAGCAGCGATTGAAGGTACTTGACCGTCGCCGGATCGGCCGGGAGGAGCGTCTCGATGGCCAGCTCGGCGACGGTCACGTCCATCGGTGTGTTGAACGTGGAGATCGAGGAGATGAACGACAGCGTCCGCCCCTCGTGCTCGATGCGCAGCGGCAGCGCGAAGTACGGCACCGGTTCCGAAGGCTCCTCCGCCGGATCCGCGTCGGGCACCGGATACGCCGCCACCTCTTCGTACAGCGCCCGCAGCGGTTCGGAGCGGTGCAGCGCGATCTGCCGCTCCATCTGCTCCAGCAGGTGTCCGCGCCAGGCGCGCAGGTTGCGGATGCGCGGCGCCAGCCCCCGCGGGTGCAGGGCCAGCCGCATCGCGTTCAGCGGCGGTTCGAGCAGCGACTCGTCCACGCCGTCGACCAGCGCCATGATCCCCCGGTTGGCCGCCACGACGTCGTACACCGCGTCCACCACCAGCGCCGGATACGGCTCGTAGCCCCCGATCAGCCGCTCGATGCCCTCGCGCAGCGCGCCCAGCGCCGGGTCGTCCAGCGGCGTCTCGGGGTAGCGCGGGGCGTAACCGGCCGCCAGCAGCAGCGCGTTGCGCTCCCGCATGGGGACGTCCAGGTGCTCGGCCAGCCGCAGCACCATCTCCTCGCTGGGCCGGGAGCGGCCGGTCTCGATGAAGCTGATGTGCCGGGCCGAGGAGTCCGCGCGCAGGGCCAGCTCCAGCTGGCTGACCCGGCGCTGCTCCCGCCAGGCCCGCAGCAGCGGGCCCACGCCCTGGCCGGCGGTGGACGCATGAGTGGTCATGCCGGGACCGTAGTCGAGAACCGGTCGCGTCGGACAGGCGCACCGCTCCGACCAGGGCTTCCAGCGTCCCGCTGTGGCAGGCTGAGTAGGGAGAAGAGGATCCCGGCGTCAGGGAAGGAGCGCTGCCCATGCCCGTCGAACCGCTGTCGCAGAAGGAGGTCGAGGACCGACTGGCCGAGCTGCCGGGCTGGTCGCTCGACGGCGACCGCCTCACCCGCTCCTACCGGCTCGGCTCGCACTTCGCGGCGACGGCGATGGTCGTGCACATCGCCCAGGTCCAGGAGGAGCTCGACCACCACTCCGACCTCACGCTCGGCTACAACACGGTGTCCCTGTCCGTGCACACGCACAGCGCGGGCGGCGCCGTCACCGAGAAGGACTTCGAGCTCGCCCGCAGGGTGGAGGACCTGGCGCCCGGGCACGGGGCACACTGACCGGGTGCTCGACTACGACAAGGAAGCGGAGCGGTACGACGCCTCGCGCGGCGGCGAGCCCAGGGCGGCCGCCGCCGCGGCGGCGGTGCTGAGCCTCGTACCGCCGGACGCGCGCGGCCTGCTCGACGTCGCCTGCGGCACCGGCATCGTGACCCGCCGGCTCGCAGCGGCGCGCGAGGGCATGCGGGTCACCGGCGTGGACCTCGCCCGGCGATGGCCCGGCAGGCCGCAGCCCGGCTGCCCGGTGCCGTGGTGCTCGCCGACAGCCGCCGGCTGCCGTTCCGGGACGGCGAGTTCGACGCCGTGTGCAGCGTGTGGCTGCTGCATCTGGCCGCCGGGCCCGCCGACGTCCGGACCATCGTCGGCGAGTGTGCCCGGGTGCTGCGGCCCGGCGGCGTCTACGTCACCACGGTCGACAAGGCCGCCTCCCACAACGTGGGCAGTGACATCGATGTCGTCCTGTCCTCCCGCCCGCCCAGCCCGGTGCGGGACGCGGCGGCGGACGTCGAGTCCTGCGCCGCCGGCCACGGCCTGGTCCCGGCCGGGCACGCCCGCTTCCGCGGCCACGGGCAGGGCCGCAGCCCGCGCCGCACGGTCGCCGACCTGCGCCGCGGCTGGTTCGTCACCCTGCCGCCCGGCCACCCGCTCGCCGACGGCTTCGCCACCCGTCTGGCGGAACTCCCCGACCAGGACAGACCCCGCCCCGATCCGTACTTCACGCTCCGGGCGTTCCGGAAGCCGTGAGAGGCCTCAGGCCCGGGTGAACGCCATGACCCAGTTGGTCAGCCAGGTCTCACCGCCGTCCACGGAGAACGCCTGCTCCCACCGGGCGGTCGCCGCGGAGATCCCCGACCAGACGAACCGCACGCGCACGTCCTTGCCGTCGTAGGTGTCGTCGCCGTGGAACGTGCCCGTCTCGCCCTCGAAGCGGCCGAAGACCGGCGGGAACAGGGTCCCGCTGCGGCTGGACGCCCAGTTCAGCGACCACTCCTCGCGGACCGGGTCGAACAGCCGCAGCGTCAGCCCCTTCGCGCCCAGGTGCGGCATGTCGATCTCGTCGATGTTGGCGGCCCCGTCGAACAACGGCCGGCACTCGCTCCGGCCCGGGAACTCCTCCCACTCGCCGCCGGGGTCGAGGAAGTCGGTGCGGCGGCGGTGCAGGACGTTCCAGGTGCCGTGGAAGAAGTCGAAGTCGTGCGGGCTGCTCATGAGCGGTCTCCAGTGGTTCCTTCGGACATGCGGTCGGCCAGATAGGCGTCGAGGTCGGGGACGTCCGGGGCGAGCATGTGCCGTACCCAGGCGTCGCGTTCGTGCAGGATCGGCGGTAGCTCCCAGACGCAGCCGATCCACGGCGGGCCGGGCCTGACGAAGTGCGTGGGGTCGCGGTCCGGGCAGCCGAGGACCGGCTGGCCCGCCGCCGCGCCGCCGAAGTGCAGCACGTTGTCCCACACCCAGCTGTACGCGTTGAGATAGGCGCCGTCGTCACCGCCCCGGTGCAGCACGACGAACGTCGCCGGCGGGGTGCCGTCCGGCTCCGGCAGCAGCTCGGGCAGGAGCGCGTACGCCGCCTTCTCCACCTCGGGCGCGATGCCGTCCGGGTCGGCCGTGACGTGGTAGCGCTTGATCCACCGGCCCGCCACCTCGATCGGCGGCGGCACGGTCAGCAGTTTCTCCGTGAAAGGCATGGCGGGACGTTAGAGCCGCTTCCCTGACATCATGTGTCAGTGAAGTCCAGCCGGCTCGTCTCGATCCTCCTGCTGCTCCAGACCCGCGGCCGGATGACCGCCGCGCAGCTCGCCGAGGAACTGGAGGTCTCGGTCCGTACCGTCTACCGGGACGTGGAGGCCCTCGGTGCCGCCGGGGTTCCGCTGTACGGCGACGCGGGCCACGCCGGCGGATACCGCCTGCTCGACGGCTACCGCACACGTCTGACGGGCCTCACCGCCGACGAGGCCGAGGCCCTCTTCCTCGCGGGCGCCCCCGGCCCCGCCGCCCAGCTCGGTCTCGGCTCCGTGCTCGCTGCCGCCCAGCTCAAGGTGCGCGCCGCCCTGCCGGTGGAGCTGCGCGCGCACGCCGACCGGATCAGCGGCCGCTTCCACCTGGACGCCCCCGGCTGGTACGCGGACGCCGACGACACCCCTCACCTCCCGGCCGTCGCGGACGCCGTCTGGAGCAGCCGCGTGCTGCACGTCCGGTACCGCCGCTGGCGCGAGCCCACCGACGTCGAGCGCCGTCTGGAGCCGTACGGGCTGGTGCTGAAGGCGGGCCGCTGGTACGTCGTGGCCGGGCCCGGACCACGAACCTACCGGGTCGACCAGATCCTCGAACTCTCCATCCTGGGCGAGGAGTTCACCCGTCCCGAGAACTTCGACCTGGCCGCGTACTGGGCGGCGTACCAGCGCGGCTTCCACGACCGGCTGCACCGCGGGGAGGCCGTGGTGCGGCTGGCCCCGGGAACGACGCTCACCGGCCCGGCGGGGGAGGCCGTACGGCGCGACGGACGTACGGACGACGACGGCTGGACCCGCGCCACGGTCCCCATCGAGTCCGTCGACCACGCCCACGCCGAGTTCCTGCGCCTGGGCACGGCCATCGAGGTGCTGGCCCCGGACGAACTGCGGTCGAGGATCGCCCGGACCGCGGCCGAACTGGCGGTGCGGTACGGCAACTCCCGTGCCCCCGGCGGCGACTGAGAGGCGGAACCCGCCCGTCCTCCCAGGAGGTCCGTCACGTGAAGCACCCGCACAGGCACCGCAGACGCCGCCTGCTCCTCCCCGTCGCCGCGGCCACGGCGGCGCTCGTCGGCGCCGGCCTGACCACGTTCGCCACCGACGACACCGCCGCGGCCGCCACCGCCCGCCAGGTGGAGAAGCTGGACCGGGGCGTGGTCAGCGTCCACACCGGCAGCGGCAACCTGGTCAGCTGGCGCTGGCTGGGCACCGATCCGAACGACGTTTCGTTCAACGTGTACCGGGCCGGCACGAAGGTCAACGCGACCCCGATCACCGGCTCCACGAACTACTTCCACTCCGGCGCCCCCTCGCACGCCGACTACACCGTCCGCGCGATCGTGAACGGCGTGGAGCAGGGCGACTCGGTGCACGCGATCCAGTTCCGCACCGGCTACAAGGACGTCCCGGTCTCACCGCCCGCAGGCGGCACCGCCCCGGGCAACTCGGCGTACACCTACGAAGCCAACGACGCCTCCCTCGGCGATCTGGACGGCGACGGCGCCCTGGACATCGTCCTGAAGTGGCAGCCGACCAACGCCAAGGACAACTCCCAGTCCGGCTACACCGGCAACACCGTCGTCGACGGCATCAAGCTCGACGGGACCCGGCTGTGGCGTATCGACCTGGGCCGCAACATCCGCTCCGGCGCGCATTACACGCAGTTCCAGGTGTACGACTACGACGGCGACGGCAAGGCCGAGGTCGCCATGAAGACCGCCGACGGCACCAAGGACGGCACCGGCGCGGTCATCGGCAGCTCCTCGGCCGACCACCGCAACTCCAGCGGCTATGTGCTGTCCGGCCCGGAGTTCCTGACGATGTTCAACGGCCAGACGGGCAAGGCGATGCAGAGCGTCGACTACGTCCCGGGCCGCGGCAACGTCTCCTCCTGGGGCGACAACTACGGCAACCGCGTCGACCGCTTCCTCGCGGGCACGGCCTACCTCGACGGCTCCCGCCCCTCCCTGATCATGGCGCGCGGCTACTACACCCGCACCGTGATCGCCGCCTGGGACTGGCGGAACGGCTCCTTCACCCGCCGCTGGACCTTCGACACCAACTCCTCGACCAACAGCGGCAAGGGCTACGACGGCCAGGGCAACCACAGCCTGTCCGTCGCGGACGTCGACAACGACGGCAAGGACGAGATCGTCTACGGCGCCATGACGGTCGACGACAACGGCAACGGGCTGTGGACGACCAAACTGGGCCACGGCGACGCCGGCCACGTCGGGGACCTCAACCCCTCCCGCGCGGGCCTTGAGTACTTCAAGGTCTCCGAGGACTCCAGCAAACCCGGCTCCTGGATGGCCGACGCCCGCACCGGCCAGATCCTGTGGCAGACGGCCTCGGGCTCGGACAACGGCCGTGGCGTCGCCGCGGACGTGTACGCCGGCAGCGCGGGCGCCGAGGCCTGGTCCGCCGCGGACACGACCCTGCGTTCGGCGACCGGCGCCTCGCTCGGCCGGGAGCCGTCCAGCATGAACTTCCTGTCCTGGTGGGACGGCGACCCGGTCCGTGAACTCCTCGACGGCACCCGCATCGACAAGTACGGCACCTCGGGCGACACCCGCCTGCTGACCGGATCCGGCGTCTCCTCCAACAACGGCACGAAGTCCACGCCCGTCCTGTCCGGCGACATCCTCGGCGACTGGCGCGAGGAGGTCGTCTGGCGCACCAGCGACAACACCGCGCTGCGCGTCTACTCGACCCCGCACGAGACCAGCACGAAGATCACGACCCTGCTCCACGACACGCAGTACCGCACGGCCCTGGCCTGGCAGAACACCGCCTACAACCAGCCCCCGCACCCGAGCTTCTTCATCGGCAACGCCATGCCGACGGCTCCCAGGCCGCCGGTCTACACCCCCTGAGAAGGACGAGGGCGTATGCCGCCTCCGGCATACGCCCTCAAAAGCACGGTCAGGCGACCGTGCAGTTCTGGTCGCCGAGCTTGAACGCGGTCGGTTTCGTGTTCGTCCCCGACGAGTTGGCCGTGAAGCCGAAGCTCACCGACGAGCCCGCCGCCACGTTGGAATTCCAGCCGACGTTCTTCGCCGTCACCGCCGCTCCCGACTGCGCGGCCTCGGCGTTCCACGCCTGGGTCAGCTTCTGGCCGTCGGCGAAGGACCAGCCGAGGGACCAGCCGTTCCAGGCGCCGGTCCCGGTGTTGGTGAGCTGCACGTCCGCCTGGAAGCCGCCCGACCACTGGCTCGTCACCTTGTACGTCACCTTGCAGGCACCGGCCGGATCGGGGCCGGGCCCGGGACCCGTGGTGCCTCCGTCGGAGCTGTCCCCGTAGATGACGCCACGTCCGTTGGTCGCCACGTACACCCGGCCGTACACCCTCGGGTCCCCGGTGATGGCCGCGCCCGTCCAGCCCCACTGGTGGGCGTCGTCGTTGATGCGGGTCCAGCTCGCGCCCTTGTCCGTGGAGCGGAAGATGCCGCGCACGCCGCCGATCTTCGCGCTGGTGTAGAGCGTCTGGTAGGAGGCGCCGGGGGCCGCCTTGCCGAAGCCGATGGTGTCGGCCTGCTCGACGTTCGGCAGCTTCGTGAAGCTCGTGCCGCCGTCCGTCGAGTGCCACAGGCCGTACGCCCCGTCGCTCGCGCCGCCGGCCAGCCAGACGTCGCCCTTCCCGCCGGGCAGCGCTTTGAAGCGGACGCTGTCACCGCCGGGCAGCCCCGTCGCCGGTGACTCCTTGAACGTCGCCCCGCCGTCCGTACTGACGTAGAACTTCCCGGACTTGAAGCCGTAGAAGGTCTTCGGATCGACGCGGTCCGACTCGACGATCGCCCCGGCGGGGATCCCGCCGGACGCCTGCCACGACGTGCCGAAGCCCGTCGCGTGGTGCACGCCGGCGCCCTCAGGGCTCCACACGAACCGGCTGCCGTCGGCCGCCGCCGCGACCGTGCCGCCGCCGCTCACGCCCGAGGGGTCGGTCCCCGCGAACCAGTTGGCGCCGTTGTCGGTCGAGAACGAGATGTGCGGACCGGAGTCGAGGTTGCCGACCCGGACGACCGTGTTCGGGTTCGACTCGGCGAAGTCCAGGCTCGTGGTCGTCGTGAAGTTCGGCTGGGTGAACATCATCGACGGGACCTTCGTCAGATCCGTGTGGCGGAAGCCGCCGATGTCACCCAGCGCGCTCAGCAGCGGCGCGCCCGACGGCGGCGACGCCAGGTCGTTGACCGCCGTCTCCTCCAGCCCCTGCACCATCGGCTTGACGGCGAACTTGCTTCCGTTGTCCCAGTTGGTGAGGTTCTCGGTGCCGTAGATCGTCGCGCCCGTCCCGTACATCATGCGGTTCGAGTTGAACGGGTCGATCTCCAGGGCCTCCGTCATCCACCCGAGCTTCGGGGTCTGCTCCGGCGGCTGCGGGTTGGCGCCCCAGGTCAGCCACGGCGAGGACGAGACGTCCATCGTGTAGCGGTTCTCGCGGTTGGGGTACGACGTGTAGTCCCAGGCCTTGGTCCACGTGGCGCCGCTGTCCGTCGAGCGGAAGATCTGCGTGTCCGGCCACCAGGCGCTGTACGCGGTCGCCATCACCGTGCCCGGCTTCTGCCGGTCGACCGTCAGCCCGCTGAAGCCGTAGAAGGTGTCGGCCTCCGCCACCGGGCTGATGTCCTTCCAGGTCCCGGTCCCGGTCGCGTACCGCCACAGCTGTCCCTTGCCGCCGTCGTACGGTCCGCCCTTGTCGCTGTAGGCGAGGTACAGATAGCCGTTCTTCGCGTCCAGGACGCCCTTGTGGGCGAGGTAACCGGTGGGCTGCCCGGCCAGCCGCTGCCAGGTCGCGCCCGCGTCCGTCGAGCGGTACACCGCGTTGTCCTTGTCGGCGACCCCCACGTAGATCGTCTTCGTGGCGCTGCCCGAGGTGCCCGTGGACTCGTCGAAGGTGACCCAGACGATGCCCTGGTTGTCGGAGGCGTAGCCGCTCGTGTCGCCGGGGTCCTGCGCGTAGTTGCCGACGTTGGGGAAGTTCGCCACCTGCGACCAGGTCACGCCCGAGTCCGTCGACCGCCACAGCCCCTTGCCACTGGGTGCGCCCAGGTACAGCACGCTGTTCCGGTTCGGGTCGACGGCCAGCCGCTCGCCCATGCCCCGCCCCGGCATGTTGCCGCCCAGCTTGAACGGCAGATTCGCCTTCTGCCAGCTCGCCCCCCGGTTGGAGGAGCGCATGACCGCACCGTTCTTCGGATCCCAGCTGTTGGTGTACGTACCGACCGCCGCGTACACCTTGTCCGGATCGACGGAGTCGGAGGCGATGCTGACGACCCCCGTGTGCCCCCAGTCGTCCCAGCCGACGGAGTCCAGCAGCGGCGTCCAGGTCTTCGACGCCTCCTGCCACCGATAGGCACCGCCGATGTCGGTCCGGGCGTAGGCGAGGTTCTTCTCACTGCGATTGAAGACGATCCCGGGGACGAACCCGCCCCCGTCGATCCTGGCGTTTTTCCAGGAGTAGGTATCGGCGGCGATCTTCACCGAGGGGGGATCGACGGCCAGGGCTGCGGGAGCGCCCGACAACAGCCCGGCCGCCAGCGCGAGCACGGCAGTGAGAATGCGGGTTCTTCGCACGGTGGGGTTCCTTCCGTGGGAGGGGGAACGTGCGAGGGCCGGGCGGCTCCCGTGCGGGGGGAGCCGCCCGGCCGTGGCCCCGCGTCAGGTGCAGGGCCATGTACGCAGAGCTTCGGACGCTGTCAGGGGCGCGGGGAACTGCGCGACCAGCCACTACGGACCGGCACCCGAAGTACCGCCCACCCCGCGGAGCGCCCGGCGGGGGCTATTCGAGAAGCTCCGCGTACGAGCCCATGGCCAACGCGATATCCGCCTGAGCCCAGAACCGGTGGTACGTGAACGACGGCACCGCACCGCCCGCGAGATAACTCTCGATCTTCGACCAGGCCGGGTCGTCCTCGTAGAAGGACCGGATCGAGTCGAACGTCGACGACGAGTTGATCGCGTCACCGTTCGGCATCGTGCCCGTCCAGCCACTCGGGATGGACACCGAGTCGTCGAACCGGTTGTAGTCCGCGCGGTTCTCCGGGACGGCAAGGCCGATGTCGTCCTGGTGGTTCGCCCACATCCCGTCCAGCAGCTTCTTCGCCGCCGCCGCGGCCTCCGTGTCACCGGAGCGGTCGGCGTAGTACGTCAGGGTCTTGGCGTACGCGGCCGCCACACCGACGTCGTTGGTGTAGTCGGCGACGGTGACGTGCAGCCCGCTGTTGGAGCCGGGGCTGGAGGCGTTCCAGGTGTCGGGCTGGCCCGACCACTGGAGCGTCGACGGGATGCGGAACGTGCCGTCCGGGTTGAACGTGGTCTTGGACAGCGCCCAGTCGACCCACTTGTCGAGGACCGTCTTGGCCTGTGCGTTCCCCGTCTGCTGGTACAGCTCGGCGACCCGCTCCATGGACCACGCCTGGAAGCCGAACCACTGGTTGGACGGCGGGTCGTGGTAGACCGGCTTCTCGTCGTAGTACATGCCGTAGAACGTCGACTTCCCGGCGGGCGGGGTCGCGTACCGGCCCGCCCAGCTGTTGGTCGCGCCGCCGGCGATGGCGCCCTCGTCGGACTGCAGCCAGCGGTAGAACTCCAGCTGCCGGTCCATGGACTTGGCCCAGTCCGCCGCGCCCGTCGCCGACTTGGGCTTCAGCGGGGCGTAGCTGCTCAGCGCGTACGCGGCGAGCGGGTTCTGGTAGCCGCCGTGGGCGTGGCTGGAGCCGATGCGCCAGGCCCAGCCGGCCGAGGTGTCGGTGGCGCCGCCCCAGGCGTAGTACCAGGACATCAGGTACATCGAGGCGTCCTTGCCGGTGCCCGCCGGGCAGGCCGAGGGACCGACACAGTTGCCGATCTTCTTGAAGTACTTGTCGAACATGGAGTAGCGCAGGTAGTCGCCCATCTTGGCCGCCTTGGCGACCGTCGCGGAGACCTGCCCGCCCTTGCCCTGCTCCTTCGCCCACAGGTCCGCCCAGTAGGCGGCCTGCACGGCGCGCGCGTCGGCGTCCGGCGCGTTGGTGAACTTCCACTGCTTGGCGTAGGAGGCGTCACCGGTGAACAGGTCCAGATAGCCGTTCTTGCCGCCGTACTTGAAGGCGTCACAGGTCGGCTGCGGCACCGTCTCCCACACCGACTCCTGCGGGCCGCGCTGGAAGGTGTTGATGTACGACGGGCCGGTGTCCGACGGTCCCGCCTCGCACTTGCCGGGCGAGTTGCCGTAGCCGTAGACGTTGTCGACATCCTGGAGCCAGTGCATGCCGTAGACGTCGTCCGTGCCGTACGCGCTCTTCAGCTCGGCCGCGATCGGGTCCCGGCCGACCGAGACGCCGGTGTCGAGCTTGGCCGGGTATTCACCCGGGGTGTCCAGCTCAGGCGCGTAGGTCGCCGGCTTCGAGGCGTTGTAGAAAGAGTTGGTCGGCTGGTCGGCCTTGGTGGGGATCATGTACTTCTCCATGAGGTCCCACGCGCCGTTGAACTTGGACCAGTCGCCCGTCACCTTGCCGTACATGGCCTGGAGCCACAGGAGGTAGCTGTACGCCTCCGACGTGGTCTCGTGACCGTGGTCCGGCGCCTCGACGATCAGCGTCTCGACCGAGTGGTAGGGAATGCCCTCGGGGGAGAAGTAGCCGTTCGCCGGGTTGGTGATCTTCCCGTAGAGCTCCAGGAAGCGGGCGTCGTACGTCTTGGCCGCCGCCAGCTGGGTGACGGTGACCGAGGCCTTGGCGTGGCCCGCGGCCGTCGACTCGAACACGGCGGAACCGGTACCCGAGTCGGCGGCCGTGACGGTCACCTTCTGCGCGGTGTTCCAGTTCTGCGGGGTGAAGGTGAGCGAGGCACCGCCCGTGACCGACAGGCCCGAGTTGCCGCTCGCCCGCGTCGACGTCACCGTCACATTGGACGCCGGCTGCTTGGACAGCTTCACCTCGTACGTGCCTGACTTGCCGGACTGCACGCCCAGTTGGAGCGGCGAGGCGACGACGGTCGGGCCGGAGGCGACCGTGATGCCGACCGGGGTGGAGTCGGCGGAGGCGCCCATGCTGTCGTAGGCCTTCGCCACCAGGGAATGACTGCCCACGGTCAAATCTGAGACGGACAGCGCGTAGGGCGCGCTGGTGTCCGTGCCCAGCAGCTTGGTGTCGTCGTAGAACTCCACCTTGCTGATCGTGGCGTTGTCCGCGGCGGCAGCGGTGGCGGCCAGCGGAACCGCCTCGCCCTGGGTGTAGACGGCGCCGGCGGCCGGGCTGGTCAGCACGGCGATCGGCGGCTGGTGCGCGCCCGTGCAGGGCGTGCCGTTGACCGTGAAGGACGTCGGCGCGGTGTTGCTGCCGCTGTAGGAGAACTGGGCGCCGGTGGAGACGGCGGCGCCCGCGGCGACCCGCGCGTTGTGCGGGGCGTTCTTGACGGTGATGTTCTGGCCGGACTGCGACCAGGTGCCGTTCCAGCCGTTGCCCAGCTTCTGGTTGCCGGAGTAGGCGTAGGTCAGCGTCCAGCCGTCGATGGCGTCCGTGCCGCGGTTGGTGAGGGTCAGGTCCGCGGTGAAGCCGGAGCCCCAGTCGTTCGTCTTGTAATCGACACTGCACTGAAGTGCGGCCGCCTGAGCGGAAGTCGACCCTGAGGAGAGCATCGTCAACGGAAGCGCGAGAGCTGCGAGCGCGGCGGTCCACAGACGCCGCACGGCTCTCCGTCTCCGGGGTGGGGGATGCATGGTGCTGGTTCCTCCTTGCGGCTCGGAGAAGTCAAGGCTTGAACCAGTGGGAGCGCTCCCATAGTGAGGACGGGTCTGGTATCGGTCAAGGTCCTTGAAGAGTCGAAAAGATTCGACGCCGTGTGTTGAGCGAAAGTCAGTGACTCCCCTGTTCTTTGCCGACACTTGGCGCTACCTTCCTTGACACCAGTGGGAGCGGTTCCATCAGTCGACGCGTCCGTCACGGCGGGCCCGACCTGCACGGAGTCGCTCATGCGACACCCCTCGCGTTCAGTACTTATAGCCGCCGCCCTCGCGGTCGTCCCCGGCTGCGCGAGTGCCGGTGCCGGGTTCCTCATGTCCTTGTCGGAGCGCGCCCTGAACGGCTGACACCCCCACCACCGAAAGGGAAACCCGCACTCATGAGCCGTACGAGAACAGCGTTACTGGCCGCCATGGCCCTGGTCGCCGGAGCCACCGGCACCGCGTTCGCCGTCGACCCGGACGGAGTCGGCACCGCCGCCGTCCCCTGCACCGTCGACTACAAGGTGCAGAACCAGTGGAACACCGGCTTCACCGCCGCCGTGACCATCACCAACAACAGTGCCGCGAAGTCGTCCTGGTCGCTGAAGTGGTCGTACGCCGGCAACCAGAAGGTCACCAGCGGCTGGAACGCCAAGATCAGCCAGAGCGGTGCCGACGTCACCGTGGCCAACGAGAGCTACAACGCCCGGCTCGCGACGGGCGGTTCGGTCAGCTTCGGCTTCCAGGGCTCCTACAGCGGCAGCAACGCGATCCCGGCCACCTTCACCCTCGACGGCGTGACCTGCAACGTCGACAGCGGCGGTCCCGGCGGCCCCACGGATCCGCCGGACCCGGGCGGTCCCGCCAACCGGGTCAACAACCCCTACGACGGTGCCAAGGTGTACGTGAACCCCGAGTGGTCCGCGAACGCCGCCGCCGAGCCGGGCGGCAGCCGGGTCTCCAACCAGCCGACCGGTGTCTGGCTGGACCGGATCGCCGCGATCAACGGCGCGGGCGGCAAGATGGGCCTGCGCGCCCACCTCGACGAGGCGCTGCGCCAGAAGGGCTCCGGCGAACTCGTCGTCCAGCTCGTCATCTACAACCTGCCCGGCCGTGACTGCGCTGCCCTCGCCTCCAACGGCGAGCTGAAGCCCGACGAGATCGGCCGCTACAAGACGGAGTACATCGACCCGATCAAGGCGATCCTCGCCGACTCGAAGTACTCCTCGCTGCGGATCGTCACGACCGTCGAGATCGACTCGCTGCCGAACCTCGTCACCAACACCGGCGGCCGACCGACGGCCACCCCGCAGTGCGACGTGATGAAGGCCAACGGCAACTACATCAAGGGCGTCGGGTACGCGCTGAACAAGCTCGGCGACGTGCCGAACGTCTACAACTACGTCGACGCCGGCCACCACGGCTGGATCGGCTGGGACGACAACTTCGGTCCCTCCGCGACCCTGTTCAAGGAGGCGGCGACCGCCGAGGGCGCGACCGTCAACGACGTCCACGGCTTCATCACCAACACGGCGAACTACAGCGCCCTGAAGGAGAACAACTTCTCCATCAGCGACAACGTGGCCGGCAAGTCCGTCCGCGAGTCGAAGTGGGTCGACTGGAACCGCTACGTCGACGAGCTGTCCTTCGCCCAGACCTTCCGCAACCAACTGGTCTCGGTCGGCTTCAACTCCGGCATCGGCATGCTGATCGACACCTCCCGCAACGGCTGGGGCGGCGCCGCCCGGCCCACCGGCCCCGGCGCCCAGACCTCCGTCGACACCTACGTCGACGGCGGCCGCTACGACCGCCGCTTCAACCCCGGCAACTGGTGCAACCAGTCCGGAGCCGGCCTCGGCGAGCGGCCGCAGGCCAACCCCGCTGCCGGGATCGACGCGTACGTGTGGATGAAGCCCCCGGGCGAGTCCGACGGGGCGAGCAAGCAGATTCCGAACGACGAGGGCAAGGGCTTCGACCGGATGTGCGACCCGACGTACGAGGGCAACCCCCGCAACAACCACAACATGTCGGGTGCCCTGCCGGACGCCCCGCTGTCCGGGCACTGGTTCTCCGCCCAGTTCCGGCAGCTGATGCAGAACGCGTACCCGCCGCTGTCCTGACCCGCTGACACCCGTCCCCACGGATCCGCCGGGGCTCCGGCCCCGGCGGATCATTTTTGCGGGAGCGGCAAGAGCGGTGGCCTACTCCCGGTGCGTCGGCGCAGGCTGGCGGCATCCGAGGGAGAGGCTGACCACCATGGCGCACGAGCATGAGCACAAGCACGGCCACGGCCACCACCACGGCCAGACGGACATCGACTGGGCCGAGATGGGCCCGAGGCTGGAGTCCCAGGCGGAGCTGTTCGCGTCCCTCTACGAGCGGGCCATGGCCTGGCTGGCGAAGGAGGTGACCGAGCCGGGCCTGATCGTCGACGCGGGCAGCGGGCCGGGCGTCGTGTCGTGCCTGTTCGCCGAGACGTTCCCGGGTGCGCGGATCGTCGCGGTGGACGGCTCCGAGCCGCTGCTGGAGCGGGCGCGGGCACGGGCCGAGCGGCTGGGCGTCGCCGACCGCTTCGGCACGATCGCCGGTGAACTCCCTGAGGTGCTCGACGAGCTGGACTACCCCGCCGACCTGCTCTGGGCGAGCCGCAGCCTGCACCACCTGGGCGACCAGCGGGCCGCGCTCAACGCGTTCGCCGCGCGGCTGGCGCCCGGCGGCACGCTCGCCCTGATGGAGGGTGGTCTGCCCCCGCGGTACCTGCCGCGCGACATCGGCATCGGCCGGCCCGGGCTCCAGGCGCGGATCGACGCGGTGGAGGCGGAGTGGTTCACGCGGATGCGGGCGGAGCTGCCGGGGCATGTCGCGGAGACGGAGGACTGGCCGGGGCTGCTGGCCGCCGCGGGGCTTAAGCACACCAGGACGCACACGTTCCTGCTCGACCTCCCGGCACCCGCCTCTGAGCGGGCCCGTGCCTATGTCGTGGCGTCCCTGTCGCACATGAGGGAGCGGCTGACGGACGGGCTCGACGCGGGAGATCTCGCGACTCTTGATCGGCTGCTCGATCCTGACGACGAGGCGAGTCTGTACCGTCGGTCGGACGTGTTCTTTCTGGAGGCCCATACGGTGCACACGGCAGTCCGGGC
>KE354168.1 GCA_000415505.1 Streptomyces afghaniensis 772
CGAGGAACAGGCCAGGTTGCGCGCTCGATCCAGCGTACGTAGCCGATCGGGTAGTCCCGGCCCTCCAGCTCGTACTCCGGGTCGTAGCGTCCGGGGCCGTAACTGCGGGAGAACCGGACGTCGAGCTCTTTCTCGTAGTACGCGTTCCACGGCAGGTCCAGGCGGCACTTGCCGATGTCGACGACCCGGCCGCGGTCCCGGCTCAGCCGGGCGGCCAGCTCGACGGGCTGGTTGCTGCCGCCGCCGGCGGCCAGATACACCTGGTCCACGCCGTGACCGCCGGTGAGTTCGGCGACGGCGGCTTCCACGGCCGCGGACTCGGGATCGCCGCAGGCCGCCGCGCCGAGGCGCTCGGCGAGCTCGCAGCGCACCGGGTCGGGGTCGACCCCGACGACGCGGACTCCCGAGGCGGCGAGGAGCTGCACCACCAACTGCCCGATCAGCCCGAGGCCGACGACCAGTGCCACTTCGCCGAGCTGCGGTTCGCCCTGGCGTACGCCCTGCAACGCGATCGACCCGACGGTGCCGAAGGCGGCGTGCCGCGGCGCGAGGCCGTCCGGCACCCGGGCGTAGAGGTTCTTGGGCACCCAGTTCAGCTCGGCGTGCAACGCGTGCTCGTTGCCGGCGCAGGCCACGAGGTCGCCGACCTTCACATCGTCGATCCCGGGGCCGACCTGCTCGACCACCCCGCACAGCGAGTAGCCCAGCGGCGTGTAGGAGTCCAGCTTCCCCATCACCTTGCGGTAGGTGGCGGGCACCCCGTTGGTGGCCACGCTCTGCATGACCTTGGCCACCTGGTCCGGGCGGGAGCGGGCCTTGCCCAGCATCGACATGCCGGCCTCGGACACCTTCATGAGCTCGGTCCCGGTGGATATCAGCGAGTAGGAGGTCCGTACCAGCACACCGCCCGGCTTGCACCTCGGCGCCGGCACGTCGAGCAGCGCCAGTTCGCCGCTCTTGTAGTTCTGCACAACCTGTTTCACCCGAGCTCCTCTTGTTTCCATGCCGTCAGGCCGCCTGGCTCCGGCCGGAGCCGGAGCCGGAGGTCGCGTCGCGATACCAGTACTCGAGGGTCAGTACGTGCCAGAGATGCTTGGAGAAGTCCCGCTGCCCGGCGGCGTCCTCGGCGACCATCCGCGCCAGCGCGTCGCGGCGCAGCAACCCGGAATTGACGAGCACACCGTCGTTCACCACCTCGCGCACCAGCGGTGCCAGGTCCCGGCTCATCCAGGCGCGCAGCGGGGCGCTGAACAGGCCCTTGGGCCGGTAGACGATCTCCCGGGGCAGGATCGAGGTGGCGGCCTCCTTGAGGACGGCCTTGCCCTGGCGTCCGACGATCTTGCGATCACCGGGCACGGCGAACGCCGCCCTGACCACCTCGACGTCCACGTACGGCACCCGCACCTCGGTCGACGCGGCCATGCTCGACCGGTCCGTGTAAGCGAGGTTCAGGCCCGGCAGGAACATCCGGGCGTCGCCCAGGCACATGCGGTTGACGAAGTCGTCGAGGTCGTTGTCCCGGTAGACGTCCGCATGCTCGGTCAGCACGTCCTCGACCGCCCCGCCCAGGTCCGGATCGACCAACGCGAGCAGCTCCGCCTGGTCGTACATGGTGTAGCTGCGCCGGAACGCGGTCTCCTCCGGCAGCTCGGCGAAGGAGAGGAACCGCTTCGCGAAGCGCACCGACCGGTACCCCCGGCGGCTCGTCGCGACCGGCAGCCGGTCCACCGCCCTGGACAGGCCGCGCCGCAGGGGCCGCGGGACGCGCTGGTAGCGCAGCGCGAGCAGGTTGGCCAGGTGCTTGCGGTACCCGGCGAACAGCTCGTCGGCGCCCATCCCGGAGAGCATCACCTTGACCCCGGCCTCGCGGGCGGCCGAGCAGATCAGGAACGTGTTGATCGCTGCGGGGTCGCCGATCGGCTCGTCCAGGTGGTACGTCATCCGCGGCAGCAGGTCGAGCACGTCCGGAGCGATCTCGATCTCCCGCAGGTCGACGCCGAACCGCTCGGCCACCTGCCGGGCATAGCGCAGGTCGTCCGGCATCGCCTCGAACCTGGCGTCCTCGGCGCGGAACCCGATCGTGTATGCGGAGATCCCGGGCCGGTCACGGGCCGCCAGCGCGGTCAGATAGCTGGAATCCAGACCGCCGGAGAGGAAGGTCGCCACGGGTACGTCGGACAGCAGGTGGCGCCGGGTCGACTCCTCGACGACGGCGGCGATGTCCGGCTGCTCGCCGGCCTGCGCCCGCTCCCGGCCCTCGGCGGCGACGTCCTTCAGGTGCCAGAACCGGCCGCGCTCCACCCGGCCGTCGGGCCGGCACCTCAGCCAGCTCCCCGGCGGCAGCTTCTCCGCCTCGCGGAAAGCGCACCGTGAGTCCGGCACCCAGTAGTACAACAGTGAGGCCACCAGTGCCGCATGGTCCACCTCCAGCGTCCCGCCGGTCGCGGCGGCGAGTGCCTTCAGCTCGGAGGCGAACACCAGACCCTCGCCGCGCCGGAGCAGGAACAGCGGCTTGATGCCGAGCTGGTCGCGGGCGAGCACCAGCTCACCGGTCCGCTCGTCGAAGATCCCGAACGCGAACATGCCGCGCAGCCGGGGCAAGCAGTCCGTGCCCCAGCGGCGCCAGGCCTCGAGGAGCACCTCGGTGTCGGAGGTGCCGCGGAAGCGCACCCCGGCGGCCGCCAGCTCGACGCGCAGCTCGGGCGCGTTGTACAGCTCGCCGTTGTACGTCAGGACGAGGCCGCCCGAGACCATCGGCTGGGCGCCGGTTTCGGACAGGTCGATGATGGCCAGCCGGCGGTGCCCGAGGTGCACTTCGCCGTCACCGGCGGGGTGGCTGTACCGGCCCGCCCCGTCCGGACCGCGGTGGGCGAGGGTATCGGTGAGCCGGTCGGTCACGACCTTCCCGTCCGGCCATCGGTAAGTGCCTGCGATGCCACACATGTCTACCGCGCCTCCTGGTCGCTGCCCGGGATCCGTGCCGTCCACATCGGCAGCCGCTCCGTCCGATGCCGGCCCTCCGCCACTGTCTGAACGGCGTGGGAGGTACCCCCACCGTTCTGCCGGGCCGACCGCTCGGGCCGGCCGCGCAGCGCGGTGTGCGGCCCGTCCCACAGCGTGCCGTCGGTCCGGTCACGCGGATCGGGGTCGATCAGCACCACACCGATCACCGCGATGCGCTGGTCCGCGAGCTGCCGCGCCACGGTGTGCAGCCATGCGGCGCTGCCGTGCCCGGCACGCACGACGAGCACGGTCTGAGTGCCGAGGTACTGGAGGTCGGTCCACGCCGTGCCGGGCGCCACCGAGCCGACGCCGATCCGGTACCCCTCAGGCGACACGGCCGCGGCGCGCTCGCCGCCGACCACGGTGGGGTCTCCTGGCTTGGGGCGGCGGCCTGCGAGCTGCGGGCCGGGCAGGCCATCGACGATGACCACCGGTCCGTCCGCCGCCAGTTCCCGGGCGAGATCCAGGGCGATCACGCTCGTGCTGCGCGCACAGCCCAGTTCCAGCAGCGACACCGGTTCCGCGGAACCGCGCACGGTGCGGGCCAGGGTTCCGGTGAGCCGTATCCGTGCCGCCCGCGTCCGCCGGCGCTGCCACAGCCTGCCCGACCTGCGGGGCAGCTCCGCGATGACCGAGGCGCCGAGGTTCGCCGCGATGTCCCGGCGCAGCACCGGGCGGTCCGCCACCACTGTGCCGACCGCGGCCACCGCGAGCCCGAGGACCAGCCCGAGGACGAGCCCGATCGCGGCGTTGGTGGCGGCGGTCCTGGGCAGGGAGTGCCGCACCGCGCGCGGGGCGTCCACGATCTGTGTGCCGGCGACGAGCTGGGGCGTGCCGAGGCGCGCCTCCTCGGCGCGCTGGTCGAAGTCGGCGATCCGCGAAGTGAGTTCGGCCCGGCGGGCGAAGAGGGACTCCATGCTCGCCGACGATTTCGGGCCGCTCTCCGGCGGTCCGTCTCCGATCGCCTTGTTGACCTCGGCGAGTTCCTTCCGCATGCGGTCACGCTGGTCGAGCAGGGCGTCGGCCTCGGCCTTCGCGGTCTCCCGCATCCGCTTGACATGGTCCGCGACGAACGCGTCGGCCAGCGCCTTGGCCCGGGCCACCGCTTCCGCGTCGCTGTCACCCGTCACATCGATCTGCAGCAGGTTGTTGGTCAAGCCGGTACCTCGGTAGTCCCGCATGAAGTCTTCCGGCTTCTCCGGGGACTTGAGGGACTGCAGGGCCTGGCCGGCGATCCGCGTGGTGTGCAGCAGTGCGACGTCGGTGCGGATCAGCGTCCCGGTGTCGTTCGGCTGATCCTCCTTGTGCGCGACCAGCACCTTGGTCACCGCGGTCGGCGGCGGGGGCATCAGGACCGCCACCGTCGCGCCGACCAGCAGCCCCAGCAGGGCCAAGGAGCACCAGAGGCGGCGGCGCCTGCGCACCGCCACCACCAGCGCCTGCAGGTCGAGGAGCGGAGCGGCGGCCGACGACTCGGACGTCTTGCTCGTCGTCACACCGAGCCTCCCGTCGCATGGCCGCGAACGGCGAGCACCGGAGTGGCCTCGTCCGGAGGATGGCCGGCAGATCGCGCCGGGCGGGCCCGGACCGGGCCGGCGACGACGATGCCGACCACCTCATGTCCGCCGTCCGCGCAGGCCTCGGCGATGCCGGTGAGCTCCTCCGCGGTCCAGCGGCCCGGGCTGAGGACGACCAGGGCACCGGACTCGGTGTCGCGGTCCGGCACCATCGGCCGGTCCGCCGAGACCTCCACCACCCGCAGCATGGGATGTCCCCCGCTCGGAGAGCTCGGGGCAGGATCGCACTCGGCCTCGGCGACGAGCTGCCCGGCGGCCCGGCGGGCGATCTCGTCGCCGGCCGGTACGACCACCAGCAGCCGCCGTGGAGCCGGCAGCCGGTCCCGGAGTCGAGCGCACACCCGCCGGTAGCGGATCCGGCTGTCGGTCTCGTCGCCGGAGGTCTGCGGGACGGGTATGTCCCACCGGACGTCGACGCCCAGCAGCCGGCGGATCCGGGCCCGCGCGCCGGGGCCTTCCGGCCGGTGCGCGGGCCGTTCAGCAGGAACGTCGACGGTGCCCAGCAGCGTCGAGCCCAGCGCCGCGGCGATCTCCGGTTCGGTGCGCAGTCGGCGACTCACCCGTGCGGCGGCGAGATGGCCGATGACCGCGAGCAGGAAGAACAGCAGCGCCCCGGCGACGATGAGCTGCGTCCTCGTCGGCGCCGCCGCGCCGGTCGGCCGGGACGCCGGCCCCATGACGACCATGCCGGCCTTGTCGGTCGCCGGATCGGCTTCGTCCAGCTTCTTCATGGCCTCCTGCAGCGTGGTGCGCAGCTTCTCGAGCTCGGTGCGGGCCTGCACGCTCTCCACGGTCCGACCCGGATCTGCCGCATCGGCCAGGTCGGTGATGCGGCGGTCGGTCTCCGCCACCCTCTTCCGCAGCGCCTCGGTCTCCGTGGCCGCTTCGAGGTCGGTACTGCCACCTGTGATCCGCGCGGCGAAGGTGACGAACTGCTGGGCCACCCGGTCGGAGAGCCGCTGCGCGCGCTCAGGGGTGTCGGCCGTACCGGAGACCTTGATGATGTTCCCGTCGGCGGACTCGGCGCTCACGTCGTCCCGCAGTTCGGTGCCGTTGACGCCTTTCCAGCCGAGCGTGGCGGCCGCGCGGTCGACCACCGCCGAACTGGTCGCGATGTCCACCTGGGTCAGCAGTTCGCGCTCCTCCCACTGCCCCGGCAGCAGTACCGATGCCGACGCCGTGTACCGCGGCGGAAGCAGCAGCACCGAGGTGCCGTAGCCGACGAGCGCCCCCACCACGGCGAGGACGGCGAGGAGCCGCCACCGCCGACGGAGAATCCGTCCGATCGTGACCAGACGGATCGTGTCATCACTCAATGGCGCGGCCTCTTCCCCGTACGGACCGGCCCACCTGCCGGAAGCCGGTCCCGGCAGGCGGCGGCGTAGGCGGCGAGCAGCGACGCTTGCGAGTGCCGCCAGGCGAGCGGACCGCTGATCCGCTCCTGGCCGATCTTGCCCATCCGGGCCCGCGTCTCCGGATCGTCCAGCAGCAGCGCGATGAGCTCGGCGAACTCGGCCTCGTCGTTGGCGGGCGCGTAGACGGCGGCGTCACCGGCGGAGACTCGCGCTTCCCGAAGGTCGAACGAGACGATCGGCCGGCCCATCGCCATGTACTCCAGGACCTTGTTCATGGTCGACACGTCGTTGAGCGGATTGCGCGGGTCGGGGGAGAGGCACACGTCCGCGGTGGACAGGTAGCGCACCAGGTCGGCGTCCGGGATGCGCCCGGTGAACTGCACCTGGTCACAGAGCCCGAGCCGCCGGGACAGTTCCACCATCGCGTCGAAGGCGTCGCCGGCGCCGACGAACACCGCGTGCCAGTCGGTCCGCCCGACCTCGTCACGCAGTTTCGCGAGGGCGCGCAGGGCGTAGTCGACCCCGTCCTGCGGGCCCATGACGCCGAGGTAACACAGCAGATGAGGCTTGCCGCGCTTCAACTCCGGCTCGGGAGGCACCGGTTGGAACCGGTCGACGGCGGGTGCGCTGCGCACCACGAACACGTCCTCCGGCCGCCGGCCGCCACGGCGCACCGCGACGTCCCGGTAGCTCTCGTTGGTGGCGAGCACGACGTCCGCGGCCCGGTAGGTCAGCCGTTCCAGCGCGCACACGGCGCGGTAGAGCAGGTCCTCGCCGCGGTCGAACCGGGAGAGGTACAGCTCGGGTACCAGGTCGTGCTGGTCGAAGACGAACCGCGCGCCGCGCCGCTTCAGCCACAGTGCCGGCAGGAACAGCAGGTCGGGCGGGTTGCAGGCGTGGACCACGTCGACCGGGCCGACCTTCCGGGCCAGCCGGGCCGTGTGCCACAACGCCGATCCGTACTCCCGCAGGTAGCCGGCCGGCCCCCCGGTGGCCGCGCGCAACGGGTAGCGGTGGATCCGCACCCCGTCGATCACCGCCTCCGGCTCCGTGTCGCGCTTGCTCCCCTGCGGACAGATGACGTGCACCGTCCAGCCCGCGTCGCGCAGCGTCGTGCACTCCTGCCACACCCGCCGGTCGAACGGCACCGACAGGTTCTCCACCAGGACCAGCGCGCGCCGGTTCGATCCGTCGCCGCCGGCTGTGTCATCGAACGATCTGTCACCAAGCAAGGCCCACGTACCCCGGTTCGGTCCGGCGCGCATCGGCGTCGGGAAGGTGGATGAGGTCGACGATCACCGGGCCGTCACCATGGGGCAGCGCCGACAGCACGGCCGGATCCCTGGTCCCGACCAGGCACACCTCGGCGTGCTCCAGCACCTCTTCCACGGAATCCGCGAGCAACTGCGCGAGGTGCGGCAGCCGGGTCTCGATGTACTCGCGGTTCGCGCCGATCAGCCGGGAGAGGCTCACGTTGGCGTCGTGGATCCGCAGGTCGTACCCCTTGCCGAAGAGCCTCTCCGCCAGCTCGACGAGCGGGCTCTCGCGCAGGTCGTCGGTGCCGGGTTTGAAGGACAGCCCGAACAGGCCCACGCGGCGCTTGCCGGTGCGCTCGACCAGCTCCACCGCGCGCTGCAGATGGTCGGCGTTGGAGGGCAGCACGTGGGCGAGGATGGGCACCGAGACGTCGGCCCGCTGCGCCGCGTGGACCAGGCTGCGCAGATCCTTGGGCAGGCAGGAGCCACCGAAGGCGAAACCGGGCCGCAGGTAGGCGGGGCTGATGTTCAGCTTGCGGTCGGCCAGGAACACGTCCATCACCTGGTGCGAGTCCACCCCGAGCGCCTGGCACACCGCGCCCAGCTCGTTCGCGAAGCCGATCTTGAGGCCGTGGAACGCGTTGTCCGCGTACTTGATCGCCTCGGCCGTCGGGACCGGCACCCGGAACACCTCGCCGGGCAAGCCGTCGTACAGCGCCGTCACCGCATCGCCGCTCGCCGGGTCGAGCTCGCCGATGACGGTCTTGGGCGGGTCGAAGAAGTCCCGCACGCTCGTGCCCTCGCGCAGGAACTCCGGGTTGACCGCGACCCCGATGTCCACCCCGGCAGTGCCGCCGACGTACTTCTCCAGGATCGGTACCAGCAGGTTCAGGCAGGTGCCGGGGAGCATGGTGCTGCGGAACACGACGGTGTGCCGGCCCCCCTGCTCGGCCCCCTCGGCCAGCGCGGCGCCGATCTGCTCGGTGACCCGCTCCAAGTACGTGGTGCACAGGCCGCCGTTGGGCTCCGACGGCGTGCCCACGCAGACCAGCGACACATCGCTGCCCATGATCGCCTCGCGGACGTCGCCGGTGGCGCGCAACGCTCCGGTCCGCACGACCTCGGCGATGAGCTCGCCGATCCGCTCCTCGACCACCGGGGCCTTGCCGTCGTTGACCAGGTCGACCTTCGCCTGGTTCACGTCCACCCCGATGACCTCGTGACCCATGCTGGCCAGGCACGCGGCCGACACGCAGCCCACGTAGCCGAGCCCGAAAACGCTGACTCTCATGACCCGTTCCTCCCCCCAGGCAGACCCTTGTGGTCTGCGGTCCCCCGAAGCAGGCGCTCGCGGCCTGCGGTCCCCGCGCCGGCGGGACCGTCGAGTTGCGGCCCCCCGCGCATCAGTAGGCGCCCTGCCCGTGGAGCACCGCACGCAGCGTCTTCCACAAGATCACTGTGTCCAGGGCGAGCGACCAGTCCTCCACGTACCGCAGGTCCAGCCGGACCGCCTCCTCCCACGACAGGTCGCTGCGTCCGCTGATCTGCCACAACCCGGTGAGTCCGGGCTTGACCAGCAGCCGCCGCCGGATGTCCGGGCCGTACTCAGCGGACTCCTCCGGCAGCGGAGGCCGCGGACCGACGAGCGACATGGCTCCGGTGAGCACGTTGAAAAGCTGCGGGAGTTCGTCGATCGAGTACCGGCGCAGCACCGCTCCCACCCGGGTCACCCGCGGATCCCGGCGGAGCTTGAACAGCGGGCCGGCGCCCTCGTTGCGGTCCGCCAGCTCGGCACGTGCCCTGTGCGCCCCGGGAACCATGGTGCGGAACTTGAGAATGGTGAACTCGCGGCCGTCCTTGCCGACCCTGCGCTGGCGGTAGAACACCCCACCCCTGCTGTCCGCCAGCACGAGCAGCCCGACGAACACCATCAGCGGCGCGAACAGCATCAGCAGGATCGCCGCGCCCATCCGGTCGACGACCCCTTTGACCACCCGGCGGCCCCCGGTGAAGGCCGGCATGCTGACCCGCAGCAGCGGGATGCCGAGCACCGCGTCGACGTGCAGCCGCGGGCCGGCCACCTCCATCAGCACGGGGGCCACGACCATCTCGGCGTCGCTGCCTTCGAGGTTCCAGGCCAGCCGTTGCAGCCGGTCCGGTGACCAGTGCGGGTCCGGTGTGACCGCCACGACACGGTAGCCGTCGCGGCGGACGTGGCCCGCGACGTCCGCCAGCCGGCCGACGACCGGCACTCCGTCCAGCTGGTCACCGTCGAGCCCGGGACCATCCGTCGTGCACACGGCGTCCACCCGCCAGCCGAGGTGCGGGAACTTGCGGGTCCGGGTGATCAGATCGCGCACGGTGGCCGGGCTCCC
Organism: Streptomyces afghaniensis 772; assembly: GCA_000415505.1. Taxonomy (GTDB): domain Bacteria; phylum Actinomycetota; class Actinomycetes; order Streptomycetales; family Streptomycetaceae; genus Streptomyces; species Streptomyces afghaniensis. The sequence goes on from KE354168.1 coordinate 9,567, forward strand.
GGCAGCGAGCACCGGTCTCAGGCACCGTCCTTCCTTGCGCTGTTTGTGCAGCGAGAGGCGCAGCAGATACCGCGCGGTCATGGTGACCAGCGCGATCGCGGGGATCGCGACGAAGATCCAGAGCTTGATGTTGCGCGAGGTGAGGGCGATCCCGCCGAGCGCGAGCACGACGGTCGCCGCGAACAGTGCGCGTCCGAGCCGGCGGAATTCCTCGGCGCCCTGGCCGAGCACGGCCGGAGCCCACGACCGGCTCACCGCAAGCGCGCCCAGCACCAGCAGCTCGGTGCCGAATGCGAGAATTCCCCACTTCTCATGCCAGTTGGCCGCGTCCCGGGCCCCGAAGAAATTGCCTATCGCCGCCACCACGAAGGCGGTGGCCACGGTATCGCTGGTGATCACGGCACGGCGGTACCGCTGCTCCCAGTCGATCGCGGGCCGGCTGATCGTCCCGTTCGCCAGCTGCCCGCGCGCCGACGAAAACGGGTCGGCTAGCTCCCCCTGCTGCACAGAACCCCCCCAGGTCGCCAGTGGTTCGACGTGTTCGCCCAACACTGTTCACCGCATCGGAAGGCCCCCCTCCGTGCGTGACATCCGGCTGTTTCCGCGTTACTTGAACAACCCAAATCCCGGGTGCTCCCCACACCCGAGGCCCGCTATCGGGCTCAGAGGATCGATCGCCACATCGTCTGGTGGCGGGGACGCGACTGCTGGCTTTCCGTGGTGCCGGACCTATAGATCATTAGCGGTCGCCTCGTGTCCGAACCGCCGAAGCATGGTCAATCTAGACCATGGGGGGTCAGTATGTAGAGAGGATGTGTGTAATTTGTGCGCAAGATTTGAGACGGGTTCGACCGGTCGGTGACCGATCCGCCTGCGGACGCCTTGTCAGGGGGAAATTCCCTGCTGACGGACACCACTGAATCGTCATACGAGCCGGCGTCCGACGTCAGTTGAGGGGGGAGGAGGCCGGCAGGTCCTGGTCGGCGGCCCAGGACGCCAGGATGCGCAGCCGCTCGTGGGTGGGGGAGCCGGGGGCGGCGGTCCAGACGGTCAGGTGCTGGTCGGGGTCGGTGTTGGCGGTGAGGGTGTCCCAGTCCAGGACGAGTTCGCCGACGACCGGATGGTTGAGGGTCTTGGTGCCCACGGTGCGGGCGGCTACGTGGTGTTCACCCCACCAGCGAGCGAACTGCTCGTCGCGCAGGGAAAGTTCACCGACCAGCTCGATCAGGCGGGGGTCCTCGGGATACTTCGCGGCCTCCATGCGCAGCTGCGCCACGGAGATCTGCGCCGAGGTCTCCCAGTCGGCATACAACGTACGCATGGCCGGATCGGTGAACTGGATCCGGGGATAGTTCCGGTGCTTTTCCGGGATGCGGGAGAAGTCGGTGACCAGGGCGGCGGCCAGCGCGTTCCAGGCCAGGATGTCCCCGCGCCGTCCCTGCACGATGGCGGGGGTGGCGGTGAGGTCGTCCAGAACCCGCTGAAGCTGCGGCTGGACCTTCTGCCGGCCGCGGCGCCGGGTGCGGGTGGTGGTCTTGCCCGCGAGCTGGAAGAGGTAGCCGCGCTCGTCGTCGTCCAGGTGGAGTACGCGGGCGAGGACGTCCAGCACCGGGGCCGATGCCTGCATGCGGCCCTGCTCCAGCCGCGTGTAGTAGTCGGTGCTGATGCTGGCCAGCTGGGCGACCTCCTCGCGTCGCAGCCCCTCCACCCGGCGTGGTTTGCCGGTCTCGCGTAGTCCGACCGTGCGCGGGCTCAGCTCCGAGCGGCGCTTCTTGAGGAATTCTCCCAGCTCATTGAGGGGGGCGTTCGCGGTCATGCTTCCCAGCATGACACCGATTCCACCTGGGAAAGGGGGGGAGAAATCCCTCCCAGGATGCTCCCTTCCCGGGATGAATTCCTCCGCTTTTCGCACCTGTCCTCGCGTGTGAGGCTCGATATCGATTCAGCCGATCCCGATCCCGATCCCGATCCCGATCCCCATCCCGGCTGAGGCACACCGACCCTCGCACGAAGGAAGCACCCCATGCGCGGAGCAGTCATCCACGCCGCCGGCGACGTGCGCTTCGAAGCCGCGCCCTGACCCGGCCCCACCGCTCGCCCCTCAGGGGGCGCCACCGCAACGCGATGTCCACGCAAGGAGACACCACACGTATGCCTTCCGCATCCGGGACCACCCCCGGCAAGCTCCCCTTCGTCGTCTGGGTGCTCGCCGCCGGCACGTTCCTGATGGGGACCACCGAGTTCGTCGTCGCCGGTCTGCTGCCGGAGCTGGCCGGTGACCTCGGAGTCAGCGTCTCCCACGCCGGCCTGCTGATCGCTGCCTTCGCCGTCGGGATGATCGTCGGCTCGCCGACCATGGCCATGGCGACCCTGCGGCTGCCTCAGCGCCGGACGCTGGTCCTGGCCCTGTCCGTATTCTGCCTCGGACATCTGGTCGCCGCCCTCAGCACGTCCTTCACGATCGTCCTCGCAGCCCGTGTCGTCACGGCCCTGGCCACCGGAGCGTTCTGGTCCGTCGGCTTCGTGGTCGCCACCGCCGCCGCCGGTCCGCACCGGGCCACCCGCGCCACGGGCGTCATGATCGGCGGCCTGACCCTGGCCAACGTCGTCGGTGTGCCGATCGGCTCCTTCGCCGGTCAGTTCACCGGCTGGCGCGGCCCCTTCTGGGCCCTGGCCGCACTCTCCGGGCTCGCCGCCGTGTTCATCGGCCGCTTCATCCCGGCCGGGGAGCAGCGCGTCGAGGTGACCCTCAGGGCCGAAGTCCGGGCTCTGCGTCAGGGCCGGCTGTGGCTGGCGCTCGGCGCCGCGATGCTGATCATGGGTGGTGTCCTGGCGACGTACACCTATGTCACGCCGCTGCTGACCGACCGCGCGGGCATCCCGGCAGGCGCGGTACCGCTCGTCCTGATCGCGTTCGGCGTCGGCGCCCTGGGCGGCACCACCACCGGGGGCCGCCTGGGTGACCGCCGCCCGATGGCCACCACCATCACGGCCGCCGCGGCCACCGCCCTGGTCCTGTTCCTGATGATCCCGCTGGCCGGCAACCCGGTGACAGCCACCCTCCTCGTCTTCCTGATGGGCCTGACCGGCTTCACGGTCAACCCGGTCGTCACCGCCCTCGCCATGCGCTTCGCGGGCGATGCCCCCACCCTCACCTCGGCGCTGACCACCTCCGCCTTCAACACCGGCATCGCCGCCGGTTCGGCGATCGCCGGTACGGCCCTGGACTCCTCCCTCGGCCTGACCGGCCCGCCCCTGGTCGGCACCGTCATCGCCGCGCTCACGCTGCTGCCGCTGATCGCCCTCGCCGTCCACGGCCCGTCCCACAGGGGCCGGATCGTGGCCCGGAGCAGCGCTCCCGAGCACGGGCGACGCGACGACCCCGCGCAGGTGCCGTCGCAGCACTGACCCGAGCCCACCCGCCGCGGACGAGCCGGTCGGACGCCTCGGCGCACCTCTGCCCGCGAATCCGCACTCGAATGGAGACCACGACGTGAACCCCACCTATGACTTCACCGGCCAGGTCGCCCTCGTCACCGGCGCCGGTGCCGGTATGGGCCTGGCGACCGCCCGCGCGTTCGCCGCGTCCGGGGCCGCCGTCGCCCTCACCGACATCGACGAAGCCGCCCTGAACGCGGCCACGAAGGAACTCACCGACGCCGGCCACCGAGCCCTCGCCCTCACCTGCGACGTCAGCGACGAGGAGCAGGTCGCCGCCGCGGTCGACCGCACCGTGGAGACATTCGGCCGTCTCGACATGGCCTACAACAACGCCGGCATCCAGATCCCGCCCAGCGACGCCGCCGACGAAGGCGCCGAGCGGTTCGACCGCGTCAACGCCGTCAACCTCCGCGGCGTATGGGCCTGTATGAAGCACGAGCTGCGGCACATGCGCGCCCAGGGCAGCGGCGCCATCGTCAACTGCTCCTCGCTCGGCGGCCTGGTGGGCCTGCCCGGCCGTGCCTCGTACCACGCCTCCAAGCACGGCGTCATCGGCCTGACCGGCAGCGCCGCCCTCGAATACGCCCCGCGCGGGATCCGCGTCAACGCCGTCTGCCCCGGCACCATCGACACCCCCATGGTCAGCGACATGATCTCCAAGGGAGAACTCGACCGCGCCGAGGCCGAGGCCAACCAGCCCATCAACCGCCTCGGCACCGCCGAGGAGATCGCCCAGGCGGTCCTGTGGCTGTGCAGCCCCGGAGCGAGTTTCGTCGTCGGTGTCGCCCTCCCGGTCGACGGCGGCTACGTGGCCCGCTAGGTCCCGCACCCCTAGGGCATGTCCGCAAAGTCCCGTCGTCCGCCCGCGGGGCAGGCGGGACTTTGCGGACACGCCCTAGGCCCCGCACAGGCTCTCCTGGCGGAGCCTAAAGGGGGAGAAAAGTCTCCCTGTCACGAGCGTTGCCGGTGGTGCAAGACTCCCCGGGCGACCAGTCGCCGCTGCCGAGGCGCACGGTCGCCCCATTCCCCCCGCGGTGACGACGATCCAGTCTCCCGTCCCGCCGTTGTGTACGGCCGATCCGTCCGCGATACGAAGGCGTACGTATGTCAACTGAACCTCCTGAGTCCGCCGTTCCACCCCCCACCGGCGCCGGCGAGTCCTCCCCGGCGCCCACCCGGCGCACCTTCATCGCCACCACCACCGCGGTCGGCGGTGCTGTCGTCGCGGGCGGCGTGATCGGAGGGCCCCTGCTCTCCGACCCGGAGGCGGTGGCCGCCCAGGCACCGCCCACCAGCCGGGTCTCCCTCACGGTCAACGGCACCCGCCGGACCGCGACGGTGGACAACCGCACCTCGCTGCTCGACCTGCTGCGCGAGCACTTCGGCCTGACCGGTGCCAAGAAGGGCTGCAACGCCGGTGCCTGCGGCGCGTGCACCGTCCTGGTCGACGGCCACCGGGTCAACTCCTGCCTGACACTGGCCGTCCGGCTGGAGGGCGCCGAGGTCACCACGATCGAGGGCCTGGCCGAGGGAGACCGACTGCACCCCTTGCAACAGGCGTTCATCGACCAGGACGCCTTCCAGTGCGGCTACTGCACGCCCGGGCAGATCGTCTCCGGCGTCGGCTGCATCAAGGAAGGCCACACCGGCTCGCCGGAGGAGATCCGGGAGTGGATGAGCGGCAACATCTGCCGCTGCGGCTGCTACGTCAAGATCGTGCGCGCGGTGGAGCAGACCGCGGGCCGGAAGTGAGGAACGGCCGCCATGCATCCCTTCTCCTACACCCGCGTCTCCGATACGCGTGAGGCCGTCGACGCCGGTCGCCGCGGCGGGCGTTACATCGCCGGGGGCACCACCCTGGTCGACCTCATGCGCGAGACCGTCGAACGCCCCGAGACCCTCGTCGACATCACCGGCCTGCCGCTCGGCGAGATCACCGCCACCGAGCGCGGGGGCTTGCGCATCGGCGCCCTGGTGACCATGTCCGAGGCCGCCGCCCACGCCAAGGTGCGCACCCTGTATCCCGTCGTCTCCGAGGCGCTGGAGCTGAGCGCTTCGGCGCAGCTGCGGAACATGGCGACCATCGGCGGCAACATCATGCAGCGCACCCGGTGCACGTACTTCCGGGACGTGACAGCCGACTGCAACAAGCGTGACCCCGGCTCCGGTTGTGCCGCACTGCACGGAGTCAACCGCACGCACGCCATCCTCGGGACCTCCGGCGCCTGCGTGGCCACCCACCCCTCCGACGTCGCCGTGGCCTTCGCGGCCCTGGAGGCCCGGGTGCACCTGCTGGGCCCGGACGGGACACGCCGAGTTCCCTTCAGCGACTTCCTGTTGCGGCCCGGCAGCACCCCGCAACGCGAACAAGCCCTGCTCAAAGGCGAGTTGATCACTGCGGTGGAGATCCCCGCCCTGCCGCGCCCGCTCAGGTCCGGCTATCTCAAGGTGCGTGACCGGCAGTCGTACGAGTTCGCCCTGACGTCGGCGGCCGTCGCGCTGCACATACGCGGCGGGGTGATCCGCGAGGCCAGGGTCGCCGCCGGGGGAGTGGGCACCGTGCCCTGGAAGCTGCCCGCCGTCGAGCGACACCTCGTCGGTGAACGCCCCTCGGGGGCCCTCTGGTCGGCCGCTGCCGCGAAGGCGTCGGACGGCGCCCGTCCCCTTCAGCACAACCGGTTCAAGGTCGAGCTGCTCAAGCGCACGGTCGAACGCCAGCTGCGCGTCGTAGGAGGTACCAAGTGAGCCCCCAGCCGCAAGCAGCCGTGGGTGCGCCGCTGTCCCGGGTGGACGGCCGGCTGAAGGTCACGGGCAAGGCCTTGTACGCCGCCGAGCACGACGTCGACGGAGTCGTGCACGCCGTCATCGTCGACAGCAGCATCGGCCGCGGCCGCATCACGTCGATCGACACCGGCGCCGCCGAAGCCCTTCCGGGCGTGCTGAAGGTGATCCACCACCGCAACGCGCCGAAGCTGCCGTACCGCGACAACAGCGCGTCGAACAACCCTCCGGAGGGGCGGCGACTGCGCGTCTTCCAGGACGACCGCGTCCGCTTCCACGGCCAGCCGGTCGCCGTCGTGGTGGCCACCACCCTGGAGGCCGCCCAGCACGGTGCGAGCCTGGTCGAGGTCGACTACGACGCCGAACGACCCTCGACCGACCTCACCGAGGCCGAGCCGGACGAGCCGACCCGATACGCGCGCGGCGACGCCGAAGCGGCCCTGCGTTCTGCGGCCGTACGCCTGGACCTGACGTACCGCACGGCGCGCAACCACCACAACCCGATGGAGCCGCACGCCACCATCGCCCGCTGGAACGGCGACAAGCTGACCGTGTGGGACAAGACCCAGTGGGTGGTGGGCACACAGACCGAACTCGCGGCGGTGTTCGGCCTGGACCTGGACGCGGTGCGCGTCATCTCACCGTTCGTCGGCGGCGGCTTCGGCACGGCGCTGCGCTGCTGGCCGCACGTCGTCGTCGCCGCGCTGGCCGCCCGCGAGACGAAGCGCCCGGTCAAGCTGGTCCTCAGCCGCAAACAGATGTACCTCGGTACCGGTTTCCGGCCCTCCTACGAGTACCGCCTCCGGCTGGGCAGCGACCGGCGCGGCCGACTGGCCGCCGCGGTCCACGACCTGGACGCCGAGACCTCGTCGTACGAGAAGTTCACCGAGGCCGTCCTGGCGGCCGGGCAGATGCTCTACAGCATGCCCCATGTGAGCCAGGCGTACCGGACGGTGCCGCTGGATCTGCCCACACCGCTGTGGATGCGCGGCCCGGGCTTCCAGACGGCCTCCTTCGTCATCGAGTCGGCCATGGACGAACTCGCCCACGAGCTCGGCGTCGACCCGATCGAGCTGCGCCGGCGCAACGAGCCGGCCGAGGACGAGTCGTCCGGACTGCCGTTCTCCACCCGCCGGTTGCGCGAGTGCTACAGCGTCGGCGCCCGCGAGTTCGGCTGGGACCGCCGCAACCCCGAACCCCGCTCGACGCGTGAGGGGGACTGGCTGATCGGCAGGGGCATGGCCGCCGGCGTCTACGACACCGCGCGCATGCCCGCCCGGGCCCGGGCCCGCCTGGACGCCGACGGCACGGCGCTGGTCGAGGCCGCCGCCACCGACATGGGCCCGGGGACGTACACCTCCCAGACCCAGGTCGCCGCCGACGCCCTCGGGCTGACCGTGCGCACGGTCACCTTCCGGCTGGGGGACTCCCTCTACCCGCCGACCCCGCCGCACGGCGGCTCGATGACCATGGCCAGCGTCGGCTCCGCCACTCTCGACGCCTGCAACAAGGTCCGCCGTCAGGCGATCGGACTGGCCGTCGGGGACCGAGAGTCGCCGCTGTACGGGGTCGCGGCCGACGACGTCGTGGTGCGGGGCGGCCGACTGCACGTGAAGAACGATCCCGCGCGCGGGGAGACGTACCGGCGGCTGCTGACCCGCAACGACCGCACCCACCTGGAAGCGGACGGCTCCTTCGCACCGCCGTCGGGCCCGCAGCGGCACTCCTTCTACGGCTACAACGCGACCTTCGCCGAAGTGGCCGTCGACGCGACCCTGGGCCTGGTGCGGGTGCGGCGGGTGCTGGGCGTGTACGACGCGGGCCGCATCATCAGCCCCAAGCTCGCCGACAGCCAGGCCATCGGCGGCATGGTGGGCGGTATCGGCACGGCCCTGCTGGAGCACACGCTCACCGACCACCGCGACGGCCGCATCGTCAACGCCAACCTCGCCGACTACCTCGTGCCCGTGAACGCCGACGTCCCCGACCTCAAGGCGATCTACCTGGACGGCGAGGACCGCGAGGCCGACCCGCTCGGCGTCAAGGGCCTCGGCGAGCTCGTGATGATCGGGGTGGCGCCCGCCATCGCCAACGCGGTCTTCAACGCCACCGGCCGCCGCGTCCGCGAACTGCCCATCACCGCCGAGGCGTTGCTCTGACCCGCCATGCTGAACATCGTGGACACACTGCACCGCTGGTGCCGCGAGGGACGCCCCTTCGCCCTGGCCACCGTCGTCGGCGTGCACGGCAGCGCCCCGCTGCCGACCGGCACGTCGGTCGCGGTGGACGAGGGCGGCGACGCCGTCGGCAGCATCTCCGGCGGCTGCGTCGAGGGAGCGGTCTACGAGCTGTGCCGACAGGTGCTCCGGGACCGGGGCGCTCCGCAGCGGGCCTGGTTCGGCTACTCCGACGACGACGCCTTCGCCGTCGGCCTGACCTGCGGCGGCGAACTCGACGTCTTCGTCCAGCGGATCGATCCCGCGGGCCGGCCGCACCTGTCCACGGCCCTCTCCGAGATCACTCGGGGACGACCGGTCGCCGTGGCACAGGTCGTGGACGGCCCGGAGCGCCTCCTCGGCTCCACGCTGAGCGTGCTCGGCGGTGACCGTGCCGCCCACGGGCGCGTGGACGACGGCCCGGCGAACCGGGCGGTGGCCGACCAGGCCAGGGCCCTGCTGCGGGCGGGCCGCACCGCCCGCGTCGGCATCGGCGGGGAGGGAGACGGATGCCCCGAACGGCTGTCCGTCCTCGTCCACGTCCATGCGTCCCGGCCGCGCCTGCTGGTCTTCGGCGCCGTCGACTTCGCCGCCGCCCTGAGCCGGGCCGGCCGCTTCCTCGGCTACCACGTCACCGTCTGCGACGCCCGCCCCGTCTTCGCCACGACCGCCCGCTTCCCGCAGGCGGACGAGGTGGTGGTCGACTGGCCCCACCGCTACCTGGAACGCACCGAGGTGGACGAGCGCACCGCTGTCTGCGTCCTCACGCACGACGCCAAGTTCGACATCCGCCTGCTGCGACGGGCGCTCGACCTGCCCGTCGCCTACGTGGGAGCCATGGGCTCCCGGCGCACTCACGACGAACGCCTGCGGCTCCTGCGCGAGGAGGGGGTCACGGAGGCCCGCTTGGCCCGGCTGCGTTCCCCCATCGGCCTCGACCTCGGAGCCCGCACGCCCGAGGAGACGGCCGTCTCCATCACCGCGGAGATCATCGCCCAGTCCAACCAGGGCACGGGCCGACCGCTGACCGGGCTCACCGGCCCGATCCATCGACCGCCGAGGCTGCCGAGCCACCGGTAGGCCGGCAGTACTGACCGGTACTCATTGTTCGACCTGGACAACACTCTGGTCGACCGGCAACTCGGGTTTTCCGCATGGGCGGCTGAGTTCGTGAGGCGCGGGAACACTTCGGACTGGCGGAACCGGTCGAGGAGTTGTGGGCTGCCTACCGCGCCCGGATGCCGGGCTTGGTGCGGTGCGATCCGAAGGTGCTCGACGGCCTGTCGCAACTGCGGGCTTCGGGCTGGCGAGTGGGCATCGTCAGCAACGGGATGGCCGACAACCAGCTGTCGAAGATCGAACGGTCCGGGCTGGGCGAGCGGGTGGACGCCTGCTGTGTCTCCGGTGACGTCGGCTTCCGTAAGCCGGACGTCCGGATCTTCCAGCTGGCCGCTGACCGGTGCGGTCTGGCGCTGGCCGACGGTGGCTGGATGATCGGCGACAACCCCGAGCACGACATTGCGGACGCGTCGGCTGCGATCAGTCTTCTGCTGGACAGGGCTTGTCAGGAGTAAGCCTTCCGGATCACCAGCCCGGGGGCGCAGCACTCCGATAACATGTTCGATCATGTGACGATCGCCCTCATTACAACTAACAAATCGAATAAAACAATTGATACCTATCAAAATGCTGTGGGCCACAGCAGGCGTGGTGGTCCTCGGGTTTCTCATCGCGCTGGAGATCGCCGCGCGCCACTACGGGCTGCCCGGGCCGATCACCTCCCAGGTGCAAGAGGTGATCGTCGCCCCCAAATCGGGCTTCCTGCTGTACGCCTGCATGGCGCTGACGATGGTGGTGCTCACCCGCCGGCAACGGTTCATCGCGCTCGGCGCCGCGCTCGGCATCGACGCCGTCTTCCTGCTGGTGCGCTGGGCGGTCGGCGCCGACCTGACCGACGGCCATCCCTTCGGCAACGGCGCGTTGTGGGTGATTCTCGGCTGCGCCGTCATCGCCGTCACGCGCCGCACCGGCCAGGAACGCATCCTGCTGCTGAAGGGCGTCGGCCTGGGCCTGCTGCTGGTGGCCGGCCGCAAGACCGGTGACACCTGGCTGCTCATCACCTCGAAGACCCGCCCGACGGTGCTCGACCCGTACCTGGCGACCGCCGACCACGCACTGGGCAACCCGTCATGGCTGGTGGGCCGGATCGTCACGGCCACCGGCCCGGTCGGCGCCCGTATCCTCGACTACGTCTACGCCCAACTGGCGGTGGCCGCGGTCGTCGTCGCGCTCTACCAGCTGCGCAACGTGGCGGCCGAGCGCCGCTTCCCGCGCCATCACCTGGTGCGGACCTTCCTGGTCATCGGCCTCCTCGGGCCGGGCATCTACATGATCTTCCCGGTCGTCGGACCGATCTTCGCCTACGGCGCCGACGGCGGGCACTGGGCGGTGGCCAACCTGTGGCCGGATCTGCCGCCGCCGATCGACGCCGCCCCGCATGCCATACCGTTCGACGAGATCACCCCGCGCAACTGCATGCCCAGCCTGCACACGGCGTGGGCCACCGCGATCTTCATCCATTCCCGCAAGGGCCCACGCGTGCTGCGCTACGCGGGCACGTTCTGGCTGATCGCCACGCTCACCGCGACGCTGGGATTCGGCTACCACTACGGCGTGGACCTCGTGGCCGGTGTGGTCTTCACCCTCACGATCGAGGCGGCCCTGCGCTCACTCGAACGCGGCTGGGACCGGTCCGGAATTCTCCTGGTCACCTACGGAGTGGCCGTCTTCACGGCGCTGTTGCTGTCCTATCGCTACCTGCCGATGGAGATGGCAGAGCATCCGTGGCTGTTCGGGCCGCTGCTCATCCTGGCGATGGCCTCGGTGATCTACGGCTACGTACGGACCACGAGTCAGTGGGAGACGGAGGCCGTGCCGGCGCGGCAGTCCCAGCCCCAGCACGAACTGGTCAGCGGGTGAGCAGAACCGTCAGGGCGCTCACCCCGCCCGCGCAGGCGAGGAGGGCGCAGGCGCAGGCGGCGTGACGGCGGAGCAGGGTGCGCCGGAGGTCGGCGTAGCGGCTCTCGTACTCCTGCCGCAGCTCCTCGGCCCGCCGGACCGTGCTGTGCACCAGCTGACGGGTGACGTCGAGGCGCCGGCGGACGTAGTGGCCGGTGAGTTCCTCGGCCTCGCGGTGGTCAGCCACGGCAGCCGTGCGCAGAGCTCTTCGGCCTCGCGTCGCGCCTGGTCGCGATGGGCGTGCGCGAGGAGGTAACCCTCGGCCTCGTCGGCCAGCGCGGGCCGCGGGTCGTCGTGCGGCGCCTCGTGGCTGCCGTGTCTCACGGCCGGTCGCCCCTGTGCCCGCCGGGCTCGACGGCATCGCGCTTGCCGGTGTTCTCTGCCTCGTCCAGCTGGGCGACGTCGGGATGGTGCAGGTCGAAGGCGGGGGATTCGGAGCGGATCCGCGGCAGGGTGACGAAGTTGTGCCGCGGGGGCGGACACGAGGTCGCCCACTCCAGGGAACGCCCGTAGCCCCAGGGGTCGTTGACCTCGACCCGCTTGCCCTGCTGGGCGGTCTTCCACACGTTGTACAGGAACGGCAGCGTGGACAGACCCAGCAGGAACGCGCCGATCGACGAGACGGTGTTCAGCCAGGTGAATCCGTCCGCGGCCAGGTAGTCGGCGTACCGGCGGGGCATGCCCTCGGCGCCCAGCCAGTGCTGCACCAGGAACGTGGTGTGGAAGCCGACGAACAGCGTCCAGAAGTGGATCTTCTCGATGCGGGTGTCCAGCATCGTGCCGGTCATCTTCGGCCACCAGAAGCTGAAACCGCCGAACATCGCGAACACGATGGTGCCGAAGAGCACGTAGTGGAAGTGCGCGATCACGAAGTAGGAGTCGGTGACGTGCCAGTCCAGGGGCGGCGAGCCGAGGATGACGCCGGTCAGACCGCCGAAGAGGAACGTGACCAGGAAGCCGGCCGCCCACAGCATCGGCGGCTCGAACGACAGCGAGCCCTTCCACATCGTGCCGATCCAGTTGAAGAACTTCACCCCTGTCGGCACGGCGATCAGATACGTCATGAAGGAGAAGAACGGCAGCAGGACCGCGCCGGTGGCGAACATGTGGTGCGCCCATACCGTCACGGACAGCCCGGCGATGGCGATCGTGGCGCCGATCAGACCCGTGTAACCGAAGATCGGCTTACGGGCGAAGACCGGGATGATCTCGGTGATCACGCCGAAGAACGGCAGCGCCAGGATGTACACCTCGGGATGGCCGAAGAACCAGAACAGGTGCTGCCAGAGGACCGCGCCGCCGTTCTCCGCGTTGAACACCTGCGCCCCGAAGCGGCGGTCGGCCTCCAGCACCAGCAGCGCGGCGGCCAGCACCGGGAACGCCAGCAGCACCAGCACCGAGGTGAGCAGCACGTTCCAGGTGAAGATCGGCATCCGGAACATGGTCATGCCGGGGGCGCGCATGCAGATGATCGTGGTGATGAAGTTGACGGAGCCGAGGATGGTGCCGAACCCGGACAGGGCCAGGCCCATGAGCCACAGGTCCCCGCCGACCTGGGGAGTGCGCTCCCCACCACTGAGCGGCGTGTACGCGGTCCAGCCGAAGTCGGCGGCGCCCTGCGGGGTGAGCAGGCTGCCGAGCACGATGAGGCCGCCGAAGAGGAACAGCCAGTACGACAACATGTTCAGCCGCGGGAAGGCCACGTCCGGGGAGCCGATCTGCAACGGCATCACGGCGTTGGCGAACCCGGCGAACGTCGGCGTCGCGAACAGCAGCAGCATGATCGTGCCGTGCATGGTGAACGCCTGGTTGTACTGCTCGTGGGACAGCCACTGGATCCCCGGCCGGGCCAGCTCGGCCCGGATGGCCATCGCCAGCGCCCCGGCGATGAGGAAGAAGACGAACGAGGTGATCAGGTACAGGTGCCCGATCTTCTTGTGGTCCGTCGTCGTCGCCCACGAGACGATCACCTGGCCCGGACCGCGGCGCTCCGCCGCCGGCACCGGAGCGACCGGTTTGGTGTGTGTCGCCATGAGCTCCCCGATCGGCAGTGCTGGTTCGACCCGGCGGAAACTAGTCCAACTGATCCGGAGCAGCCGCCTGACGTGGGGCTTCTCTCGGCTGAACGGCCCAGCGATCCATGCGAACGAGTGGTGCTCCGTTCATGCCGCGCCCGGTGCCGGGAAGGCGGAGTTGGTGTGTGAGCCGGGCGAGGCAGGCGTCCAGGGCGTGCACGCGCCCCGGCAGGATCTCGTGCAGGTCCCACCAGCAGACGGCCTCGATCTCCTCGTTCGGCTGGAACGTCGCGACCTCGGCGCAACGTCCGGAGAACAGCGCGCCGTATTCGACGCGCTGGTCCGGCGCGAGTGTGAAGCGCGGGTATCCGACGAACCGGAGCGGCCCTCCGGGTGTCTGCCCGGTTTCCTCCAAGAGCTCACGAGCGGCCCCCTGGCGCGGAGACTCGCCCGGCTCGATCAGTCCGCCGGGCAGTTCCCAGCCCTGCCGGAAGCGGTCGAACACCAGCAGGACGCGATCGCCGTGCCAGAGGGCCACCAAGGCGAGCGGCAACGGCGCGTCAGTGGGCGGTTGTTCCTCCGCCCGGCGGATGAAGGCAGTCAGGGCGTTGCCGCGGTGGTCGACGGCGAGCGGTCGGGCTGTTGCGTCAGGCATCTCCGCATGATGCCCGGGCTCCGGCGCCCGGGCCGGCGGGCGACGTCGGGAGGGAACAGGTCCTGAACCCCGCCACGACGTCCTGCCCGGGGTGCTGCCGCGTACCGTCGGCCGTCGCGCCGAAGTGCCACGTACGCTCGCCTGATGGACGGGATCATCACGCGGTTGACCGCCGCGGCCACGGCGTCGGCCCCTGCTCTGCTCCTGCGCCCCTGGAGGCCGGCCGACGCCGCGCACCTCGTCGACCTGTACCGGGACGAGGCCCTGCGTCGCTGGGTGAGTGCGCGCGTGAACGATCGTGCCAGTGCGGCGCAGTGGGTCGAGGATCAGCAAGGCGGCTGGGAGGCAGGGCACCGTTTCGCGTTCGCCATCTCGGAGATGCGCGCGCATGACACCGAGGGGCGGTTGGTGGGGCACGCCGTCCTCAAGGACGTCACCCCCCAGGGCTCGTCGGCGGAGGTCGGCTACTGGACGGCGGCGCATGCGCGTGGCCGGGGCGTGGCTCCCCGGGCCCTGGAGGCGCTGACTGCCTGGGCCTTCGCCACCTTCGCCGGTGAGGGCCTGACCCGTCTGGAGCTCCTGCACCAGGCGGACAACACGGCCTCGTGCCGCGTCGCGCAGAAGTGCGGCTATGAACTGTCCTCGCTACGGCCCGCGGCGCCACCCGCCTTCCCTCTCGAGGGTCACGTACACGCCCGGGTCCGCGGCCTCTGACCACGCCGAGAGCACGCACCGGATGCCGCCCCGGGCATCACCCGCTGTCCAGGTCGGCGGCGAGTTCGTCGTGCCAGTGGAGGGAGACCCGCTGGTCGAGGATCGTCGCCGCGGCGACCGGGAGGGGGAGTCGGAGGAACTCGCGCAGCGCGCCGGCCGCCTTGTCGCGTGCGTCCCACGCGGTGAGGTCCTCGTGGGACACGGGGGCGGTGCCGCCGTCCCGTAGCAGCCGCCGGGTCGCATGGGCCTCCGCGGCCAGGGTGCGCAGGCGCGAATCCAGGGGGCCGTCCTGGTCGCAGTCGACGGGCAGGCCGCGGTGGATCCGGTCGAGGGCCTCGGCCACCTCCGGGTAGGTGTCGAGGTGCGTCTCCGCGGCCAGGCGCGACAGCTGGGACACGAAGGCCGCGCGCAGCCGCTGCGGCGGTGTGCGCTCCACGAGCTCGGCCAGATCCAAGTGCCGTACCTGGGCGGGGATTCCGCAGTCCTCCGTGGGGAGGTCGTCCAGGAGGGGCAGCAGCAGGGCACTGGTCAGCTCCGCCGGACCCTCCTCGTCCGGGTCGTAGGCGATGCCGAAGTCCCGCCGCAGTACGGCCAGGAAGCGGGTGTAGGCGGCGGTCGACCCGGGCCACAGGTCGACGCCGAGGCGCCGTGCCTCCGGCCCGCCGGCGGCGGTGCCCTCGCGCGGTGACATGACGCGCCGGGTGTCCTCCCGGGGACACGGCACGCCGTTCTCGGCGAAGGCGAGCACGACCTCCGGGCCGTGTCGGGTCAGCACCGCCACGCGCGTGCCGGCGGACAGGGCGCGCAGCACCTCCGGCCGGGCGAACTGCGCGGCGCCGCCCTCCAGCGTGGCGTACGCCCAGCCGCCGGCCTCGCCCGCACGGACCAGGGGCCGGTGCGCGGCCCACGCGGACTGCGCCGCCCGCTGGGCCTGTCGGCGGTCGCGCGGCCGTACGGTGGCGGGGATCGCGCCGAGCCGGCGCAGCATCTCGGCCGGGGTCAGGCCGGCGGCGAACGCGACGTCAGGCTGGTCCGGGAGCGGTGCGGGATGCGGCCGGCGGGTGCGGACGAAGAAGAGCCGCTGCGTCCCGCCCCGCTCGGGCGGCCGCGGGTCGCTCCCGGCCGCGTTCGGGAAGACCGGGCGCTGCGGCGCCGGCGGGTCGGACTCCGGCTCGGCGAGCGCGGCGGCCCGCGTCAGCGGGGAGACCGCCTCGGCGGGCACGGTCCGCTCCTCCTCCCACCCCAGCTTTCCGGCCACGGCGAGAGGGATGCGGCCGAGGAACACCAGACCGCCCTCCAGGGCGTCCGCGAGGCCGGCCAGAACATGACGCAGCGAGGGCCAATGCGCGAACGAGGGCGTGTCCTCGTCGAAGCGGCGGCCCACCTGACCGTAGCGGGGGCCGGGACGGCAGGCGATGAACAGGCCGTCCGAGGGCCGCCGGCCGATGCCCAGGGTGAGGGGCAACCCGGCCTCACCCGCCCCGAGGCTCTGGAGGAAGGCCGTGTTCCGCACGATGTCCGCGACACCGCACAGCGGTCCGTAGGACGGCAACTGAACTGCGCCGTCGTCGGGTTCCGCCCCGTCGTGGCACCGCAGCGAGGCCACCAGATCCGGGGGGAACGGCACGCCGAGCGTGCGCTGCGCGTCCTCGATGCCGGCCTGCGGAGCGGGCGGGCGCAGCGTGGCGCGGGTGAGGGGAGCGTGCCGGGCCAGCCAGGCGTCGATGCGGGCCCAGGACTCCTCGACGGCGGGGAGGCTCATGGCAGCGGACCCTACGCCGGGCCACTGACAGTGCCCCTGCCCTTCCTGCTCCGGCAGCGTCGTAATCTCGCCGAATTTGTGTGCGGGCGTACGGCGAGGTGAGCGATGAGGCAAGCGGCGGAAGAATGGTGGGTGAGGGCCTGGCGGGGTCCCGGGGCAGGTTCGGACGGAAACGAGCCGCCGGACCCGCTCCGCAACCGCGACCACTGTCTTCGGACCGGCACGAGTGTCTTCGGACCGGCACGAGCGCGCCGAAACGGAGGACCGACGCATGGCCACACCGCTCACCGCCGCCCGGCTCGTCGCCGCGCTGAAGGCCGAGGGCTGCGCCGTTCACGAAGTCGGTGGATGGCGCACCAACAACCGCAACCACAAGGGTCCTTGGGGTCCCGTGCACGGGGTGATGATCCATCACACCGTCACCGGGCCCGGCACGGACGTCGTCGACCTGATCTACCACGGCCACAGCGCCCTGCCCGGTCCGCTCGCCACCGGGTGCATCACCAAGGACGGCGTCGTCCACCTCACCGGCAACGGCCGGGCCAACCACGCCGGCGGCGGCGACGGCGACGTGCTGAATGCCGTCATCGGCGAGTCGTACGGCACGTACCCGCCCGCGACGCACGAGCACGACGGCTCGGCCGGCGCGGTCGACGGCAACGCCCGTTTCTACGGCTGGGAGTGCGAGAACAAGGGCGACGGCAAGGACCCGTGGCCGAGTGCCCAGTACATCGCCATCGTCAAGGCCACCGCCGCGATCTGCCGCGCGCACGGCTGGGGCCCCAAGAGCGCGATCGGTCACCTGGAGTGGAGCGACTGGAAGGTCGATCCGCGCGGATTCGACATGGCCGACTTCCGCCGTGACGTCGCCGACGCCCTGGCCCACTCGGCCGGCTTGTGGGAAGGAGAGGACCCCATGCCCCAGTACGTCAACCTCGGTGCCACCGGGGGCTATCGGCTCGCGCCCGGTGCCTGGGACTCGGTCGAGTTCACCACGGAATGGGCCGACGAGACCGGCCACCACGCCACCGGCGGGAGCGTCTTCGCCCGTGGCCCGGCCCGTTTCAGCGGGAGTGTCAGCCTGCACATCGACGGGCTGCCGGCGGGTGCGGTCGTCCAGGCGCGCATGTCGGAGTACGAGGGTGACCAGCACCGCGCCGACCACCCGATCCACGAGATCGTCGGGACCGGCGGCGGCACCTTCGCGGTCGTGCCCCTGACGAAGCGGCTCCCGTCCCGCCGGAGCATGCGGGTACGGCTGCTGAACCAGGCCGCCGTCCCGGTCACCGTCGCGAGCGCGGTGCTGACCGTGCTGGTGTGGAAGGAGACCTGAGGCCGGGCGGACGACGGGGATCTTCCTTCGACGAGCACCGGCAGCCCCGGCACCCCTTCACCCTCTCCCGCTCGGAGACGATCGCCCGTCCGGACACGTATACCCGGGCATGAACCGAAGCGAGTCACCCCCGTTACGAGTTGAACCGGGGCACGGCCCTGTGATTAGGGTGCGGGCGATGTTCTGCGCAGACGCCACCCCCTTATCCCGCGTAAGACGAGGCACAGCCGCTTCGAGCTTCTTCGGGAGGGCCCGTGAGTGACACGGTGACGACGGCCCGCCCGGTGGCCGAAGAGACCGGGGCGTCGCGGGAAACGGAACAGGGCGCGGCGGCCCGCCCGGTGCGGCAGCGGGACGCGTTCTTCGACAACGCCAAGTACCTGGCGATCGTGCTGGTGGCCGTGGGACACGCCTGGGAGCCGCTGCGGCCGGGCAGCAGGGCCGTCACCGCGCTCTACATGGTCGTCTACGCGTTCCACATGCCGGCGTTCATCATCGTCTCCGGCTACTTCTCGCGCACCTTCGACGGGAGCCCGGGGCGCCTCAAACGCCTGGTCACCGGTGTCGCCGTGCCGTACGTGGTGTTCGAGACGGCCTACACCCTGTTCACCCGGTGGACCAGCCAGGACCCCGACCGCCCGGTAAGCCTGCTGGACCCGCTGTATCTGACCTGGTTCCTGGCGGCGTTGTTCGTCTGGCGGCTGACGACACCTCTCTGGCGGCATGTGCGGTGGCCGCTGCCGACGGCCCTCGTCATCGCGATGCTGGCGACGCTCTCGCCGTCCATCGGCCATGACCTCGACCTCCAGCGCACCCTGCAGTTCCTGCCGTACTTCGTGTTCGGCCTGCTGCTGCGGCCGGAGCACTTCCGGCTGGTGCGCCGGCGCAAGGCGCGGCTCCTCGCCGTGCCGGTGGGCGCCGGTGCGCTGGGTGTGGCGTACTGGGCGGTGCCGCGGATGAACTACGCCTGGTTCTTCCACGCCGACAGCGCCCGGGAACTGGCCGCCCCGTTCTGGTACGGGCCCGTGATGACGCTGGCGTCCTTCGGCTGCTCGGCCGTCCTGGTCGCCTGCTTCCTCGCATGGGTGCCCGGGCGCCGGACGTGGTTCACCGCCCTGGGCGCGGGCACGCTGTCCGGCTACCTGCTGCACGGTTTCGTCGCGCAGGCCGCCAAGTACTGGGGCTGGTACGAGCCGGCCTGGGTCCACGGACCCGTCGGCGTGCTTGCCGCCACCCTGGTCGCGGCCGTGGTCGTCACGGCGCTGTGCACGACCTCCGTGCGGCGTGTCTTCCGCTGTGTGACGGAACCAGGGATGGCGTGGGCCTTCGGCACCGGGAACGCGGCCCCGCCGCGGGGCGATGCCCGCGGGTGACGCCTACTGCTGCGGGCTGGGTTCCTGCTGCACCGGTGCGTGCCCGTTCAGGGCCTGCGTCATCTGGTGCTGCGTCTCTTCGGCGACGACGCGAGCCTCCTCGACGACGTCACCGCGTTCGCGTATGAGGCTTTCGTAGATCGGCAGTTCTTCGTTCCTGGGCGAGTCGGGTTTCACAGGGGTTGTCCTAACGCTTTACAGCCGGGTCTGAGGGGCCCGTGTAAGTCTGCGTCATGCCGTGCCGGGGTGTTACCCACCCCCGTCGTGTCCAGAATTCCGTCACGAGCTTCGCGAATTCCCCATCTTTGCGACCGTGGGAAAATACCCGGGCACGGCGAAGGGCCCCGGGAAGCACGTCCCGGGGCCCTTTACGCGGATGCCGTCAGAGCGACGTCGTGTGCACGCCCGCGCTGCCGCCGGCCGCGGCGCCCTCCGGCGACACGGCGCCCTGGAGGTCGGCGCAGACGCCCGCGGTCAGGGGCTCGACCAGGCCGCTGGAGAGGCTGCCCACGAGGCCCAGGGAGGCGCCGCCCGCCATACCGCCGGAGACGGTCTCCAGGTCGGCGTCGGACAGTTCGGCGATGTCGACCCGAGAGGTGAGGTTCATTGGAGGTGTTTCCCTTCGCGTGAATATCTCGCAGTGGCGGCGAGCGTGGGGGGTCGCCGGATCCAGAACCGGGATTCCGCACCGACGGCTCCGCCGTGCGCAGGATCAAAGCACTCCACGGGAGAAAAGATCCAGCCGCCTCCCGGCGCCGCACCGAGCTTTTCGGCGACCGTCTTCACCGCCATGACCGCGGGCACACGAAACGCACCCACTTCTTCACACACCCTGTCGCTCTGTCGCGCGCACGTGCATTGCGCCCCGATTCCCGAAGCGGGCACTTCGGCGCCAAGTTCTCGTGCCGCGTCACGGACTTGGCGCCCGGCCCGTCGTTCCACGGTGTCCTGGCGAACGGTGTGCAGATGTGCTGGAGGTTCGGATTCCGCTTCGTCAGGCCGTCGCGGCCGGCTGCATCAGCCGGGCCAGCAGATCGTCCAGGGTGACCAGGCCGGTGAGCCGGCCCGCGGTGTCACGGACCACGGCCAAAGAGGACCGGCGGCGGCGCAGCACCTCGATCGCGTCGGCGACCGTGGTGGCCTCCGTCAGCTCGGGCACCGGCCGGGCCAGTTCACGGGCGGTCGTGGCCCGCCCCCGGGCCCGGGCGACCAGGGCGTCACGGGCGTGGACCGAGCCGAGGACGGCGCCGTTCTCCCGGACGAGCAGCCGGGTGCGGTCGAGGTCGGCCGCCAGCCGCAGCAGTGCCTCGACGTCCGTGCCGCCCTCGACCCAGGTGATCTCCGCGGCCGGGATCCGCAGTGCCGCGACCGGTGTCTCCGGCTCGGTCAGCGAGCGGGTCAGCAGCTCCGAGTCGGCCGTGCTGATCAGGCCCAGCCGCTCGGACTCCGCCACCAGGTGCGTCAGCTGCTCCCGGTTGTGCACCGAGGCCAGCTCGTCGCGCGGGGCCACCCGGCACAGCCGTACCAGCGCGTTGCTCACCGCGTTGAGCAGCCGGATCAGCGGCCGTACGGCCCGCACCACGGCCCGGAACGGCGGGGAGAGCAGCATCGCCGAACGCTCGGGGTGGGCGATCGCCCATGACTTGGGGGCCATCTCGCCCACCACCATGTGCAGGAACACCACCACGACCATCGCCACGGCGAACGCCACGCCGTAGCTCACGGCACTGGGCAGGCCCAGTTTGTGCAGCAGCGGGTCGAGTTCGTGCGAGATCGCCGGCTTGGACACCGAGCCCAGGCCCAGCGTGCACACGGTGATGCCCAGCTGGGCGCCGGCCAGCATCAGCGACAGCTCGCGCATACCGGCCAGGGCCGCCCCGGCGCCGCGCCGACCCTCGGCCGCCGCCTTCTCCATGCGGTGCCGTTTGGCGGCGACCAGCGCGAACTCGGCCGCCACGAAGAAGCCGCTGCCGATCAGCAGCAGCACGGTCACGAAGGCCGCCATCGGGAAACTCACGCCATCTCCTCGGCTTCCGCGGCCTGCACCACTGGGCTGATCCGGACCCGGTCGGCCACGTGCCGGTCCAGTGTGCGGACGTCGATCACGACCCGGCCGCCCCCGGGCAGCTCGACCGTGACCCGGTCGCCGACTGTCGGGAAGCGGCCGAGCCGGTCCACGACCAGGCCGGCCACGGTGTCGTAGTCGTCGTCCTCCGGCAGCCGGACACCGGTGGCCTCGGCCACCTCGTCCAGCCGGCGGCCGGCGTCCACCAGCCAGCCGTCGCCGTCCGCGACGGCGAGCACGGTGACCCGATCGGACTCGTCGGCGATGTCACCGACCAGCTCCTCGGCGATGTCCTCGTACGTGACGATGCCCGCCACGCCGCCGTGCTCGTCGAGGACGACCGCGAACTCGTCGTCCTGCTCCCGCATCCGCGTCACCGCGTCCGGCAGCCCGAGGGTGTCCGGCAGCAGCAGGGGCCGCCGGGCCACCTCACCGGCATTCGCACCGGCGAGGCGCGCGGCGGGCAGCGCCATCAGCTCGCGCACGCCCAGCACGCCCACGATGTCGTCCGGGTGGTCGCCGAGGACCGGGTAGTTGGAGTGGCCGTGTTCGGCGATCAGGCCGACCGCCTCGTCGGCGCCGGCGTCCTTGCGGACGAAGACGGCGTCGGCGCGCGGCACCATCACCTCGTCGAGGGTCCGCTCGGAGAACTCCAGCGCGTGGTCCAGCAGCGCGGCGGTGTCCTTGGGCAGGGCGCCCTGCTCGTGCGACTCGCCGATCAGATGGCCCAGCTCCTCCAGCGTGGCGCCGTGATGCAGCTCCTCGACCGGCTCGATGCCGGCCTTGCGCAGCAGCTTGTTCGCCGCGCTGTCGAAGACGCGTACGGCAGGGCCCACGACCTTCAGATACGCCAGCGTCGACGGGGCCAGCGCCTTCGCCAGCCGCTCCGGTACGGCGATCGCGAGGTTCTTCGGGGCCAGTTCGCCCAGCACCATCTGCACGACCGTGGCCAGAACGAAGGCCAGCGTCACGGAGACGCCGCTCACGGCCGCGTCGGGCAGGCCGAGCCCGGACAGGGCGGGCCTGAGCAGCGCGGACACAGACGGCTCGGCGATGAAGCCGACGACCAGGCCGGTGACGGTGATGCCGAGCTGCGCGCCCGACAGCATGAACGACAGCCGCTCCAGTACTCGCAGGGCGCGGGTGGCCTTCTTGTCCCCGGCTTCGGCCTCGCGCGCGAGCGTGAGCCGGTCCGCGGAGACGTAGGCGAACTCCTGGGCGACGAAGTAGCCCGTGCCGGCGGTCAGCACGAACACGGCGAGCAGGCCCAGCAGGGCGTTCGCGGCACTCATCGAACACCATCCCGCCGTGTGCCGCGATCACTGATCTCGTGGCGGGATGGTCGGGGACTGTGCCCCGGAGGGTCCGTCGGTCTGGCGGACAAGACGTGGCTCCTCAATGGGTGGGGTGTATCGGGGTCAACGTTCGTCGTCGCGCCCGTGTTCCCGGATTCTACGACGGTGTAGAGAAAGCCTCAGTCTGTGCGGGACTCCGTGCGGGAGTCCTCGGCGAGGTCCGGCACCAGTGCGCGCAGCGCTTCCTGCTGGTCCGGGCCCATGAAGCGGGCGAGGGACTGCGTCACCGTCTCGGCGAGCGGGCCGGAGGCCTCGGTCAGGAGGCGGCGGGCCTTGTCGGTGAGGGTGACCTCGACGCCGCGCTTGTCGCCGCACACCGACCTGCGGGTGACGAGGCCGGCGTGCTGGAGGCAGGCGATCTGGTAGGTGAGGCGGGTCTTCGGGCGGCCCAGGAGCTCCGCGACGCGCGTCATGCGCAGCCCTCCCTCGGGCTGTTCCGCGAGCAGGCACAGGATCAGGAACTCGTCGTGCGAGACGTCCAGCTTCTCCTTCACGACCGAGCGCAGCCGCTGCTCCACCGCCCCCGTCGCGGCGAGCACCAGCATCCAGGCGCGCAGCTCGGCCGGCAGCAGCCCGCTGCCCTCGGCGAACGGGCATTCAGGCAGGTCGGCGGGGTGCTCCTGGGGGTCGGCCATGCTCCCAGCCTACCTGTTGTCCAAATTTGGAACAGGGGGTTGTTCAATTTTGGACGAGCCGCTAGCGTGCAGTCATCCAAATTTGGACGAGATGAGCTCGGACAAGACGATACGAGTGGAGAAGACCATGACCGTCGCCGTGGAAACCGGACTGTGGCAGCTCGACACGACCGCCTCGACCGTCGGCATCCGGCACAAGACCATGTGGGGCCTGGTCACCGTGAAGGGCACCTTCGGCGCGATCGGCGGCTCGGGCGAGGTCCGGCCCGACGGGTCCGCCGTCGGCACCCTGACCTTCGACGTCGCCTCCCTCGACACCAAGAACGCCAAGCGCGACACCCACCTGAGGTCCGCCGACTTCTTCGACGCCGACCACCACCCCGAGATCACCTTCGTGGCCCGCAGTGCCGAGCTGCGCGACGGCGACCAGGTGCACATCGTCGGCCAGCTCACCGTGCGCGGCGTCAGCAGGCCGCTGTCCCTCACCGCCCGCCTGAAGGACGGCAATGCCACGGGACTCACCCTGGAGACCGAGTTCAGCGTCGACCGGGAGCAGTTCGGCATGGGCTGGAACCAGCTGGGCATGATCCGCGGCCGGACCACGGTCACCGCCGGCCTGCGCTTCGTCCGGACCAGCGGCTGACGCGGCCCCGGCGCGGTGTCAGCCCGTCCGGCGCACCGCCTGCTGCACATCCGTGCTCGACAGGGTCTGCGGCGACGCCGTGAACGCGCGCAGACGGATCCGGGCCCCCGGCCGGGGCACGGTGAACCGGCCCGAGGGCGGCCGGAGTTCGTAGCGGGCGGTGGCATGCGCGGGCAGGCTGCGCGGGCCCCGGACGATCCGCCAGTACGGGTCCATGCCCTGGCCCATGGTCAGGGTGAAGTGCGGGGCGAGGGCCGTGTCGTCCGTGTTGGTGACCTGGAGGGTGAGGCGGGAGACGGTCGCCGCGGTGGGATGGCGGGCCGCGACGACCCGCATGTGCAGGGGCGGCGTGCCCGTCGCCGCCACGGCCGCGCCGCTCAGCGCGGGCAGGAGCAGCAGCGCCGCCAGGACGATCCGGGCCGGGCGGCGCCGCGGCCCGGACAGCAGGCGCACCCGGGGCTGCCACGCCCCGGCGAACGCCGTCGCGGGCGCGGTCACGGCCGCCGCCAGCCACAGCGGCGTCATCAACAGGTAGTAGCCGTCCTGGGAGCGGGTCGCCAGATAGAAGGCGCACCAGGGCAGGACGGTCGCGGCCGGCCCCAGGCGCCGTACGAAGAGCACGAACAGCACGAGCAGGCCGGCGAGCAGCAGCAGGCTCGCGGAGGAGTACCAGTCGAGCCGGTCGCTGCCGTCGGTCAGGTACAGCGAGATGTCCACCACACCCTGCCCGTGCAGCACGGCGCCCTGCGTCAGCGGCAGGGCGATCCCCGTCAGCCAGGGGCCCGGCTCGCTGACGACGAAGTAGGTGTTGACCAGCAGCCACACGGTCGCCGCTACGCCCCGGCGAACTGGCAGCACCACCACCGCCGCGGCCCGACGCCAGCTCACCGCGCCGCACGGCAGACGCCCCGCAGCAGGAACGGCGCCAGGAACCAGGGGAGTTGCTGTGCCGCGCACGCCGCCCCCAGACACGCGGCCCGCGCCAGACCGGCCGCCCCGAGCCGCCCGCCCGCACCGATGCGCGGCCAGCGCACCACCACCGGCACCAGCAGGGCCAGGGCCACGATCGCCGGATAGCCGAGCCGCCCGTACGACGGCAGCATCCCGAAGCCCAGACACACCATGGTCGCCGCCGACCGCCACGGCGCCGGCAGCATCCGCCACAGCACGACCGTGCCGGCGACCAGCGCGCCCGTGCTCACCGCGGTCGCCGGGGTACCGCCGTGGCCCAGCCACAGCAGCGGCACGGCCAGCAGCGGGGCCAGCGGCGGATAGCCGTAGGTGAGGTCGTAGCCCCCGGTCACCGTCGGGGTGAGGGCCACGCCGTGGCCGAAGAGCCAGGGCCACGGCTGCCCGTACACCGGGTGTCCGGCGGCCACTTCCCGTGCCGCCTGGGTGGTGAGCAGCGCCTCGTCGGAGCCGTGGTGGAGCATGATCCACGCGCACAGGGTGAGCGTCACGCCCGTCACCAGCACGCACAGGTCCACCCGCGCCAGTGAACGTTCCCTGCGGACGGCCAGGGCCAGCACCCCGCACGCAAGGATCGAGGCGTAGCAGACCGAGATCACCGCGGCCACGGCCGGCCGGTGACCGGCCGCCGTCGCCCACACCGCACGGGTGCCGATCAGCAGGCTGATGTCGGCGAGCAGGGTCAGGACGCGGTGCCACTGGGCCGGGGACGGCGGCCAGGCCGCAGCCGACTGCGTGCGCGGGCCGGGCACCACCAGCGTGGTTTCTGCCGAGTACACGCCGCAGGACGCTAATCGCCGCCGGTGAGCGCGGCCCGGACGGCGGTGAAGAGGCGGGTGTGAGGCGAGTAAGGACCCGACGCCCGCTCAGTACACGTCCCGTACGTACCGCTTGTCCGCCGCGAGTTGCTTCACGTACGCGCCGGCCTCCGCCTCGCTCAGCCCGCCGTGTGCCACCGCGATGTCCCGCAGGGCCCGGTCCACGTCCTTGGCCATGCGGGAGGCGTCGCCGCAGACGTAGAAGCGGGCGCCCTCGCACAGCCAGTGCCACAGCTCCGGCCCGTGCTCGCGCATCCGGTCCTGCACGTACACCTTGTTGCGCTGGTCGCGGGAGAAGGCGGTGTCCAGACGGGTGAGGGTGCCCTCGTCGAGCAGAGCCGTCAGCTCGTCCTCGTAGTAGAAGTCCGTCGCGCGGTGCTGCTCGCCGAAGAACAGCCAGTTGGGGGCCCGGTGCCCGAGGGCCCGCCGCTCCTGCAGGAAACCGACGAACGGCGCGACGCCCGTGCCGGGGCCGACCATGACCATCGGCGTCGACGCGTCGGCCGGGGGCCGGAAGTGCGGCGAGCGCTGCACGAACACCGGCACCTCGGTGTCCGACCCGGCGTCGGCGAGGAACGGCGAGCACACCCCGCCGCGCGGACGCCCCTGCAGGTTCTCGTACCGCACCACGGACACCGTCAGCGACACCGTGGTGCGGA
>KE354169.1 GCA_000415505.1 Streptomyces afghaniensis 772
GGGGACGTCGGCGAGCGTCCGCCGGGACCGGCAGGATCGTGACCATGGACTCGCCGAGCGCGACGACGTCCACGACTCGGGGGCGGTTGCAGGGTCCGGTGGGGGTCACGATGCTCGTAGCTCCTCGTCGGATCGGTGGGTGGCGGTTTCATTGACCGGCGGTGGCCGAGATGTTAGACAGCGTTCAGCGACATACGCAATGAAGGTTGCAGCTACTGCAACAGTGCTGATCAGGAGGCTCCATGACAGCCGACAGCCCCGCCGAGTCCCTCGCCCGGCTCGCCGCCGAGCGCGTCGACCACCGCTTCAAGGGCCTCCCGCCGGACGCCGACGGGCTGACCGTGGGCGAGCTGGCCGCCCAGCGCCGGAACCTGTTCACGGGCGGCTTCGCCACGCCCGTGCTCGCGCTGTCCGCCGAGCGCCTGGAGCACAACCTGAGGCTCATGGAGACCTACGCGGACCGGCACGGCCTGGCCTTCGCGCCGCACGGCAAGACCTCCATGGCGCCGCAGCTGTTCCAGCGGCAGATCGAGCACGGGGCGTGGGGCATCACGCTGGCGGTGCCGCACCAGGTGCGGGTGGCGCGCGCGTTCGGGACCCGACGCGTCTTCCTGGCGAACGAGCTGGTCGACCCGGCGGCCCTGCGCTGGGTCTCCGCCGAGCTCGACGCCGACCCGGAGTTCCGCTTCGTCGCTTACGTCGACTCGGTGCGCGGGGTGGAACTGATGGACGCCGCGCTGGGTGATGCCCGGCGCCCGCTGGACGTCGTCGTGGAACTGGCCGCCGGGGAGGGCGCCCGGACCGGTGTGCGGACGGAGGCGGAGTGCGCGGCGGTCGCGGACGCGGTGGCGGGCACCCGGTCCCTGCGGCTGGTCGGCGTCGCGGGCTACGAGGGCGAGGTGCCGAAGGCCGACCCGGAGCGGGTGACGGCGTGGCTGCGGCGGCTCGTCGCGCTGGCCGCCGGCTTCGACGAGGCGGGGCGTTTCACGGACGTGGACGAGATCGTCGTCAGCGCGGGCGGCAGCGCCTGGTTCGACGCGGTCGCCGACGTCTTCGCGGAGATCCCCGAACTCTCCCGGCCGGTCCTGAAGTTGCTGCGCTCGGGCGCCTACGTCTCGCACGACGACGGCCACTACCGCAAGCTGACCCCGTTCAACCGGGTGCCCGAGGAGGGCGCCCTGGAGCCGGCGTTCCGGCTGTGGACGCAGGTGGTGTCACGGCCCTCGGCCGAGCAGGCCTTCGTCAACGCGGGCAAGCGGGACGCGGCCTACGACCTCGACCTGCCCTTCGCCCAGGTGATCCGCCGGGACGGCGCCGAGCGCCCGGCCACCGGCGTGTCGGTGACGGCCCTGTCCGACCAGCACGCCTGGCTGAGCACCACGCCGGAGGCGGATCTGGAGGTGGGCGACTGGGTCGGTCTGGGGCTGTCCCATCCGTGCACGTCGTTCGACAAGTGGCCGCTGATCCCGGTCGCGGAGGCGGACGGCACGGTCGTCGACTACGTCCGTACGTTCTTCTAGGAGGCCGGCGCGATGGAAGAACTCGTCATCCGGGACGCGGACGTCGTGGACGGCTCCGGCGGACCGTCCTACCGGGCCGATGTCGTGGTCGACGGCGGCCGGATCGTGTCCATCGTCAAGGAGGCCGCCGCGGCCGGCTGCCAGCGGCCGAAGGCGCGCCGGGAACTGGACGCCGAGGGACTCGTCCTCTCCCCCGGCTTCGTCGACATGCACGCCCACAGCGACCTGGCCCTGCTGCGCGACCCCGACCACAGCGCCAAGGCCGCGCAGGGCGTCACGCTGGAGGTCATCGGCCAGGACGGACTGTCGTACGCGCCGGTCGACGACCGCACGCTCGGCGAGGTGCGCCGGGCGATCGCCGGGTGGAACGGCTACGGCGACGACATCGACTTCGACTGGCGGACGGTGGGCGAGTACCTCGACCGCCTCGACCGCGGCATCGCCGTCAACGCGGCCTACCTCGTCCCCCAGGGCACCGTCCGTGCGCTCGCCGTCGGCTGGGAGGACCGGGAGGCCACCCCGCGGGAGCTGGACCGGATGCGGCAGTTGGTCGCCGAGGGCATGGAGCAGGGCGCCGTCGGCATGTCGTCGGGGCTGACGTACACGCCCGGCATGTACGCCAAGGACGCCGAACTGACGGAGCTGTGCCGGGTGGTGGCGTCGTACGGCGGCTACTACTGCCCGCACCACCGCTCCTACGGCGCGGGTGCCCTGGAGGCGTACCGGGAGATGGTCGCGCTGACCCGGGAGGCGGGCTGCTCCCTGCATCTCGCCCACGCCACCATGAACTTCGGCGTGAACAAGGGCCGGGCGCCCGAGCTGCTGGCCCTGCTGGACGAGGCGCTGGCGGCCGGGGCGGACATCAGCCTCGACACCTACCCCTACACCCCGGGCTGTACGACGCTGGCGGCCATGCTGCCGAGCTGGGCGAGCGAGGGCGGGCCCGAGCGGGTCATCGAGCGGCTGGCGGACGAGGAGACGGCCGAGCGGATCCGCCACGACCTGGAGGTCACCGGCTCGGACGGCTGCCACGGCGTGCCCATCGAGTGGGACACCATCGAGATCTCGGGCGTGGGCGACCCGGCCCTGGCCGATTACGTCGGCCGGACGGTGCAGGAGTCGGCCGACCGGCGGGGCGAGGCCCCCTGGGTGACCGCGCGCGGGCTGCTGCTGGCCGACCGGCTGGCGCCGACGATCCTGCAGCACGTCGGCCACGAGGAGAACGTCCGGGCGATCATGCGCCACCGCGTGCACACCGGCGGCTCGGACGGCATCCTCCAGGGCGCCAAACCGCACCCTCGCGCGTACGGCACGTTCCCGCACTACCTCGGGCACTACGTGCGGGAGTTGGGGGTGCTGTCGCTGGAGGAGTGCGTCGCGCACCTCACCTCGCGCCCGGCGGCCCGGCTCCGGCTGCCGGACCGGGGCCTGGTGCGCGAGGGGTACGTCGCCGACCTGGTGCTTTTCGACCCGGTGACGGTCGCGGCGGGGTCGAGCTTCGCCGAGCCGCGCGTGCTCCCGACGGGCATCCCGTACGTGCTGGTCGACGGGCGGTTCGTGATCGAGGACGGGCGCCGCACGGACGCCCTGGCGGGCCGGGCGGTCCGCAGGACTCCCGCGTGACCGCCCGACCCGGGGACCTCCCTTACGGCTTGGGCAGGGTGCAGCCGCTCGCGCTCAGGTCGAGCTTGTTGTCGATGCCGAAGCAGGACGGGATCTGGTAGGTCTGCTGGGCGTAGTTGATGCCCTTGCGGACGGTCACGTTGCCGCTCTTGTCGACCTCACAGGGGTTGTTCACCGTGCAGCGCTCGCCGTCCTCGTTGCCGGTGTTGTTGATGGCGACGACCTTGCCGGTGGCCTGGTCGACGACGGGCGAGCCGGACGTGCCGCCGATGGTGTTGCAGGCGGAGGTGTAACGGACCGAGTCCTTCCAGGTCCAGTCGCCCTCCTTCAGGCGGTACGCGAACCCGTCGATGTCGCAGCTGTAGATCCGCTTCCAGTAGCCGGAGGGGATGCTGATGGCGGTGCCGGCGACGGGGTGCGAGTCGTTCAGCGTCAGCGGGCTGATGCCGTAGGAGCTCTTGATCTGCGCGTAGCTGGTGGTGAGTTGGTAGAACGCGACGTCCGTGTCGGTCATCGTGGCGTACGCGAGCTTGGCGGCGCGCAGGGTCGCCACGCGCGAGCCGGAGGCGTTGAGCAGGCTGAAGGTGCGGCTGGAGGCCTTGTCGACCTGGACCTCGCCGGGGCCGGGGAAGCCGGACTCCAGGCAGTGGCCGTTGGTCATCACCAGCGCCGGGTCGCCGGCCTCGGAGTCCGGCATGCGGACGACGGAGCCGGAGCAGTTGCTGAGCGCGACCGTGCCGGCGAAGTTCACGCCCTTGGGCGCCGGGTTGGTGAGCCCGGACACGGTCTCCGCTGCGGACGTGACCACGTCCGAGACGGCGGACGTGACCGCGCCCGTGTCCGCGACCTTGCCGACGCCCGTGGGGGCGGCCTCGGCTGCGGTCGCGGGAGCCGCGCCGGCCCCGGCTATCGCCAGGGCGCAGAACGCGGCTGCGAGAGGTTTTCTCATGGGGGGTCCCCTCTTGCGACGGAGGCGGCCGGAAATCTTCCGGCCGCCCGCACTGTTGTCATGCGCATTGTGATCGTCGCAAGGCGGGTGGGGCAAGGAGTTGTTCCGCGCGGGGGACCTGCGCGTCCGGCCCGACCCTACTCAACGGCCTTGCAGGCCGGATTACTTGGGGTCCTGGGTACCGCCGGCACCTTTTCCGGGCTGCGGCGCAGGTCGGACAGCCGGTCG
Organism: Streptomyces afghaniensis 772; assembly: GCA_000415505.1. Lineage (GTDB taxonomy): Bacteria > Actinomycetota > Actinomycetes > Streptomycetales > Streptomycetaceae > Streptomyces > Streptomyces afghaniensis. The sequence goes on from KE354169.1 coordinate 4,321, forward strand.
AGGAGCTGCTCGCGGACGGCGACGAGGCCATTGATGCGCTGCTGGAGAAGGGCGAGGCGGTGCTCGAAAACGTCGATCTTGGGAGTCGGGTCGGCGCAGGCATGGTCCCCGACCAGCTCGTCACGCAGGCAGTCGTCGAGGAGACGCAGGTCGTCCGTGGTCAGGCCGGCGGCCAGGAACAGCCGGATGTTCTCGACGACGCGTACGGCGCTGTCCGGGTAGCTGCGGTAGCCGTTGGCGGAACGGTCGGGTCGCAGCAGGCCCTGTTCCTCGTAGTAGCGAAGCGCCCGGGTCGTGACACCGGTGACACGGGCGAGTTCCCCGATGCGCATCCTGCCTCCCTCCTTGATCCACGCGGTCAGGGGGAGCGTAGACCTTGCCGTCGACGTGAAGGTCAATCCGGAGCGGTGAGCGGCGCCGACGCCTCGTCAGGGGAAGGAGATCGAACGGGTTCATGCCGAAGCTCCACTCGTCGCGTCGGAGCGCCGCGGGGCGTCCTGCCCGGTGTCGCCGATCGCTTCCCCTCGTCGGCTGCCGCGGTGTTCGGCACAGACGACGACCAGTGCCAGGACTGCGATCAGCCCGCCGACGAGAGGAAGCCGGCGCAGGTCCCCGCCGCCGGCGATGGCTTCTCCGCCCGCCCAGCCGCCCGCGGCGATGCCGAGGTTGAACGCGGAGCTCTGCACGGTCAGGGCCAGAGTCCGTGCCCGGCGCGAAGCCACGTTCAGCATGCGGGTGTTCACCGCCGGGATGACGGCGTAGTAGGCGGCGCCGAAGAGGAAGAGGAACAGTACGGCGAGCGGCTTGATGGTGACCGTCGCTCCCAGGAGCAGCAGGGAGCCTGCGAGCGCCGCCACGGCCAGGCACGCCGCCCGGGTCGCGGACCGGTCGGTGAGCTTGCCGCCGAGGAGGTTGCCGACCGTGCCGCCGATCCCGAAGAGCAGCAGCAGGATCGTCACGCCGGAAGGAGTGAAGCCCACGGCGCTGGTGAGCAGGGGCGTGATGTAGGTGTATGCGGTGAATGCGGCGGCAGCGGTCAGCGTGGTGACCACGACGACTGCCTGGACGCGGCGTTCGGCGAGCACTCGGATCTCCGCCCTGCGGTTCGCCGCTGCGCCGGGCTCCTCGGCGGCAGGCGTCCCCTTGGCCAGGGTGAGTACCGGACCGGTGGCGGCGAGGGCGAGCAGGGCCACGGCGGCGAAGGGGGCCCGCCAGGAGAGCCACTGGCCCAGCGCCGTCCCGATCGGCAGGCCCACGAGCATGGCGAGGCTGAGCCCCAGGGACACCCGGGCCACCGCGGTGCCGCGCTTGTGGGCAGGCACCGCGTCGGCTGCGAGGCCGAAGAACAGCGGCATCAGGGCCGAGTGTGCGAGGGCAGCCGCGATCCTCCCCGTGGTCATGACGGCAAACGACGAGGTCAGCGCGGACAGGGCAGTGCCCAGCACGAACAGCGACAGCAGCACGCCCAGCAGTCGGCTGCGGCGCGCGGTCGTCGTGGTCAGAGCCAGTACCGGGCCTCCCACGACCACGGTCAGCGCGAACATGCTGACGAGCAGGCCGGCGGTGGACAACGAGACGTCGGCGGCCGCCGCGAGGTCCGGCAGTATTCCGGCGATCATGATCTCGCCGGTACCGAGCGTGAACGCGCACAAGGTCAGGATGGTCAGCGCCCACGCCGATCCGCTGCGTGCGGGACGGCCGGCGTCGTGTTCCGAAACGTTCATGGCGCCACCCTCGACGTTCACGTCGGCGTGAACGTCAAGCCGGCGGCTTCGGCGGACAGGAGCGCAGGACCGAAGCCGTGGTGACAGGGCTGTGGAGACCGACTACTTGGGTCCCTTCGTGCCGCCGGGGCCGTGTCCGGGCTTTCCGTCGGTTCGGCCGGGGGGCGTGGCGGTGACGGCGGGAGCGGAGGTCGTCGGGGTGCCGGCCGTGGGTGTGCCGGCCGAGGGACTCTGGGGGTCCGGCGCCGACTCGGACGGGGTGGGGCTCGCCGCCGTGGTCGGGCTCACGGACGCCGGCCCGGACGGCTCGTCACCGTTCGCCGGCCGGCCGACGAGGGGGGTCCCGGTGGTCGGTGTCCGGTCGGCACCGGTCGAGGGAACGGTCGGCGACTCCCCCGCGGTCGGACCCGTGCGGCCACCGCCACCCTCACGCGTCCCGCCGGAGGGCGCGTCCGGGAAACCGAGACCGGCTATCAGCGCGGCCGCCGAGACGGCACCCACGGCTCCGGCGGCCACCGCCCAAGGGCGGGCACGCCACGGCCCCAGTACACGCCGGGAGTGGCGTCCCGCACCGGACCGGCCATGCCCCGGCACCGGCACCGGCACCGGCACCGGCACCGGCGGCAGCTCACGCGTGTCGCCCATGTCTCGCGTGTCGCCGGTGCCGCGCGCGGCGTCCTGGCCGTCCAGCGGGTCGTACACGTCCTGCCATCCGTGCGCCGCCGCCGGATCGGCGTACGCGTCGTAGGCCGGAGGCGGATCGGCCTGCGGCAGGTACACGTTCGGCGGCTCCTGGGGGGCACCGCTCGTCGCTCCGTCGGCGTACTCGGATGGCCTGGACATGGCGGCGCATTCTAGGCACCGATGGTGCTGGTGGGACAGCGCGTGGCGATATCCACCCAAAGCGACGCGTCTCACGTGGCGGAAAACACGACCCGTGGCGCATTACCGCGCCGTAAGCTCCCAGACATGCAGGTGATCCAGTCGACCAAGCTCGCCAACGTCTGTTACGAGATCCGGGGTCCGGTGCTCGAGGAGGCGATGCGGCTGGAAGCGGCCGGTCACCGCATCCTCAAGCTGAACACCGGCAACCCGGCGGCGTTCGGCTTCGAGTGCCCGCCCGAGATCCTGGAGGACATCCTCCGGAACGTGTCCTCGGCGCACGGGTACGGAGACGCCAAGGGGCTGCTGGCCGCCCGCCGCGCGGTCGTGATGCACAACCAGACACTCGGCATCGAGACGGACGTCGAGCACGTCTTCATCGGCAACGGCGTCTCCGAGCTGATCGTGATGGCCATGCAGGGCCTGCTGGACGACGGGGACGAGGTGCTCGTGCCCGCCCCGGACTATCCGCTGTGGACCGCCGCCGTCTCCCTGTCCGGCGGCACCGCCGTGCACTACCGGTGCGACGAGCAGTCCGACTGGATGCCCGACCTGGCCGACGTCGAGCGCAAGGTCACCGACCGCACCAAGGCGCTCGTGATCATCAACCCCAACAACCCGACCGGGGCCGTCTACGACGAGGCGATGATCAAGGGGCTCACCGACATCGCCCGCCGTCACAACCTGCTGATCTGCTCGGACGAGATCTACGACAAGATCCTCTACGACGGTGCCACGCACACCCCGACCGCCGCCGTCGCCCCCGACCTGCTGACCCTCACCTTCAACGGCATGTCGAAGGCGTACCGCGTGGCCGGCTACCGGGTCGGCTGGATGTCGATCTCCGGGCCCCGCGCGCACGCCGACTCCTACATCGAGGGCCTGACGATCCTGGCGAACATGCGGCTGTGCGCGAACATGCCGGGCCAGCACGGTGTCGTCGCGGCGCTCAGCGGACGCCAGACGATCAACGACCTGGTGCTGCCGGGCGGCCGGCTGCACGAGCAGCGGGACGTCGCCTACGAGCTGCTGACCCAGATCCCGGGCGTGAGCTGCGTGAAGCCGAAGGGGGCCCTGTATCTCTTCCCGCGCCTCGACCCCAAGGTCTTCAAGATCAAGGACGACCGGCGGATGGTCCTGGACCTGCTCCGGCGCGAAAAGATCATGGTCGTCCAGGGCACCGGGTTCAACTGGCCGGAGCAGGACCACTTCCGGGTGGTGACCCTGCCGACGGTCGGCGACCTGCGGGACGCGGTGGGCCGGATCGGGCACTTCCTGGACGGCTACAGCCAGGCCTGACCGGTCACCTCGCTCACGGTACGTGTGCAGCCCGTCCGGGTTTGTGAGCAACTCAACTTTAGACGAAATCTAAGCTAGGATGGCTTCCTGAAGCACTCAGGAGGCCCTCCCATGTACGAACCGATCCGCACCAAGTCGGTCCACAGCACGGTGGACGGCCCCGCCCCGACTTTCCCCACCGTTCCCGCGAGGAAGAGCTGGACATCCAGCTCGCGGGCCATCTCGCCGCCCTGCTCGCCGTCACGGACGAGCTGCGAGCGAGGGAGAGCTCGGCCGACCTGGACACCGCGGCGGAGCGGCTCGCGGAACAGGTGGGCCGACTGCGGGGAGGGCGTACGCCGGTCCGCGCGCCGATGAGCGGCACCCGGCGCGAGCGCAGCGCGACAGCCCTGCACCGGCGGGCGCACGCTCTGGCGGGCCGCGCGCTGGTCGTCGCCGCCTCCCGCGCCGACACGGCGGCCGCCATCCTGTCCGCCGAGCGGATGGACGCGCACGCCGCGGCTCTGGAGCCGCGCGAACTCGCGTCCCGCTGAGCCCCCGCGGGGGCTCCCCCCGAGCGGCCCCGGTCCGCGCGCTCCCGCAGCGACGCGCGGACCGGGTGCCACAGCACTGCCTTGGCTTGAGCCGGTTATCGCCGTTGTGGTTTTGGGCTGGGGGTTTGCGCGGGTTGAGTGTGGCTGGTCGCGCCCACGCGGCGGAGCCGCACATCGATACAGCCCCGCGCCCCTAAAGGGCGTGCCCCCGCCCGGCGTCTCAGTGGCTAGCGCCTTACATACACCTCGGCCGAGGCCGTTGCGCCCTCGTGCAGGTCGTCGCCCGGCCAGGTGACCGTGTAGGTCACCTCGCGGCGGGTGCGCGGCACGTCGTTGATCGTGAACGTGCCGTCCGCGGCGACGGTCACCGACGACAGCGTGCCCGTGCCGAGCCGGTCCTCGCGTACGACCTTGAGCACGGCCCGCTCGGGCAGCGCCTTGCCCCGGGCGGTGAACGTGCCGGTGATCTCGATGCCGCCGGACATGCTCGCCTCCTCGGGTGCGGCGAGCGCGATCGAGGTGGGCGCCTTGCCGACCGTCACGGTGTGGGTGACGTCGGTGGCCGGACGGTGGGTCAGATCACCGAGGTACGACACCGTGTACGTGGCCTCGCCGACCAGGCCGGGCTCGTCGAGGACGGTGAAGGTGCCGTCGGCCTTGACGGTGGCGGTGCCGAGGTCGTGGGTGCCGTCGGCGTCCGTGCGGGTCGCCTTGACCTTCAGCGGCTCGGCGGGCGCGGGCCCGTCCTGCTCCAGCCTGCCGCGCACGGCCAGCGGCTCGCCCGCCACGGCCTGAGCGGGGCTGTGGGTGAGACCGCCGGTGAAGCGGGTGTCGTACTGGACGGCGGGCGGCTTGATGACGTGCAGCCAGTACTGGCCGCCGGTCGCGTTGGTGGTGACCGCGAACAGCCGGGAGCCGTCCGCCGACCACTCCATGCCGCGCGGCACCACCCGGTCGCCGTCGAGGCTGCCCTCGAAGACGAACTCCAGCGGGGTGGTGGAGTCGCCCGGGTCGGCCGGCTGCACCAGCAGGTCGGGGACGGCACCGGTGGCGGCGGATCCGCGGGCGATGTACTTGCCGTCGCCGCTGAAGGCGACCGCGCTGGCGGTGGCACCTTCGGGCAGGGCCTGGTAGCCGGTCGCCGCGTCCGACAGGTCGCCGGTGTTCAGCAGCCGGGTGCCGGCGGTGGCGTCGGCGACGGCGACCTTGCTGCCGTCGGCGGACAGCGCCAGATCCTTGAGGTTCAGGGCGCCGTTGCCCGCGCCGTCGGCGAAGCGGCGCGCGGCGTTACGGACCAGGGCGCCGTTGCCGGTGTCGTACACGGCGAGGAAGGGGTCGGCCGCCTTCGCGTTGAGCGGCTGGCCCATGAGCATGCGGTCCCCGGCGCCGGACTCCAGCAGCAGATCGCCGTAGTCGTTCCAGCCCGTGTACGTGTACGCGCCGTTCACGACCCCCGCGAGGTGGGTCTCGGACGTGGCGCACTGGGAGACCGAGGACGCGTACGGCGCCGTGAAGTAGAGCTGGCCGCTGGACTGGGCGACCTCGCGGCCGCAGTAGTCGGTGCCGACGGAGGCGACGGTGGTGCGCTGGTAGGTGACGGTGTCGTAGGCCTCGATGCGGTCGCGCAGACCCGCGTACAGCTTGCTGCCGTCGGCGCTGACCGCGAGGCCCGAGACGTGGGCCTGGTTGGTGGTGAGGGTCGTCAGGCGCTCGCCCTCGAAGTTGTAGACGGCGATGGTGCCGGAGTTGAGGTAGTAGCCGACGTTGCTGTCCGCCACGAAGACACGCTGGTGGACGTTGTCGACGGCCAGTGCCGAGTACGACGAGATCGGCAGCTTGGCCACGGCGTCGGAGGCCGCCGCGTGCGCCGCGGGCGCGGCGGCGACGGTGAGCCCGGTCCCGGCGAGGATCGCGGCGGACAACGTGGCCGCGAGCCGTCTGGAACGGTGTGCAGTATTCAACTGTGCCCCCCACAGGCTGGCTTGGGTCTCACCGGGACCGGCGAGACACCTGTAGAGAGCATGAAACAGGCGTGAAGATCCTGTGAGCAAGGGGGCGCGACGTAAGCAGTGAAAGGCAGGGGCCCGCACGCCGTTGTGCGAACCCCTGCCTCCTGTGGTGCTGTCACCGCGGCCGGCCGTGACGATGTTGCTGGTCAGGGCACGATCGGAGCCGGCCGCGGCGTCGGTGGAGGGCCGTCTCAGCCCAGGCGCTGCACCAGCGCGCGGTACTCGTCCCACAGTTCCTCGGGCGTGTGCTCGCCGAAGGTGTTGAGGTGCTCGGGGACCAGGGCGGCCTCCTCGCGCCAGACCTCCTTGTCGACCCTGAGCAGGAACTCCAGATCGGAGTCGGCCAGCTCCAGGCCGTTGGTGTCGAGGGCATCCTTGGTCGGCAGGACGCCGATCGGCGTCTCGACGCCCTCGGCCGTGCCCTCCAGGCGCTCCACGATCCACTTCAGGACGCGGGAGTTCTCACCGAAGCCGGGCCAGACGAACTTGCCGTCGTCGTCCTTGCGGAACCAGTTGACGTAGTAGATCTTCGGCAGCTTGGACTGGTCCTTGTCCTTGGCCACGTCGATCCAGTGGGCCATGTAGTCGCCCATGTTGTAGCCGCAGAACGGCAGCATCGCGAAGGGGTCGCGGCGCAGTTCGCCGACCTTGCCCTCGGCGGCGGCGGTCTTCTCGGAGGCCACGTTGGCGCCGAGGAAGACGCCGTGGTTCCAGTCGAAGGACTCCGTCACCAGCGGTACGGCGGTGGCCCGGCGCCCGCCGAAGAGGATCGCCGAGATCGGCACGCCCTTGGGGTCCTCCCACTCGGGCGCGATGATCGGGCACTGGGCGGCGGGGACGGTGAAGCGGGCGTTGGGGTGGGCGGCCGGGGTCTCGGACTCGGGCGTCCAGTCATTGCCCTTCCAGTCGGTGAGGTGGGCCGGGGCCTCCTCGGTCATGCCCTCCCACCAGACGTCACCGTCGTCCGTCAGCGCGACGTTGGTGAAGACCGCGTTGCCCCACAGCGTCTTCATCGCGTTGGCGTTGGTGTGCTCGCCGGTGCCGGGCGCGACACCGAAGAAGCCCGCCTCGGGGTTGATGGCGTAGAGCCGGCCGTCCTCGCCGAAGCGCATCCAGGCGATGTCGTCGCCGATGGTCTCGACCGTCCAGCCGGGGATGGTCGGCTCCAGCATGGCGAGGTTGGTCTTGCCGCAGGCGCTCGGGAAGGCGGCGGCGACGTACTTGGCCTCGCCGCGCGGCGGGGTCAGCTTCAGCACGAGCATGTGCTCGGCCAGCCAGCCCTCGTCACGCGCCATCACGGAGGCGATGCGCAGGGCGTAGCACTTCTTGCCGAGCAGGGCGTTGCCGCCGTAGCCGGAGCCGTAGGACCAGATCTCGCGGTCCTCGGGGAAGTGCGAGATGTACTTGGTCGTGTTGCAGGGCCAGGGGACGTCCTCCTGGCCGGGCTCCAGCGGGGCGCCCAGGGTGTGCACGGCCTTGACGAAGAAGCCGTCGGAGCCGAGCTCGTCGAGCACCGCCTGGCCCATGCGCGTCATCGTGCGCATGGAGACGGCGACGTAGGCCGAGTCGGTGATCTCGACGCCGAGCGCGGACAGCGGGGAGCCGAGCGGGCCCATGCAGAACGGCACGACGTACATGGTCCGGCCGCGCATCGAGCCGCGGAACAGGCCGCCCTGGCCCTCGGAGCCCTGGAAGATCTCCCGCATCTCGGCGGGGGCCTTCCAGTGGTTGGTCGGGCCCGCGTCCGCCTCCTTCTCGGAGCAGATGAACGTCCGGTCCTCCACGCGGGCGACGTCGGTGGGGTCGGAGGCCGCGTAGTAGGAGTGGGGGCGCTTGATCGGGTCGAGTTTGCGGAAGGTGCCCTTCTGGACGAGCTCCTCGCACAGTCGCTCGTACTCGGCTTCGGATCCGTCGCACCAGACCACGTTGTCCGGCTGGGTCAGCTCGGCGATCTCGTTCACCCACGAGATCAGGCCCTTATGGGTGGTGGGGACGGTGGGAGCCGCGATGTCGCGCGCCACGATTGCTCCTAAATGAGGGATTTTTTTGATGTGGAGGCCCCGTGGGGGCTGCGACCCGGATGCTTCACGGTGAAACTTGGCGCTCATCCGGTGCCGACCGCACTCATTTGATCATCCGACGCGTGCGCCCATCTGTCCAGAGGAGCGCACAGGTGAGCAACGTGAGGATCGCCACGGTTTCTCGCGCCCCTTTACATGCACGTTGGGTTCACCTGACCGTTCGTTTGCGTAACCATCGTTCGGCCAGGATGAGAGGATGGCCACTCTTCATCGGCCAATCGACCCGACTGATGGGTCACTTACGGTTCCGTAGCTACCATTCGGCCATGACTGCGTTCGCCCCCGACGCGCCTACGGACACGCCGGCCGACGGCCGTGGTCCGACGGCGCTCTCCCTGCCGCACCCGGTCAAGCCCAAACTGCGCGGCTGGCTGCACCTCGGCATGTTCCCGGCGGTTCTCGTCGCGGGACTGGTGCTGACCGCCCTCGCCGACTCGACCAGAGGGCGCATAGCCTGCGGGATCTTCGCACTGACGGCATGCCTGCTGTTCGGTGTGAGCGCGCTGTACCACCGGGGCGACTGGAGTCCGCGCATGGACGGCGTGCTGCGCCGCCTGGATCACGCCAACATCTTCCTGATCATCGCGGGCACCTACACTCCGCTGGCCATGCTGCTCCTGCCTGGCGCCAAGGGCGAGTGGCTGTTGTGGGGCATCTGGGCCGCGGCGGCGGCCGGCATCCTCTTCCGCGTCTTCTGGGTCGGCGCCCCGCGCTGGCTGTACACGCCGTGCTACATCGCGATGGGCTGGGCGGCCGTCTTCTACCTGCCGGACTTCATGCGGACCGGCGGCATCGCCGTCCTGGTCCTCGTCATCGTCGGCGGCGTGCTCTACAGCGCGGGCGGCGTGATCTACGGGATCAAGCGACCCAACCCGTCACCGCGCTGGTTCGGCTTCCACGAGGTGTTCCACTCCTTCACCCTGGCGGCCTTCATCGCGCACTACGTGGGGATCTCGCTGGTGGCCTACCAGCACGGGTAGTGACAGTGGGTAGTGATTGACAGTTACTGTCGATTCATGGCTGACGTCACGCCCGCCGACCGGCCCCCACTGGGACTCCGGGAGCGGAAGAAGATCAAGACCCGCCAGGCGATCCGCGCCGCGACCTACGCGCTGATCGAGGAGCAGGGTTACGACGCCACGACGGTCGAGCAGATCGCCGACCGGGCCGAGGTGTCGCCTTCGACCGTCTTCCGGTACTTCCCGACCAAGGAGGACATCGTCATCACCGACGAGTGGGACCCGGTGATACTGGCGGAGCTGCGGGCCCGGCCGGAGGACGAGTCGTGGGCCGACGTCCTGCGGCACGTGATGCGCACGGCCCTCGACCTGAGCCTCGCCGAGGAACCCGAGGTGACCCGGCTGCGGAGCCGGCTCGGGGTCGAGGTCCCCGCCGTCCGCGCCCGCATGACGGAGAGCATGGCGGCGACCGGCCGGCTGCTCCGCGAGGCCCTCGCCGAGCGCTCCGGGCTGGACCCCGACAGCCTGGAGCTCCGCGTCTTCGCCATGTCCGTGATGGGCGGGCTGCTGGAGGTCTCCCACTACTGGGCCGAGACCGGCCACCGGGACGACGTCCGGGAACTCGTCGACCGTGCCCTGGACGTCCTGGAACACGGCCTGACGACCGGAAAAGCCTGAGGCCGGCGCCCGCCGCCGTGGCATCCTGACCGGGTGAACGGTCCCGAGATCCACGTCGAGTTCGCTCCCGAGCTGCAGGTGTTCGTCCCCCAGGCCCGGCGGGTGGGCACCCTGCGGGCCACCACGGACGGCCTCTCCAGTCTGGGCCATGTCGTCGAGTCGCTGGGTGTGCCGCTGACCGAGGTGGGCGCCCTGGTCGTGGACGGCCGCGAGGTGCCCGTCTCGCACGTCCCGGCGGCCGGAGAGTCGGTGACCGTTCGGACCGTCGCCCGACCCCAGCGGGTGCCGGGCGCGCCCCTGCGCTTCCTCCTCGACGTACACCTCGGCACACTGGCCCGCCGGCTGCGGCTGCTCGGCGTGGACACGGCCTACGAGTCGACCGACATCGGCGACCCCGCCCTCGCGGCGCGTTCGGCGGCCGAGCGGCGGGTCATGCTGAGCCGCGACCGGGGGTTGCTGCGGCGGCGCGAGCTGTGGGCGGGGGCGTTCGTGTACAGCACCCGGCCGGAGGAGCAGCTTCGGGACGTCCTGGAGCGCTTCCAGCCCGAGTTGCTCCCCTGGACGCGGTGCACGGCCTGCAACGGGGTGCTCCGCAAGGCGACCAAGGACGAGGTCGCCGATCAGCTGAAGCACGGGACGCATGCGATGTACGACGTGTTCGCGCAGTGCACCGCGTGCGGCCGGGCGTACTGGAAGGGTGCGCATCACGAGCAGCTCGAAGCGATCGTGGAGCGGGCGATGGCGCTTCGGTCGGAGCGCCGTTGACAGTTGGGCGCCGCGGGGAACTGCGGGCCGTCGGTGGCTGGTCGCGCAGTTCCCCGCGCCCCTTGGAGGGCGTCTAACGCCTGGTCAGGTCCTTCTTGCCGCAGGCGATGCCGTCCCTGTCGCGGTCCAGCCCGAGCGGATCGTCCCTGCCGTTGACCTTCAGGCGGCCGTAGTCGTTCGCCTTGAGCCACGCACAGCGGGACGCCGTCGTCTTCTTCACCTCCGCCGGGAAGTCGGTCGGCACGCAGACGTTGATCGAGCCGTAGTGCCGGTCGCAGCCGGAGATCGTCGGGCTGACCTTCTGTGCCACCCGCTTCTTGCCGGGGCCCGTGACCTTGCCCTCGGGCGCGTCCGCGAAGTCGTGGACATGGGCCGAGGCGTCCGTCGCCTTGAGCGCCTGCGGGCCCTGGAGGTGCACCCACTTCGCCACCGACGGCACCCCGTTCGCGTCCACCGCGAAGAGCATGTACCAGCCGGGCGGAGCCAGGTTGGGGTTGCTCGTCACGTTCAGGTCGACGTTGTCGCCGTCGACGGACAGTGGCAGGTCAACGAACCGCTGGTTCGGGTCGGAGGAGTGCGTGACGGCGGCCGGACGGATCAGCTCGGCCTTGGCGATGGGCCGGTCGACGGTGATCCGCTGGGTGTCGCCGTAGTTCCACTCGGTGTCGATCACCGAGGTGATCGAGGGGCGCGGGCCCTTGAACAGATAGGGCGGGCTGTAGACCGACACGTCGTGGTTCCAGGAGCCGTTGCCCGGGTTGTCGCCGGTGGTCATCACCCGGCCGTCAGGGAGCAGGAACGCCGAGGAGTGGTAGCCGCGCGCCTCGGGGTCGACGGCCACCGGGTCGAAGGTCTCCGACGCGGGGTCGAAGATCGACGTCTCGTAGACCGGGTTGGCGCGGTTGTGCAGCGCGCCGCCCGTCTCCAGCACCTTGCCGTCGGGCAGGAGCACGGCGGAGACGTACATCTTGCCCTGGTTCCCGGTCTGCGGCACCGGGCCGTTGCCCAGGTCGACCGTGCCCTGTGGGATCGGCGGCCCGGCCATGTACGCGGGGCTGGGCTGCTTGAGGTCGATGATGTCGGTCAGGCGGTTCGCCTCCGGGTTGGAGTCGATGTTGCCGCCTCCGAGGGTGAGGACCTTCTGGTCCTGTGCCGGGGGCAGCAGCACGCTGGCCGACTGGTCGCGCTCGTCCTTCTTCTGGAGGCCGGGGACCTGGGTGATGGTGTTGGCGCCGTAGTCGTAGATCGCCGAGCCGGTGCCGGGGATGTTGTTGCCGAAGACGTGGCTGCCCGAGTAGAAGAGGCGGCCGTCCTGCATGAGGATCATCGACGGGTACAGGCCCCAGTACGACCAGGTCTGGTTGACCTTCCACAGCGGCTGCCACTGCTGCTCGGCCTCGGAGAACAGCTCGGCGGTGACCGAGCCGCTGGAGTCCTCGCGCAGGCCGCCGAAGGAGATGACGTCACCGTTGCCGAGGATCGTGGCCGACGGGTACCAGTGGCCGTCGTTCATGTCGTTGGTCTTCGTGTAGGCCTCGGTCTCCGGGTCGAAGATGTACGAGTCCTTGTAGCCCTGGTAGCCGACGCGGCCGTCCGCCGTCGGGTAGCCCTTGTTGCCGCTCATCACCAGCACGCGCCCGTCCTGGAGCTGCACATGGCCGGCGCAGAACATGTCCTTCGGTGTGGGGATGACCTTGTAGGAGCCGTTCGCCGGGTCGTAGACGGCCGAGGTGAAGGTGCCGGCCTTGAACATCGACTCGTCGTTGCCGGAGCCCGCGATGAGCAGCACCTTGCCGTTGTGGAGGACGACGGAGTGCATGGAGCGGACCGGGTTCTTCGTGGGCAGCACGTCCCACGTGCCGTTGGCGCACTGCTCGGCCGTGCCGGTGCAGTCCGGCGGCGGGACCGGGGCGGCGACCTGCTCCATCGTGTAGTCGTCGGTGGTGGCCGAGCCGGTGCCGTAGACGGAGACGCCCCAGGAGATGCGGTCGGTGCCGGCCGGGACCTCGGGGGTGCGGACGGTGGCCTCGGTCCAGGTGCCGGCCATGTCCAGCGTCTTGAGGTCGGTCCAGTACTGCCAGCCGGCCGTCTTGTCGTGCCGGAAGAGGGTGACCGAGGCGTCCGGGGTGGTCGTCTTGTACCAGAGCCCGAGGTCGTACTGCCTGCCCGGCGTCACCACCGGCGCGCACTCGGCGGACTCGGTGATCAGGGCCTTGCGGTCGCCGTCGACACGGCGGGTCAGCTCGACCTTCATGGCCTTGGAGCCGGTGTGCGCGTCGGCCGTGGCGGTGAAGGTGAAGTCGTTGTCGCCCCAGCCGGACTTCTCCCAGCAGTACGGCATGTCGCCGGTGCCGGCGGTCTCGAAGCCGGGGTTCCTGATGAGGTTGGCGGCGGAGGCGGGCTGGGGTGCGGTCAGCAGGAGGCCGGCCGTGAGGGCGCCCACGCCGACGAGTGCGGTTCTTCTCCGGTACTTGTTCACACGGCTCTCCTTGCGGTGCGGCCGTCGCGCACGGGCTTCTCACCGGCCCGGCGCGGCAGGTAGACCAGCGCTTCGGTCGCCACGAAGCGCAGGACGAAAGTCGTCACCAGCGCGAGCGCGGTGGCGGACAGCACGCCCAGGTGCAACTGGTGCACGAACAGGGCGATCAGCGGGATACGCAGCACCAGATCGGCGTTGGCGAGCAGCGCGAACCGGCCCGCCCGGTCCCACCAGCGCCGGTGCCGGCGCCGCTCGCGGAACAGCAGGTGCTCGATGAGCACGAAGTTCCAGGCGACGCCGAGCTGGTTGGCGAGGATCTCCGCCGGTACGTAGTGCATGCCGGCGGCGGTCAGCGCCCACAGGCCGAGCAGGTTCGGCAGGAAGCCGGTGAGCCCGATCAGGCCGAAGCCGACCATGCGCGCGACCGGCGAGGCGGCGCGCAGCCCGGCCAGGTGGCGCAGGAACCGCAGGCCCTCCTGCGCGGTCGACTTGGACTCCCCGGCGAACCGGTCCTGGAAGACGAAGGGCACCTCGGTGACCTTGCGCGGGCGGCTGCGGACGGCGAGTTCGAGGAGGATCTTGTAACCGAGCGGCTGGAGCACCTCGGCGGTGACCGCGCTGCGGCGGATCGCGAAGAAGCCGCTCATCGGGTCGCTGATGCCGTGCAGCCGGCGCGGGAACAGTGCCTTGGTCAGCCAGGTCGCCCCGCGCGAGACGGCCACCCGGTAGCTGCCCGCGAGCCCGGCCCGGCTGCCGCCCTTGATGTACCGGGAGGCGACGACGAGCCCGGCGTTCGCCCGCTCGCCCGTGGCGACCAGGTCGGGCACCAGGGACGGCGGGTGCTGGCAGTCGCCGTCCATGACGACGATCCAGTCGGACGTGGCGGCCTTCAGTCCCTCGACGACCGCGCCGCCGAGCCCGCCCACCGGTTCCTGCCGGTGCAGGACGGTCACCGGGAAGGGGCAGTCCTGCGCCGCCTTCTCGATGACCTCGGGCGTGTCGTCGGTGGAGTCGTCCACGAAGAGGACTTCGCAGGGCAGCCGGGCGGGTACGGCCTCGGTGATCTGGTGCAGCAACTGCCGTACGTTCGCCGACTCGTTGAACGTCGGTACGACGATGGTGACGGCGCCCGGCTCGGGGATCTCGGCGGTCTCGACGACCTCTCCGGGGACGGTGGACTCCTGGCTCATCGCGCGCCTCCGGCGGACGTCTGGATCTGGCGGATCTCGATGCGGTCCTCGCCGGTGCCGAAGGTGGCGACCGGGTCCGAGTGCTCCATGGCGGCCTTGACGTTGGGCAGGTCGGCCGCGTCGCGCCGCACGGTCGGCGAGGCGACGACGTAGTCCAGGTCCTTCCAGCCGCGCGGCATCGTCTTCGTCACCGCCGGGTCGAGGTCGGCCTTGTAGAACCAGATGACGCCGAGGCCCGGCCGGTAGCCCTGGTGCACCAGGTCCAGCCAGAGGGCGTCGTCGACCAGGACGCGGGTGCGCTCCGGGTGCTCGACCTCGGTGGCCAGCCACTTGGACGCGGCCTTGTAGGGGGCGTTGGCGTCGGTGGTGACGGCGGTGCGGGCGCCGTCGTACCAGTGCGGTACGACGTAGGCGCCGGCGGCGAGGGCGAGGACCGTGGCGAGCGCGTACCGGCCCACGCTGACGTACCGTTTCTCCGCCTCGGAGCGCCAGCGGCTCAGCACCGCGTGGGCGACGGAGGCGGTTCCTCCGGCGAGGACCAGGGCGAGGAACGGCAGGGCCTGGATGACGTACATCGCGGGCAGGTAGCCGTTGGGGCGCAGGGCCAGGGCGGCGAAGATCGCGACGGCCAGGGCGGGTCCGGCCAGGGCGCGCGCGGTGACGGACCAGCGCCAGGTGACGAGGAGCAGGAGGGCGCCCGCGAGGCCGCCGAGGGGCAGGATCCTGTCGTAGTACAGCCACGACTGGAGTACGCCCCAGGAGCCGGAGCCCTGGTCCAGGATGAAGCCCGAACCGGGCCTGGTCATCTGGTACTTGACGCCGTCCCAGAGGGAGACGTGCCCGGCGCCCGGCAGCAGCTCGCCCTTGAGCAGGGCGAACAGCGGATACGAGAAGCCGATCAGGGCGCAGGCCGTGACGGCTCCGGTGAGGGCGAACTTGCGGGTGTCCTTGTGGCTGTGCCGCCACATGGTGAGGAACAGGGCCGGCAGGACGATGAGCATCGTCTCTTTGGTGAGGACGGCCGTGGCGGCCGCGATCCCGGCCCCGAAGTGGTGCCAGAGGTGGCGGCTCGGGGAGGCGGCCAGGGTGAAGGCCAGCAGCGTCCACATCACCGCGAGGTTGTCGAGGAAGATCTCCCGCTGGAGGACGACGGCCAGCGGCGAGAGGCCGAAGAACACCATGCCGAGCGCGGCCGCCCAGCGGGGCAGGGCGAGGCGGCGGCCCAGGACGTAGACGAGGACCGCGCTGATGCCGCTGATCACCAGCATCGCGGCCCGCATGGTGCCGACCGTCATCGACTCGGGGCTGATCAACGCCGGGATCCAGGTCAGCACGGCGATCTGGATCCAGCCCAGCGGCGGGTGGTCGTACCAGTAGGTGTAGTGGGCCAGGCCGTTGCCCTGCTGGACCGACCAGGCCTGGGCGAGGTAGGTGCCCTCGTCGTCGCTGAGCGCCGGGTAGTCGGCGATGTTCCAGCCCTGCACGACGAGGATCGCCACGAGGAGGACACCGCACAGCAGCAGGTCGGACCGGGAGGAGCGCAGCCGGCTCGGCGGCTCCGGTCGTCGGTGGGCACCGGTGCGGGGCGCGGGCTGCCGCTGCGCGGGGACCTTGGCAGTGGTCACCGCGGGAAGGGTGGAGGTCACGCGGGAACGTCCTCTCGGGTCACGGGAACGTCCTGCCGGCTCACGGCCGTCTCGTCGAGATGCGCGCCCACATGGGTCGTCAGCTCCCAGTCGTTGCGGCCGCGCTGCTCGCGCCATACGGCACGGACGGCCGCCCCGGCGAGCAGGACCTGGTAGAAGGGGCCGCCCAGGACCAGCTTCAGGTAGTGCGCGAACCGCACGCGCAGTCCGTACTGCTTGCCGAAGTCGTGCAGTCCGACGATCTCGAAGACGAAGGTGACCAGGGCGGTGACGGCCGGCAGGAAGGTGATGAAGGCGATGCCGACCGGTACGTCCAGGAACAGCGCGATCGCCACGTTCAGCGGGATGATCAGGCCGGTGAAGGCCTGCATGAACGGTGTCATCAGGGTGTAGCGGGCGAGCAGCCGCTGCCCGAGGGTGGGCAGTTGCTTCCAGTCCTTCTTCCGGTACACCTGGAGGAACCCCTGGTTCCAGCGGGTGCGCTGCTTCAGCAGGGACATCAGCGAGCCCGGGGTCTCCTCCCGGGTCACCATGTCGGAGTCGTAGGCGACGACGACCTTCTTGCCGACGCTGGAGAGCCTGACGCCCAGGTCGCAGTCCTCGGCGAGGCAGTTCGGGTCCCAGCCGTCGGCTTCCCTGAGGACGTCCGTGCGGACGAAGACCGTGTTGCCGCCGAGCGGAATGAAACCTTTCTGCGCGTGCAGGTGGAGCCGCGAGCGGAACCAGAAGAAGTACTCCAGGCAGTTGCGCAGGCTGTACCAGCTGGAGTGGAAGTTGATCAGCTGCACCCCGCCCTGGACGACGTCCGCGCCGGTGGTGCGGAAGGCGTGGTCGACGTGGGCGAGGAGCTCGGGGTGGACCTGGTCCTCCGCGTCGAAGACGCCGACGACGTCGCCGCGGCAGTGCGGCAGTGCCGTGTTCATGGCCTTCGGCTTGTTCTTCTTCTCGTGGCGGTCGACGACGACCCGGACCCGTGGATCACGCGCCGCGGCCTGCTCGGCCACGGCGGTGGTCTCCGGGTCGTCGTGTCCGACGATCACGATGATCTCGAAGTCGGTGTGGCTCGATTCCAGCAGCCGCTGGATCGTGTGGTCCAGCACCGCCTGTTCGTGCCGTGCGGGCAGCAGCAGCGAGAACGAGACGTGCTCGGTCCCGTCCGGACTGCTGAACCGCGTGGAGGCGAGCACTTCCGGCGTACGCCAGGCGTGCATCTGCCACCACAGGGTGAACGCCGCCATCCAGAACAGGGCCAGTGAAACGGCAGCGATGAAGACAGACGTCAGCAAACAGATCCCCCCAGATCCCAGAACCCCCCGCCGTGACGGTCTATCTCAGCCATCACGGCACTGTGCAGAGATTAAGGGGGAACTGTGAAGCCTGGGGGCCGTTCAGATAAAGAGCGTGTTGCCGTTGGTTCCCGACGTCAGTCGCTCAGCACCGCACGCAACCTGTCAGCTTCGGTCGTCGGGGCATCGCAGGTGAAGTTGCGGCAGACGTACGCGGCCGGTTCACCGCCGACCAGCGGACGGTCCGCGAGCAGCGGAAACTCGTCACTCTCGGGGGCACCGACGGCGACGACCGCGCCTGGCGCGGTGCCCAGAAGTGCCGTGCGGTGCAAGGTCCTCGTCCCCTCGTGATCGAGGGACGGTCCCACGATCGCGACCTCGCGCGGCCCGTCCAGCGCGGCCTCGGCGGCGGCGAGCCCCCAGCCGATGAAGCGGGGCACGCGCGGCCCGAGCGCCTTGACGACGCCGAGGGCCTTCTCCGCGGCGGTGCGGTGGGGCTCCGACCCGGTGTGCGCGGCGTAGCTCAGCAGGGCGCCCGCCGCCGCGGTCCAGCCGGACGGGGCGGCGTTGTCGGTCGGGTCCTGCGGGCGCCGGATCAGCCGCTCGGCGTCCGCGGCGGTGTCGAACAGGGCGCCCGACTCCTCGTCGGTGAAGCGGGCCAGGACGTGGTCGAGGAGGAACCCGGCGAACTCCAGCCAGACGCCCTCCCCCGTGACGGACGCCAGCGCGAGGAAGCCCTCCGCCACGTCGGCGTAGTCCTCCAGCACGCCCGCGTTGGCGCCGGCGTGGCCGTCCTTGCTGGTGCGGGTGAGCCGGGCCTGCTCGTCGAGGTGCAGCCGGACGAGGAGGTCGGCGGCGGCGAGGGCGGCCTCGACGAGGTCGGGCCGGTCGAAGTAGGCACCGGTCTCGGCGAGCGCGGCGATCGCGAGGCCGTTCCACGCGGCGACGACCTTGTCGTCCCGGCCCGGGGCGGGACGCCCGGCTCGCTCCGCCAGCAGCCGTTCCCGGATGGAGGCGATCTTTTCGGCGTCGAACAGGCCGTCCTGCTGCGGCAGTTGGAGGACGGACTGACCGTGTTCGAACGTGCCTTCCTCGGTCACCCCGAAGTACTGGACCGCGAGCTCGGCGTCCTGCTCGCCGAGCACCTCGCGCAACTGCCCGGGCGTCCACACGTAGTACGCGCCCTCGACGTGCTTGCCGGTGCCGTCGTCGCTGTCGGCGTCCAGTGCGGAGGCGAACCCGCCCTCGGCGGTTCGCAGTTCGCGCACCATGAAGTCGGCGGTCTCCAGGGCGACCCGACGGGCCAGCTCGGAGCCGGTGGCGCGCCAGAGGTGGGCGTAGACCCGGCACAGCAGGGCGTTGTCGTACAGCATCTTCTCGAAGTGCGGCACGATCCAGTCGCGGTCGACGGAGTAGCGGGCGAAGCCGCCGCCGAGCTGGTCGTAGATGCCGCCCCGGGCCATGCGCTCACAGGTGTCCTGCGCCATCTGGAGAGCGCCCTCGGCACCGGTGCGGGCGTGGTGGCGCAGCAGGAACTCCAGCACCATGGACGGCGGGAACTTCGGCGCCCCGCCGAATCCGCCGCGCTGCGGGTCGTACTCGCGGGTGAGCGCGAGCAGCGCCTGCGCGAGCTCCTGCTCGCCGGGCGTCTGCGCGTCACCGTAGGAGATCTCCCGCCCGGCCAGGTCCCGGACGATCTTCCCGGCGACCTCGGTGACCTCGTCCCGCCGCTCCTCCCACGCCTGGTGGACGCCCTGGAGCACCTGCCGGAAGGACGGCATGCCCTGGCGCGGGGCGGGTGGGAAGTACGTGCCGAAGTAGAACGGCTCGGCGTCCGGGGTGAGGAAGACGGTCATGGGCCAGCCGCCCTGGCCGGTCGCCGCCTGCACGGCCTCCATGTAGACCGCGTCGACGTCCGGGCGCTCCTCACGGTCGACCTTCACGCTCACGAAGTGCGCGTTGAGGTACTCGGCGGTCTGCTGGTCCTCGAAGGACTCGTGCGCCATCACGTGACACCAGTGACAGCTGCTGTAGCCGATGCTGAGCAGCACGGGCACGTTCCGCTTGCGGGCCTCCTCGAAGGCCTCCGCCGACCAGGGCCACCAGTCCACGGGGTTGTCGGCGTGCTGCAGGAGGTAGGGGGACGTCTCGTGCGCCAGTCGGTTCGGCATGGTGTCCATCCTGCCGCAGTACCCCGCCCGGCACGCGTCAGGCGCCGCGCGGGCGCCGCCCGGGGCGCACACCCGACGGACGCGCGGCGCCTCAACCCGCCCGCGTCTTCACATAATCGGGCCGGGCACGCCCCCTCGCCCCGATGCGCCGTCGGCAGCACACTTGACCAAGGAAACGACCAGTACGACGACCTAGGTGCGCCGGTGCCGCCGGAGGGGGACGTGACATGCGGGACAGTCATCGGGCGGAAGCCGAGCGGCTGTTGGCACAGGCCGTGGAGGAGGAGGTGCGCCGGACGGGCGGGCGCACGGACGGGAAGGTGCTGCTCGCGCGGGCACGCGGGGCGCTCGACACGATGGCGCAGAGCGCGGCCGAGGAGTACGAGGCCTACACGCGCGCCCTGGACGAGGCGGCGGCCGGGCAGCTCACCTTCGGGCAGCGCTACGCCCGGGAAGGCGCCGGGACACCGCTGCTGGTGGCCGGGGTCGCGGCGGTCGCGGCCGTGGTCGCCGACATGGCCCTCGGCACGGACACCGGGACGGCGCTGGGCGCGGGCGTGACCGTGGGTGTCGTGGGCGCCGCGGCGACCGTCGTGAAGGTGGTCGGCTCACATCTGCCGGCCGCGCACCACCGGGCCGGGGCCGCGAGCCAGCCGGGCGGGCCCGAACAGCTGCGGCTGCAGTGGCTGACGGCACTGGAGGTGCGGGGCATCCGGCCGTTCCTGGACCAGCAGCGGGTGCTCGCCGCCTCCACGGGGCCGAAGAAGACCGGGCCGCGGCTGCGGGGCGCCGACAAGAGCGCGGCGGCGCGCGGGCGCAACGTGCTGGAGCAGTCCTTCGCGCAGCTCCCGGAACCGGCGGAGCCGTTCGCGGGGCGCCGGCACGAGCTGGCGCAGATCCGGCAGTGGGTGCAGGCGGCCCGGGCGAGCACTCAGACCCAGCCGACGGTGGTCGTCCTGCACGGCACGCCCGGCAGCGGCCGTACGGCCCTCGCGGTGCACGCCACGCACGATCTGAAGGACTACTTCCGCGGGGCCTGCGTCGTCGACCTGCGCGCCGAGGGCCGGGGCGAGTCCCCGCTGTCCACCCGCGACGCCCTGCTGCACCTGCTCAACCGGCTCGGCGCGCCCCGCGAGCAACTGCTGTTCCGCGAGCGCTCCTCCCCCGACCAGCAGGTCAAGCGGCTGAGCGAGCTGTACCACCAGCATCTGACCGGCCTGCCGGTCACGGTCGTCCTGGACGACGCCTCGGACGCGGGGCAGGTCCGGGCCCTGGTCCCGGAGCGGTCCGACAGCCTGGTGCTGGTGACCGCGCGGGGCCCGCTGGAGCTGGGCGAGCTGCCCGCGCGGGTGCACCAGCTGGCGGTGGCGCCGCTGGACGCGGCGGGTGCGGAGGAACTGCTGGGCGCGGCGGCCCAGGACCGGTCCGGACCGTACGACGCCGAGTCCGCCGACCGGGTCCGGGAGCTGTGCGGCGGGCTGCCGCTGGCGCTGCGCATCGCCGGCTCGTGCCTCGGTCCGCGCTCCCCGCGCGCGCTGGCCACGGACCTCGGCGCGTACGGCCCGGTCGATCCCGTCGAACGCGCCCTGTGGCTGCGCTACACCGACCAGCCCGAGCCCGTACGGCGGCTGCTGCGCCGCCTGGCCCTGGCCGGCCGGGCCTCGCTGGGCGCCGCCGCGGCCGCCGCCCTGCTGGCCACCGACGAGGCGGAGGCCACACGCCACCTCCAGGCCCTGACCCGGGCGGGCCTGATCGACCACGTGCGGGGCGACCGCTACCGGCTGCACGACCTGGTCCGTGCCTTCGCGCAGGCCCGGCTCCTCGACGAGGAGGAACCGGCCGAGCGCACGGCGGCGCAGGAACGGCTGATCGTGAACTACGCCGAGCTGGCCGACTCGGTGCTGCGCATGGTCGACGGCAACATGTCGACCCGCACGAACCGCTTCAGCCCGTACGGCTTCCCCTCCCTCGACGAAGCGCTGCGCTGGCTGGACGACGAGTCGAGCTTCATCACGGCGGCGCTGCGGCACGCCGAGGGCGTGAACCAGGCGTCGGTCCTGAACCTCCTGGGCGCCCTGTGCGACTACTGCCTGCTGCGCGGCGACCTCTACCGCCTGGGCGAGATCAGCGAGCTGGCCCAGGCGGTGGACGAGGGCCTGCTGGTCCGCTCGGTGCAGTGGCGCACCGGCATCGCGGCACGGCAGCTCGGCGAACTGGACAAGGCGCGCACGACCCTCGCCTCGGTCGTCGACCTGTACCGGGAGGCCCATCACGACGCGGGTGCCGCCCGCGCCCTGTGCTCCCTCGGCATCACCCTGCACCACCAGGGCAATCTGACGGAGGCGTCGGCGAAGCTCCGCGAGGCACTCGCCCTGCAGTCCTCCAACGAGCTGGCGACGGACCGGGCGTGGACGATGCACGCCCTGGCGGCGGTGGAGCGGGACCGGGCCCGGGTGGCGGAGGCGCTGGACCTGCTGACCGAGTCGCTGGTGCTGCACCGGCGGGGCGAGTCCGTGCACGGTCAGGCCTGGGCCCACTTCCAGCTCGGCCAGCTCGGCCTGCGCATGGGCGACGTCCCGCGGGCCGAGGCCGAGCTGCGCGCGGCCCTGGAGCTGTACGGCCGCACCCGTGACGCCCGCGGCGAAGCCTGGGCCTTGACCCAGCTGGCCCGGGCGCTGCTGGTCGCCGGTGACGCGTCCCCGGCCGTGGAGGAACTGCGCGGGGCCGCCGCCCGGCACCGCGAGAACGAGGACGCGCGCGGCGAGGCGTGGACGCTGTACTACCTCGGCCAGGCCCTGGAGGAGACGGGCAACCTGGACCAGGCGGTCCGTGAACTGGAACGCTCCCGCACGATGTTCTCCCGTATGCGGGACGTCTACGGCCTGGCCTGCGCCCGCCACCACTCGGCCCGCGTCACCCGCGACCAGCGCGCGGCCCAGACGGGTTCCCTGCGCAACTCCGGCTTCGCCCGCCAGCTCCTGGTGGACGCCCGCGCCGACTTCCAGCGCATCGGCGTCGCCCACGGCGAGGCGTGGACCTGCCTGGAGCTTGCGGTGGTGGACGCGGGCAACGCCCGCACCCAGCAGGCCCTGGCACTGTGCGACGAGGCGGCGGATCTCTTCATGTCGTACGGCGACCGCCGGGGCGAGGACTGGGCCCGCTTCCTGCGCTGCACGCTGCTGCCGTACGCGGCTCCCGGCGGTATGGAGGTCGGCACGGCCGTGGCCCAGGAGGAACTGGCCCAGCTGTCCCGCGCGAGCCATCCGCTGCGCGACCAGAAACTGGACGACTACCTCGACGCGTACGCCCTGCTGCTGGAACGCGGCGTGACCCTGGAGGCGGGCTGGCAGGCCTGGCGCCTGGGCATGGTGCCGAACCGGCATGCGCGGGAGGTGATGGGCGTGGCCGTGGAGTCGAAGGCGTAGGGACGCCCCCCTGGGCGGGCACGCGACGCACCCGTCGGCGGCGGACGGCCACCGACGGGTGCCCCCCGGGGAGAGACGGACGCCCCGGGAGGGGGCGTCAGCCCTGCTTCTGCTTGCCCTGGCCGGAGGCCTCCGCGTCCGCGGGCTCCGGTTCAGCCTGCTCGGCCTGCTCGGCCTTGGGGTCGGGAACCTGCGTGAAGTCGACCCTGTTCATGTGCCGGCTCATGGACTTCATCAGGGCCCACACCGCCAGGGCCATCGCCGCGAAGACGATGAAGCCGAGGACGCCGGGGGTGACCTTGTCCTCGTCGACCTCCTTGGCGAAGGTGACGAGGTGCGTCATTGCCAGGCTTGCGCTTGCGCTCATGTCAGGCATTGTCGCGGACGCCCGCGAAGAGGTCGTCCTCGGGGAGGGAGGTATCGACGAGGGACTTCGCCAGCTCGTACTCCTCCGTCGGCCAGACCTCCTTCTGGATGTCCATCGGCACCTTGAACCAGCCGCCGTCCGGGTCGATCTGCGTGGCGTGCGCGATCAGCGCCTTGTCGCGGATCTCGTAGAAGTCGCCGCAGGGGACGTGCGTGGTGAGCGTGCGCTCCTTCATCCCGAATTCGTCCCAGCGCTTGAGCCAGTCCCCGTAGGGCGACTCCAGACCCCGGTCGAGCATCGCCTGGTGCAGCGCCTCGGTGCGGGGGCGGTTGAAGCCCTGGTTGTAGTAGAGCTTCTGCGGCTGGTACGCGGGGCCGTACTCGGCCTCCGGGTACTTCTCGGTGTCCGCCGCCCCCTCGAACGCCACCATCGAGATCTTGTGGGTCATGATGTGGTCGGGGTGCGGGTAGCCGCCGTTCTCGTCGTAGGTCGTGATCACCTGCGGACGGAAGGAGCGGATCTTGCGCACCAGCTCACCGGCCGCGTGGTCGACGTCCTGCAGGGCGAAGCAGCCCTCCGGCAGCGGCGGCAGCGGGTCGCCCTCGGGCAGGCCCGAGTCGACGAAGCCGAGCCACTCCTGCTTGACGCCCAGGATCTCCCGGGCCTCGTCCATCTCCTTCTTGCGTACCTCGTGGATGTGCTCCTCGACGTACTTGTCCCCCTGGAGCTTCGGATTGAGGATGGAGCCGCGTTCCCCGCCTGTGCAGGTCACGACCAGCACGTCCACCCCCTCGGACACGTACTTGGCCATGGTCGCCGCGCCCTTGCTCGACTCGTCGTCGGGGTGGGCGTGAACGGCCATCAGTCGCAACTGGTCAGTCAAGACTCATTCCTCAGTAAGTCGGCGCCCTGTGTGCGTCGGCGCAATCAGCGGCTTCTATAGTGACCGAACCGGGGGGCGAATAATTCCGGGCCCCGGTCACGAGCCCCCTTACGGGACGTTCGTCCCGGCCCTGTCTGGAGGACGATCATGAGTACGGCGACCACGCGACTGCCCGAGGGACGTTACGGCCGTTCCTCGGACGAGCGCGCCGACCGCACACTCAAGATCGTCGGCGCCGTCCTCGCGGTGGCGCTGCTGGGGCTCGTCGGCTGGTTCGGCTACCACTACGTCGCCCAGAGCGAGATCAGCGCCGAGGTGATCAGCTTCGAGCCCGGCAAGGAGTCCGTGCAGGTGCACCTGGAGGTCCGCAAGGACGCCGGTGCCGACGGCTACTGCACCGTGCGCTCGCAGGCCGAGAACGGTGCCGAGGTCGGCCGGGCCGATTTCCGCTTCGACGGGGACGCCACCCGCATCGACAAGGTCGTCACGCTCCGTACGACCTCCCCGGGGACGACGGCCGAGCTGCTGGGCTGCCACACCGGCTGAGACCCCGCCCGAGTCACCTGCAATACGTAGCGCCTGACCTGCGTTGACGCGAAACTGGTGGCTTATGTCCTCCCCCTTCCGCTCCTGAATTGTTAGGCTCGTGGTTTCGCCCATCCGTGAAGGAACATGCTTCTGGGTAGGGCGATGCTTTGTATTCCCAGTACCTACGAGGAGCACCTGTGACCCAGACCAGCGAGAACGTCACCTGGCTGACCCAGGAGGCGTACAACAAGCTCAAGGCTGAGCTTGAGTACCTTACTGGTCCCGCGCGGGCTGAGATCTCCGCGAAGATCGCCGCCGCGCGCGAGGAGGGCGACCTGCGTGAGAACGGCGGGTACCACGCAGCCAAGGAGGAGCAGGGCAAGCAGGAACTCCGTGTGCGCCAGCTCACCCAGCTCCTCGAGAGCGCCAAGGTCGGCGAGGCGCCCGCGGCGGACGGCGCCGTGGCGCCCGGCATGGTCGTCACGATCGCCTTCGACGGTGACGAGGACGACACTCTGACGTTCCTGCTCGCCTCGCGCGAGTACGCGAGCACCGACATCGAGACGTACTCACCGCAGTCCCCGCTGGGCACCGGCGTGATCGGCCACAAGGTCGGCGAGGACGCCGAGTACGAGCTGCCGAACGGCAAGAAGGCATCGGTGAAGATCCTCAAGGCCGAGCCGTACGAGGGCTGAACCGCCTCGACCGACGTCTTGCCTGCCCCCGGCGCCGCGCGGCGCCGGGGGCATCGTCATGCCGTCGCGGACCGGTACTTGCGCACCGCCAGCGTCCGGAAGACGACCAGGATCAGGACCGAGTAGATCAGCGAGGCCCAGACGGGGTGTTGCATGGGCCAGGCGTCCGACGGTGACTGGCCCGGGTTGGCGAACAGCACTCGGCAGGCCTGGACCGTGGCGCTGAAGGGGTTCCACTCGGCGATGTGGCGCAGCCACGGGGTCATGTGGCTGGTGTCCACGAACGCGTTCGAGATGAAGGTGACCGGGAAGAGCCAGATCAGACCGCTGGACGTGGCCGCCTCAGGGGTCCGGACGGACATGCCGATCAGGGCGCCGATCCAGGTGAACGCGTACCCGAGCAGGAGCAGCAGGCCGAAGGCCCCGAGCACCTTGCCGAGGTTGGTGTCGCCGTCCGACCCGACGCGCCAGCCGACCAGGAGGGCGACCACCGCGAGGACGACCAGGGTGAGGGCCGTCTGCACCGAGTCGGCGAGGGTGCGCCCGGTGAGGACCGCGCCGCGTGCCATGGGCAGGGACCGGAAGCGGTCGATGAGGCCCTTGTGCATGTCGTCGGCGATACCGGCGCCGGAGCTGGCGGTGGCGAACGTGACGGTCTGCGCGAAGATGCCCGCCATCAGGAAGTTCTTGTAGTCGACGGCGCTGGTGCTGCTGCCGATCTGCATGGAACCGCCGAAGACGTAGGTGAACAGCACCACGAACATGATCGGCTGGATCAGTCCGTAGATGATCATCTCCGGGATCCTGGACATGCGGATCAGGTTGCGTTGCGCGACGACCATCGAGTCCCGGATGGACTGGCTGACCGGGTTCGTGGCCGGCGCGACGCGCACGGTGTCGGTGACGGCACTCACTTCACGGCCTCCTCGTCGTTCTCCTCGTTCTTCGCCTCGGCCACGTGTCCCGTCAGCGACAGGAAGACGTCGTCGAGGGTCGGCCGGCGCAGGCCGATGTCATCGATCTCGATGCCCCGGGTGTCCAGTTCCCGGATGACCTCCGCCAGGAGCTTGGCGCCGCCGGTCACGGGCGCGGTGAGCTTGCGCATGTGCTCCTCGACCGTGGTGTCGCCCTTGCCGAAGCCGGCGAGCACCTCGGCGGCGGCCGGGATGTGCTCGCGCTCGTGCACCACGACCTCGACGCGCTCGCCGCCGGTGCGGGCCTTGAGCTGGTCGGAGGTGCCCTTGGCGATGACCTTGCCGTGGTCGACCACCGCGATGTCGTGTGCCAGGTGGTCGGCCTCTTCCAGGTACTGCGTGGTCAGCAGCAGCGTCGTGCCGCCGGAGACCAGTTGCTTGATGACCTCCCACAGCTGCTGGCGGTTGCGGGGGTCGAGGCCGGTCGTCGGCTCGTCCATGAACATCACGGGCGGCGAGACGACCAGGGCCGCCGCGAGGTCGAGCCGGCGGCGCATGCCTCCGGAGTAGGTCTTGGTGGGGCGGTCGGCCGCGTCCGCGAGGTGGAACTGCTCCAGCAGCTCGGCCGCGCGCTCCTTCGCCGCCTTGGCCTTCATCTGGTAGAGCCGGCCGACCATCTGCAGGTTCTCGCGGCCGGTCAGGTATTCGTCGACGGCCGCGAACTGGCCGGACAGACCGATGGAGCGGCGGACGGCGTCGGGCTGTTTGAGCACGTCGATGCCCGCTACGACCGCCCGTCCGCTGTCGGGGCGCAGCAGGGTGGTCAGGCAGCGGACGGTCGTCGTCTTGCCCGCGCCGTTCGGCCCGAGCAGGCCGAGGACCGTGCCCTCGGGCACGTCGAGGTCGACGCCGTCCAAGGCCCTTACGTCACCGAAGGTCTTGACCAGACCTTCGGCATAGATGGCGCCTGGCATAAAAGTCTCCACGTCTTCGGGGATCGCCGGACAGGATGGATCAGGTATCGCACGGACACACCATAACGCGATGTATCGCGTCTCACAACGAGGTTTTGCGCGTGGTGCTCGGTGTGACGAAAGGATCTTGAGCCCGGCTCCGGAGGCGGTCAGCCCATGACCGTGTAGCCCGCCTCGCGCAGCGCCTGGCCCACCTCGGCGCAGTGCGCCGGGCCCTTCGTCTCCAGGTGCAGCTCGACCTCCGCCTCCGTGAGCCCGAGCCGTGGGTCGGTTCGTACGTGGCTCACATCGAGGACATTAGCGTCGACCACTGACAACACACCCAGAAGTGTGGCCAGAGCTCCGGGCCGGTCCGTCAGCCGCAGCCGGACGGCCAGGTAGCGGCCCTGCGCGGCCATGCCGTGCCGCAGCACCCGCTGCATCAGCACCGGGTCGACGTTGCCGCCGGACAGCACCGCGACGACCGGCCCCTCGAAGGAGCCGGGCCGGCTCAGCAGCGCCGCGACCGGGCTCGCCCCGGCCGGCTCCACGACCAGCTTGGCCCGCTCCAGGCACAGCAGCAGCGCGGCGGACAGCTCGTCCTCGCTGACCGTGCGCACCTCGTCGACCAGCTCGCCGACGATCCCGAACGGCACGTCGCCGGGCCGCCCGACCTTGATGCCGTCGGCCATCGTCGCCGGATTCTCGACCGTGACGGGCCGGCCCGCCGCCAGCGAGGGCGGATAGGCCGCCGCGCCCTCCGCCTGGACGCCCACGATCCGCAGATCCGGCCGCAGGGCCTTCACCGACACCGCGATCCCGGCGGCCAGCCCGCCCCCGCCGATACCGACCACGATCGTCCGCGCCTCCGGGCACTGCTCCAGGATCTCCAGGCCGACCGTGCCCTGGCCCGCGATGATGTCGGGGTGGTCGAAGGGATGGATGAACACCGCGCCCGTCTCGGCCGCGTACTCCTGCGCGGCGGCCAGCGTCTCGTCGACCACCTGGCCGTGCAGCCGCACCTCGGCACCGTAGTCCCGGGTGGCGCTGACCTTGGGCAGCGGGGCGCCCTTCGGCATGAACACCGTGGAGCGCACGCCGAGCAGCGCGGACGCCAGGGCCACGCCCTGCGCGTGGTTGCCGGCGCTCGCGGCGACGACACCGGCGGCGCGTTCCTCGGGCAGCAGTCCGGCGATCCGGACGTAGGCGCCGCGCAGCTTGAACGAACCCGTCCGCTGGAGGTTCTCGCACTTGAGATGCACCGGCGCGCCGACCAGCTGGGACAGGTGCCTGCTGCCCTCCATCGCGGTCACCCGCGCCACGCCCGAGAGCATCTTCTGGGCGCCGCGCACGTCGTCGAGGGTGACGGGCCGCAAGGAGTCAGCCGTGCTGTAGCTCATGACTCCAGCATCGCAGTTCACGAGCGGGAACGGCCGTTGTGACCAACCTCCGAGACCCGCTTTGCGCAGCGCCGGTACGGCCCGCCCCCCGGCCGCGTACCCTGTCCCCCAATCAGCCAGCCCTCCACGAAGTGAGCCCCCGGCCATGCCCACAACACCTGAAATGTCGATGGACATGACGACCGTCGGTGACACCGGTCTTCTCGACACCCTCCAGCACGAGGTGGCGGTGTTCGCACGCCGTGCCGAACAGACCCGGCTCGGCGGGGTCGGGCAGGTGCGCAACTCCATGGACCGCGCCGCGTACCTGCTGCTCAACCGCCTCGACAAGGAAGGCCCGATGGGCGTCAAGGCCCTCGCCGCGAGCATGGGGATCGACTCCTCGACGGTCACCCGACAGGTGGCTCCGCTCGTCGACACCGGCCTGGTCAAGCGCACGTCGCACCCCGAGGACGGGCGGGCGGTGGTGCTCCAGCTGTCCCCGCGCGGGCAGTCCCGGCTGGAGGAAGTGCGCTCGTCCCGGCGGCAGTTGATGGCCGAGCTGACCGAGGACTGGGAGCCGGAGGAGCGCGAGGCGTTCTGCTCGCTCCTCACGCGCTTCAACAGCGCGCTGTCCGCCCGGATGTCGGTACAGGGGGTGCCGGGGCCGGAGGCGCAGTCGCCGTCCTGACCCCCACGCGCGCGTGGCCAGTGGAGCGGGCGGGACGCCGACGCCGTCCGCCGGCGGGCCGCGACGCAGTTGCTGCAGGCGGTCGGCCGGGCCCGGGTGAGGCTCGTGGCCGCGGTGCCGGCCCGCGCCCCGC
>KE354170.1 GCA_000415505.1 Streptomyces afghaniensis 772
AACCTGGACCGCGTACGCGGACCTCGCGGCGAGCGGCGGAACTCCGGGCGCGCGTCAGCGTCCTGCTGCTGCCCGCCCCCATGGGCGGCTCCGCCGACGACGTCCGCAAGGGCCTGGCGGAACTGCGCCGCCCTGAGTCCGCCGACCCCCGGCTGCTGCGGGCCATCGGCGTCAAGATCTTCGGCGACGGCGTGCCGCCCAACCGCACGGCCTGGATGAACGAGCCCTACCCTCAGGGCGGGCACGGCGCCCTGTGCGTGCACGGCGACACCCCGGCGCTCCAGGCCGACGAACTGCGCGAGATGATCCGGGTCGCCCACGAGGCCGGGTTCCAGCTCGGCGTGCACGTCACCGGCGACCGCGCCATCGACACGGTGGTGGACGCCTTCGTCGCCGCCGACCGGGCCGCGCCCCGACCCGACGCCCGCCACTACGTCATCCACGGAGACTTCATCGGCCCCGGCAGCCTGGCCGAACTCGCCGCGCACGGCTACGGCGTCAACATGAACCCCGCCATCAAGTGGACCATCTCCGACCTGATGGACGAGGTGGTGGGCCCCGAACGCTCCGCCTACCAGTGGCCGGTGCGCTCCGCGCTCGACGCCGGGGTACGGGTCTGCGCCAGCTCCGACGCGCCGATCACCGAGCCCGACTGGCGACAGGGCGTCGCCTCGATGATGCTCCGCGAGTCCAAGGCCAGCGGACGCGCCAGCGGTCCCGAACAGTGCGTGCCGCTCGCCGACGCCCTGCGCGCCTACACGGCCACCCCGGCCTGGCAGGACTTCGCCGACGACTGGAAGGGCACCGTCGAGCCGGGCAGGGCCGCCGACCTGTGCGTCCTGGACCGACCACTGCTGGGCCTCGACCCGCACGACATCACCGAGGTCCAGGTGGATCTCACGGTGTTCGACGGGCGGGTGGTCTTCGAACGCTGAGCCGACGCGGGCCGAGAAGCGATCACCGAGTCACGCCGCCCCCACCGCCGTCCCCCGCGACCCCCACCGCCGGGTCCGGTACGTCCCGGCCACCCGGCACACCGCGTAGATGCCGAACGAGATCGTCGTGACGTACGGGCTGATGGGAATGCTGCTGCCCAGCGCGAGCAGGATGCCGCCCTCGATCGAGGCCACGGCGAACAGCACGCTCAGCACGGGCAGCAGCACCGGCGACGCGGTGACGCGGGCGGCGGCCGCGGCCGGCGTGACGACCAGCGTGAGCACCAGCAGCGCCCCGACGACCTGCACCGACAGGGCGACCGCGAGCCCGAGCACCAGCATGAACGCGAAGGACAGGGCACGCACCGGCACCCCGCGGGCCTGAGCCACATCCGGGTCCGTGCTGGCGAAGGCGAGCGGACGCCACATGACCGCCAGGGCGATCAGCACCAGCACGGACGTGCCGAGCAGCCACGACATCTGCGGGGTGTCCACGGCGACGATCTGACCGGTGAGCAGGCCGAACTTGTTGGCCGCCCGGCCCTTGTAGAGGGCGAGGAAGAGGACGCCGAGCCCCAGTCCGAACGGCATGATGATGCCGATCACCGAGTTGCGGTCCCGGGCCCGGGTCCCCAGCACCCCGATGGCCCCGGCCGCGAGGAGCGAACCGGCGATCGAGCCCGCCACGATGTTCGCGCCCAGCAGCAACGCGGCCGACGCGCCCGCGAAGGACAGCTCGCTGATGCCGTGCACCGCGAACGGCAGGTCCCGCATCAGGACGAAGACCCCGGCCAGCCCGCCCACGAGCCCCAGTGCCACGCCCGCGATGAGCGAGTTGCGGACCAGGGCCAGGAGTTCGCCGTAGTCCGTGAAGTCGAAGATCTGGTGCCAGACCCCGTCGGCGAGCGTCATGCGCGCACTCCGTCCGTCTCGTGAACCTGCCCGGGATGGTGCGGCGGCGCGGCCGGCTCGTCGGGGGCCCCGGCGACGACGACCCGGCCCCGCACGCGCACCACGTCGACCTGCGTGCCGTAGAGCAGGGACAGCGACTCGGAGGTCAGTACCTCGTCCGGGGAGCCGACCCGGTGGCCGCCCGGGGCCAGGTACAGCACCCGGTCGACCATCCCCAGCACCGGGTTGATCTCGTGCGTCACGAAGACCACCGCCGTGCCGTGGGAGCGGCGCCGGGCGTCGATCAGACCGGTGACGGCCCGCTGGTGGTGCAGGTCGAGCGACAGCAGCGGCTCGTCGCACAGCAGAATGCGCGGTTCGGTCGCCAGGGCCTGCCCGATGCGCACGCGTTGCCGCTCGCCGCCGGACAGCATGCCGAGCGGGACGTCGGCGTAGGCCGCGGCCCCGACCGACTCGAGGATCTCGTCCACCCGGCGGCGGACCGGGCCGGTGCGCAGACGCGGGCCGAAGCGGTGCCCGTCGATGCCGAACCGCACGAGGTCCCGGGCACGCAGCATGGCCTGCGCGGACAGCGCCGCCTGCTGCGGGACGTAGCCGAGGTGCCGGGCGGCGTCCCGAGCGGGCCGGCCGAGGACGGTCAGCGTCCCGGCGGACAGCGGCCGACGGCCCAGCAGCGCCCGTACGAAACTGGTCTTGCCCGCCCCGTTCGGCCCCAGCACGGCCAGGAACTCCCCGGGCCGTACGTCGAGGTCGAGGCCGCTCCACACCGTGCGGTCGCCGTAGGACAGGGCCCCGTCGCGCAGACTGACGACGGGCGTGCCGTCCTGCCGGGACACCGGGGTCACTTGGCCAGCGCGCTCGCGAGCGCGTCGACGTTGGCGGTCATCCAGCCAAGGTAGTCCTTGCCCTTCGGCAGGGTCTCGGTGACGGGCACGACGGGGATGCCGGCCGCCTTGGCCGCCGCTTCGGACTTCTCGGTCTGCGGGCCGGAGGTCTGCTCGTTGTAGACGAGCACCTTGACCTTCCCGCCGCTGAACAGGGCCAGACTCTCCTGGAGGACCCGGGGCGAGACGTCGTCGCCCTCCTCGATCGCCTCGCTGAACGCCGCGGGCGTCCTGTTCACCAGGCCGCTCGCCTCTGTCATGTACAGCGGTACGGGCTCGGTGATCGCCACCGCCGCACCGCCGTGCTCCTTCTTGATCCGGGCCTCCTTCGCCTCCAATGGCGTGAGCTCGGCCTTGAAGGCCGTGGCGTTCTTCCTGAAGGCGGACGCGTCGGCCGGGTCGGCCTTGGCGAGGGCCGCGGATATGCGGTCGGCGACGCGGGCGACGGTGGGGAAGTCGTACCAGACGTGCTCGTTCAGCTCGCCGCCCTTCGGTGCGGTCTTGCCGGACACCCGCACGGCGTTGATCACCTGGGCGGAGTCGTTGTGGCCGCTCTTGAGCATGCGGTCGACGAAGTCGTCGTAGCCGCCGCCGTTCTCGACGACGACCTTCGCCTTGGAGAGGGCCAACTGGTTCTGCGTGTCGGCCTCGTAGGAGTGCGGGTCCTGGTCGGGGTCGCTGATGACCGAGGTGACGTCGACCTTGTCGGCGCCGATGCTGCGCACGATGTCGCCGTAGACGTTCGTGGAGGCGACCACGGGCACCTTGGCCGAGGTGCTCTTGGCGTCGGCGGAGTCCGCAGAGCTGCCGCAGCCCGCGAGAAGGGCCAGTGACGCGCTGGTCAGCAGCGCCAGGCGGCGGGACGTGGACAGGGGCATGGCTCCTCCATGACGGATGTGCAGAGGGGGTGCCGGGTGTTCGGCACGCGCCACGCTAGATGGGAATGAATGTCAAGAGCAGGTTCTGGCCGAAGTCATGTGAAAACCATTGCCATTCGTTGGGGGAGATCTGGACTGGTGGTCCAGCACCTGGATCTGTAGTCTAGATTCATGAGAGAGGCTCTGACCGCGGAACGGGATGCGATCCTCGCCGCGCTGAAACCGGTCGTCGACGGGATCGCCGCGACCTTCGGGCAGGTCTGTGAAGTCGTGCTGCACGACTACCGGAAGCCGGAGCAGTCGGTCGTCGCCGTGGCCGGATCGGTGACCGGGCGGACGGTGGGCGGCGCGATGAGCGAGATCGGCATGCGTGTCCTCTCCCACGGGGACGAGGCGGCCGACGAACTGAACTACGTCACCCGCACCCGGAACGGGACGCTGGTGAAGTCCTCCACGATGGTCCTGCGGGACTCCGCGGGAGCCGTCTTCGGCGCGCTCTGCGTCAACGTGGACGTCGGCGCCGTCAGCCAGGTCCACGGCCTGCTCGGCGCCCTCGCCGGACTCGGCGCGGCCCCCGCGGAGCTGCCGACCACCACCTTCGGCAACGACATCGACTCCGTCGTCGACGCCCTCGTCGACGCCCACCAGTCGAAACAGCGGGGCAGCTGGGCGGAGCTCGACCGCGCCGAGCGCCTTGAACTGTTCGGCGGACTCGACACGCGCGGGGTCTTCGCCGTGCGCGGCGCGGTCGAGCAGGTCGCCGCCCGGCTCGGCATCTCCCGCGCCTCCGCCTACAACTACCTTTCCCAGGCCCGGGCCGCCCGCAGTGCGGCTGCCGGCATTTCCGCTGGAGGACACGCGTGACGACCATCACCCCACCGGTCACCCTCGACGACGTCCGGGACGCCGCCGCCCGGCTCCAGGGCGTCGCCCACCGCACGCCCGTCCTGCGCTCCCGCACTCTGGACGCGCTCGCCGGCGCCGAGATCCACCTCAAGTGCGAGAACTTCCAGCGCGTCGGCGCCTTCAAGTTCCGCGGCGCCTACAACGCCGCCTCCCGCCTCGCCCCAGACCAGCTGTCCCGGGGGATCGCCGCCTACTCCTCCGGCAACCACGCCCAGGCCGTCGCCCTGGCCGCCCGCGAGCTCGGCACCACGGCCGTGATCGTCATGCCGGAGGACGCCCCGCCCTCGAAGCGGGCGGCCACCGCCGGCTACGGCGCCGAGATCGTCACCTACGACCGCTACACCGGCGACCGCGTCGCCATCGCCGAGGCCCTGGCCGCCGAGCGGGGTCTCGCCGTCATCCCGCCGTACGAGCATCCGCACGTCATGGCCGGACAGGGCACGGCGGCACTCGAACTTCTTGAAGACGTGGGGGAGTTGGGGGCGCTGCTGACACCGGTCGGTGGTGGCGGGCTTATGGCCGGCAGTGCCACGGTGGCCAAGGGGCTGCACCCGGACATCCGCATGATCGGTGTCGAACCGGAGGCCGGGGACGACACCAAGCGCTCGCTGGAGGCGGGCCGGCGCATCAGTATCCCGGTCCCGTACACCATCGCCGACGGCCAGGCCCTGCACACGCCCGGCGAACTCACCTTCTCCGTCAACCGGCGGCTCGTCGACGACGTCGTCCTGGTCACCGACGACGAGATCCGGGACGCCATGAGGTTCGCCTTCGAACGCCTGAAGATCGTCCTCGAGCCGAGCGGCGCCACCCCGCTGGCGGCCCTGCTCACCGGCCGCGCGGGCCCGCTCCCGCACCGCGTCGGCGTCATCCTCTCCGGCGGCAACATCGACGCCGGGCGCTTCGCCGAGCTCTGCGGAAGCGAGGCCTGATCAGGCATTCCCCCGGTTGGCGGCCCCGGATGGACCGGCGGACGATTGAGGGGTAGGGGGCCGGCCGCCGACGGCGGTGTCCAGGGCCGCCGGGTGACCGGGCCCGGCCGCGGGGCACCGCGGCCTGAAGGGAGCGCGTCATGCTGGAAGTGAAGACGCTCGACAAGCCGGACGAGCGGCGTGATTTCCCCCGCGGTCACATGGAAGCCGTCCACATGACGGATCTCGACTTCGCCGTGGCGACGTTCGAGCCCGGCTGGCGCTGGACCGAGTCCGTGGCCCCGATCGCGGGCACCGCCACCTGCCAGATGCACCACAACGGCTACGTCCTCCAAGGCCGCATGCACATCCGCATGGACGACGGCGGCGAGACCGAGGTCGGCCCCGGCGACGTCTACGTCGTCTCGCCCGGGCACGACGCCTGGGTCGTGGGCGACGAGCAGGCCGTGGTCTACGACTTCCAGGGGCAGACGGCGAGGGAGTTCGCGAAGAAGGAGTAGCCCGCGTCCACCGAGGCCGAGGGGCCGTCCTTGCTCTGAGAAACCGATCGGTTTACACTTCCCGGGAAGGGAAACCGATCGGTTTCTAGTGTTGATGATGCGAGGGAGACCCATGACCGCCATCGAAGGTTCCGTAGCCCTGGTCACCGGCGGCAGCCGCGGCATCGGCCGGGCCCTGGTCGCGGAACTGTACGAGCGGGGCGCGAAGAAGGTGTACGCCACCGCCCGCGACCCGCGCACCGTCACGCACCCCGACGCCGTGCCGCTCGCGCTGGAGGTGACCGACCCGGCGTCCGTCGCGGCGGCCGCCGAGCAGGCGCAGGACGTCACCCTGCTGATCAACAACGCGGGCGCGTCGGTGAACGCGAACTTCCTCGACTCGCCCGTCGAGGACGTCCGGCGCGAGTTCGAGACCAACTTCTACGGGCCGCTCCTGGTGACCCGGGCCTTCGTCCCCGTCATCGAGCGCAACGGCGGCGGCCACCTCCTCAACGTCCACTCCGTGCTGTCGTGGATCGGACTCGCCGGCTCCTACAGCGCGTCCAAGGCCGCCTTCTGGTCCCAGACCAACTCGCTGCGACTCGACCTGAAGCCGCGTGGCATCGAGGTCACCGGCCTGCACGTCGGGTACGTCGACACCGATCTGACCGCCGGCGTCGACGCCCCGAAGTCCACCGCCGAGAGTGTCGCGGCCCAGGCCCTCGACGGGATCGCGTCGGGTGCCTTCGAGGTCCTGGCCGACGACATCTCGCGGCAGGTCAAGGCGGGGCTGGCGGCCGACCCCGCCGCCCTCTACCCGCAGCTCGCCGCCGCCTGATCACACCGGCAGCAGCCGCCCCACCAGGGCACTCAGCTGCCGGGCGGTGCGGCACTCGTGCATCTCGACCAGCTCGGCGTAGGCGGGCGCGGCGGAATCGCCCGTGCCCCAGCGCGAACGCTGCTCGGGGTTCAACCAGTAGACACGGCGGGCCCGTTCGGCGATCTGCCGGACGGCCGGCAGGTTCGGATCGCTCATGTTCGTACGGGCGTCACCGAGGACGAACACGGTCGTGCGCGGGCCGACCGCGTCGCCGTACCGCTCCGCGAACTCGCCCAGTGCCATGCCGTAGTCGCTGCTGCCGTGCCAGCCCGTGAGCGTGGCCTCCGCCTGGATACGGGCGCTGAGTCCTTCCGGGTCAGCGGTGCCGTGCCGGAGGAGCCCGGTCACCTCGTCGATCCGGTTGACGAAGGCGAACACCCGCACCTTGCTGAACTGGTCGTGCACCGCCTGCACCAGCAGCATCGTGAAGTCGGAGAAGCCGGACACCGATCCCGACACATCGCACAGCAGCACCAGTTCGGGTCGGGCGGGACGCCGTCTGCGCAGCACCGGCTTCATCGGCACGCCGCCCGTCGACAGCGAACCGCGCAGGGTCCGCCGCAGGTCGATCGCGCCCCGGGAAGCGCGGCGGCGGCGGGCCGCGAGCCGGGTCGCGAGCTTGCGGGCGAGCGGCTGAACCGTCCTGCGCAGCTCGGCCAGCCGGGCCTTCCCGGCGAACAGGAAGTCGACCTGGTCGGCGGTCGGGGCCACCGCCCGCCGGGCGATCTCGTCCCGGCCGCGCCGCTCGGCGACCCGGCGCCGCGCCTCCGCCGCCACCAGCGCGCGGAAGGTCTCGATACGCCGCCGGATCTCGTCCTCCAGCAGCCGGTCCGCGAAACCGGAACTCCCGCCCTGGCCGCGCACGTCGTCGCGGACCCGGGCGAGCAGGGTCTGCGGGCGCAGCCGTTCCAGCGTCTGGTACGACGACCAGCCGTCCGACTCCGGCGCGGAACCGTAGCCGCCGAAACCGTCGACCGCCTCGACCGCCAGCCGCCCCAGCAGCGCCTGGTCGTCGGCGGCGAGTGCGGCCGCCAGCCGGTCGCGCAGATCCTCCCGTCCCGCGGCCCGCTGCTCCGGGCCGCCGACGCCGCGCGGGAAGTACAGGTCGAAGACCGGGTCGAACACCTGCCGTTGCCCGGTGCCGTGCAGCAGAGTCGCCGCGAGCCCCTCGCGCAGCAGCTCCCGGTCCGCGAGGCCGAGCGCCTCGACCGCCCGCGCCGCGTCGACCGTCTCGCCGGTGCCGATCCGGATGCCGTGCGCGCGCAGCGCCCCGACCAGGGAGGTCAGCCGCTCCGCGACACCCGCCGCCGTGGTCACAGGGCGTCCAGGTCGAGCTTGGCGGTCGCCTTGAGCACGTCGTCCTGGTGCTTGAGGAGCACACCGAGGGTGGCCCGCACGACCGTCTCGTCCAGGGTGTCCGCGCCGAGCGCGAGCAGCGTGCGCGCCCAGTCGATGGTCTCGGCGACCGACGGCACCTTGCGCAGGTCCATCGCCCGCAGCGCGCCCACGACCCGGACGACCGAGCGGGCCAGCGTCTCGTCGAGGGCCGGCACCTTCAGCCGTACGATCCGGCGCTCCAGCTCCTCCTCGGGGAAACCGATGTGGAGGAAGAGACAGCGGCGGCGCAGCGCCTCGGACAGCTCCCGGCTCGCGTTGGACGTGAGGACGACGAAGGGGCGGCGCGTCGCGGTGATGGTGCCCAGCTCGGGCACGGTCACCTGGAAGTCGCTGAGCACCTCCAGGAGCAGGCCCTCCACCTCGACGTCCGCCTTGTCGGTCTCGTCGATCAGCAGCACCTTCGGGTCGTCGCCCCGGATGGCGGTCAGCAGCGGCCGTGTGAGCAGGAACTCCTCGCTGAAGATGTCGGTGCGCGTCTCGTCCCACGTCTCGTCGCGGCCCGCGCTGATGCGCAGGAGCTGCTTGGCGTGGTTCCACTCGTACAGGGCCCGGGACTCGTCGACCCCCTCGTAGCACTGGAGGCGCACCAGCCGCGCTCCCGCCACCTCGGCCACGGCCTTGGCGAGCTCCGTCTTGCCGACGCCTGCCGGGCCCTCCACCAGCAGCGGCTTGCCCAGCCGGTCGGCGAGGAAGACGGTCGTGGCGACGGCGGGCGAGGCGAGATAGCCGGTCTCGGCCAGACGTGCGGAGACGTCGTCGACGGTTTTGAACAACGGGGGCCTCCCGGGTCGGCGGCGACAGCGGACGGAGTACCTGTCTGACGGCGTACCTATCTAAGCGCTTGTTCACCGAGGCTGTCACGGGGGTCACGCCGCCGAGGTCACCGCCCGCACCGCGGGAGTGCGCAGCACCCGCCGGGCCGTGCCCAGACCCGTCCCCAGCGTCACCGCCGCCGCGACCGCCACGACCCCGAGCCACACGCCGAACGCCTGGTCCGGCAGCACCGCGTCGGTGCGGACCACGGTGAACGGGACGATCCCCGCCAGCGCCGCCAGCGTGCCGAAGCACACACCGGTGACCGTCAGGACCAGCCCCTCGGCCCCCACCACGCCCAGCACCTGCCCGGGGGTGGCCCCGGCGAGGCGCTGCTGCCCGAACTCCCGGTCCCGGTACGTGGTCGCCGCGTAGAGGGAGTTGACCAGCATCAGGCAGACGAAGACCACGATGATGCCGACGACCGTGAAGTTGAGCGTCTCCAGGTTCTTCGCGTCGACCGACTTCACGGACCCCGAGGCCGCGAGGGCGTCGCTCTCCACGGCCTGCATGGTCAGCGTCGCCGTGGCGACGGCGGTGAACAGGATCAGTGACATCAGGATCCCGGCGAGCTGCCCGGCCCGCTCACGCAGATTGCGCACCGCCAGCCAGCCGCTCGCGCCGCCGAGCGGCAGCCGGTCCAGCACCGCCGCCAGCAGTCGCGGTGCCTTCAGCGCGCATCCGACGGACAGCAGGATCGCCCCGTAGGCCGGCGGCGCCATCAGTGCCGCGTCCGTCGCCGAGAACACGAACGTCGAGGTCACGGACACCGCACCGGCCACCAGAGCCGCATAGGCGAGGACCCTCCGCGCCCTGCCCCGCCGCCGGCTCCCGCCCGTCGCCCGCCGCACGGCGAGGAACGCGGCACCGGCGGCGGCCAGCAGCGTGATGCCGGCACCGGTCTGCAACGCCACCGGACCGAAGGAGTGGTCGACGGACCGGGCGACCTGTCCGCTGTCCTGGAACACGCCGAGCAGCGCCCGGCCGCCGAGCATCGCCGGTCCGATCGCCAGGGCCACGGCCACCGCCTCGCCCACCACCATCCGCTTGAGCTGCGCCGGAGTCGCCCCCGAACAGCGCAACAGCTCCATCTCGGCGGCCCGCTGACGCACGTTCACCGTCAGCGTCGAGGCGATCGCGAAGAACACCAGCAGGGTGCCGTAGCCGCCGACCACGCCCGCAGCGGTGGACAACGTCTCCGAGCTCACCGGGTCCACACCCGGCTGCCCGGCCGTGTCGTGCATCGAGTTGAACGTCATGATGACCGCCGCGCCCAGGAACGCGGACAGCAGGGTTGCGAGGAACCGCCCCGGCCGCTGCCGTATCGACCGCATCGCGAGAACGAACACGGCTCACACCCCCGCCGGCACGTCGTCGCCCAGGTGCGCGAGCCGCTCGGCGACCGCGTCCGCCGTCGGGCCGTCCATCCGGCCCGCCAGCCGGCCGTCCGCGAGGAACAGCACGCTGTCGGCGTACGAGGCGGCGACCGGGTCGTGCGTCACCATCACCACCGTCCGGCCGTGCTCTCGCACCGCCTCCCGCAGCAGCCGCAGCACGTCCCGCGCGCTGCGGGTGTCCAGCGCGCCCGTCGGCTCGTCCGCGAAGATCACCCGCGGCTCGGTGACCAGCGCCCGGGCGATGGCGACCCGCTGGCGCTGACCGCCCGACAACTGGTCCGGTCGATGCCCGAGCCGGTCGCCCAGCCCCACGGCCGTCAGCACCTCCCGGACCCGCCGCCGGTCCACGCGCCGCCCCGCCAGCTTCAGCGGCAGCACCGTGTTCTGCGCGACGGTCAGCGTCTCCAGCAGGTTGTACTGCTGGAACACGAACCCGATCCGGCCGCGCCGGAACTTCGTCAGCTCGGCCTCACCGCCGCCCGTCAGCTCAGTGCCGTCGACCCGCACGATCCCGCTGTCGGGCCGGTCGAGACCCGCAGCGCACTGCAACAGCGTCGACTTGCCGGAACCGGACGGCCCCATCACCGCCGTGAACGTGCCC
This sequence comes from Streptomyces afghaniensis 772, assembly GCA_000415505.1. GTDB lineage: Bacteria > Actinomycetota > Actinomycetes > Streptomycetales > Streptomycetaceae > Streptomyces > Streptomyces afghaniensis. The sequence continues at coordinate 11,016 of KE354170.1, forward strand.
CGCCCCAGACCGAGCGTCACACCGTCCAGCGCGGTCACGGCGCTGTCGGCGCTCCCGTACGTCTTGGTGACCTTGACCAGCCGCAGCGCTTCGGCCGCGGGTCCCGGGCCCTGGTCCTGTCGTGAGCCGTTGCGCAACATCGTCGTCCCCCTTCGGCCGGCACGCCCTGTGCCTCGCCGACGACGCTACGGAGAACGAGACTCGCCCACACTGGCCGCAGAACCCGTATCGCGGGGTGTATTCAGCGACACCCCGCGGCTCGGGACAGGGTGCAGGGCCGCGAGCGGGCCCCGGCGACGAGTCAGGCCTCTCCCACCAGGATCACCTCCAGCGTGCGCGGCCCGTGCACCCCCTCGACCCGGTCGAGTTCGATGTCACTGGTCGCCGACGGCCCGGAGATCCAGGTCAACGGCCGTGCCGGGTCCAGGCGTTCCAGGCCCTGCGGTACGGACGACACGACCTGGCCGGGGACGCGCACGACACAGACGTGGTGGTCCGGGACGAGGGTGATCCGGCGGCGGCCCTGGTCGGGCGAGCCGTCCAGCACGATCGTCCCGGTCTCCGCGATCGCGACCGCACAGGCCGTCACCACGCTGTCCACCCGGTCGAGTTCGTGCGGCGTGCTCTCCGCCCGGTCCGCCACCCGCGTCACACCGGTCGCCGCCAGCCACCCCTCGTCCAGCCCGGGCGGCGCGAGCACCGACGTCGACCCGCGCTTCTCCAGCAGCCCCGCGATCAGCCCGGCCAGCCCCTCGGCGTCCGTACGGTGCACGATCGCCCGATAGTCCGCCAGGTTCTCGGCGAGCAGTTCGACGGTCTCCTCGACACTCCGATCCCCGTGCTCGCGCGCGTAGTCACGCGCAACCGCCTGCTCGTACGGCGGATCGTCCCGCGGTACGTCCGCCAGCGCGCGCCGCACCCGGCCCAGAATCCGTTCCTTGCTGTTCACTCGGCCCCGCCCTTCCCACCACGCGTGCGCTGCCACCAGTCCCGGAACGGCTCGGCCGGCACCGGCGGCAGATCCCGGGTCCCGCTCCACGCCTTGCCCGGGCCCGGCAGCGTACGGGGATGGAAGCGCCGGGTCCGGGAGGCGGCGCGCTGGCCGGTGCGCAGCGCGCCCGGGTGCGTGAACGCCCAGCGGGCCGCGCGCATCGCCGCCCGCTCGGCGGCATGCCCCTTCGCGGGCCGCAGCACGACCTTGTTGCCCTCCCGGGTGACCTCCCCGCCCTCCACGACCCGTTCCCGCAGGTGCACCAGCACCTCGGGGATGTCGATGGCGACCGGGCACACCTCGTAGCACGCCCCGCACAGCGAGGACGCGTACGGCAGCGAGGCGTCGATCTCACTGCCCGTGCCCCGCAGTTGGGGGCTGAGGATCGCGCCGATCGGCCCCGGGTACACCGAGCCGTAGGCGTGGCCGCCGGCCCGCTCGTACACCGGGCACACGTTGAGACACGCCGAGCAGCGGATGCAGCGCAGCGCCTGCCGGCCGACCTCGTCGGCGAGGGTGTCGGTGCGGCCGTTGTCCAGCAGCACCAGATGGAAGGCGCTCGGCCCGTCCCCTTCGGTCGTGCCGGTCCACGTCGACGTGTACGGGTTCATGCGCTCCGCCGTCGAGGAGCGGGGGAGGGTCTGGAGGAACACCTCCAGGTCCCGCCACGTCGGCACGATCTTCTCGATGCCGACGACCGAGATCAGCGTCTCGGGCAGCGTCAGGCACATCCGGCCGTTGCCCTCCGACTCGACGACGACCAGCGTGCCCGTCTCGGCGACCATGAAGTTGGCCCCGGAGATGCCGACCTTGGCCCGCAGGAACTTCTCCCGCAGGTGCAGCCGGGCCGCCTCGGCGAGTTCGGCGGGCGTGTCGGTGAGCCCCTCGGGGGCCGGGCGGCCCCACTCGCTCATCTCCCGGGAGAAGATGTCGCGGATCTCGCCGCGGTTGCGGTGGATGGCCGGGACGAGGATGTGCGAGGGCCGGTCCTTGCCCAACTGCACGATCAGCTCGGCGAGATCCGTCTCGTAGGCGCGGATGCCCTCGGCCTGAAGCGCCTCGTTGAGCCCGATCTCCTGCGTGGCCATCGACTTGACCTTGACGACCTCCGACTCCCCGGTCATCTTCACGAGCTGGGTGACGATCTCGTTGGCCTCGGCCGCGTCTGCCGCCCAGTGGACGATGCCGCCGGCCGCGGTCACCGCCTCCTCCAACTGCTCCAAGTAGCGGTCGAGATGACGCAGCGTGTGGTCCTTGATCCGCTTGCCCGCCTCGCGCAGCTCGGCCCAGTCGGACACCTCCGTCACGGCCTTGGCCCGCTTGGCGCGGATGGTGTGCGTGGCGTGCCGCAGATTGCCGCGCAGCGTCTTGTTGCCCACGGCCTCCCGCGCGGCCTCCGGAAACGCCGGCATCCCGACGAACGTTCCGCTCATACGGCCGGTTCCTCCTCCGTGCTCGCCAGGATCTCCGCGATGTGCACCGGCCGCATGCCGGTCCGCAGCCGGGTCATGGTCCCGCCGATGTGCATCAGACAGGAGTTGTCGGCCGCGCACAGCACCTCGGCGCCCGTCGACTCGGCGTTGCGCACCTTGTCGGCGCCCATGGCCGCCGAGACGTCGGCGTTCTTCAGCGCGAAGGTGCCGCCGAACCCGCAGCACTCGTCCGCCCCCGGCAGCTCGGCCAGCTCCAGCCCTTTCACGGCCTGCAGCAGCCGCCGCGGCCGGTCGCCGAGGCCCAGCCCGCGCAGGCCGTGACAGGTCGGGTGGTACGTCACCTTGTGCGGGTAGTACGCCCCGACGTCCGTCACGCCCAGCACGTCGACCAGGAACTCCGTGAGCTCGTACGTCTTCGGCACCACCGGCGCCAGCGTGGCCGCGAGGGTGTCCCCGCGCCCCTCGGCCCGGGCCCGCTCGCCCATCCGCGGATACAGCTCGCGCACCATCGCCCCGCACGACCCGGACGGCGTCACGATCGCCTCGTACTCGCCGAAGACATCGGAGAAGTGCCGGGCGAGCGGCTCCGCCTCGTGACGGTATCCGGTGTTGTAGTGCGCCTGGCCGCAGCAGGTCTGCGCCATCGGGAAGTCGACGTCGACGCCCAGTCTGGTCAGCAGTTTCACCACGGCGCGACCGGTGTCCGGATACAGCGTGTCGTTGACGCAGGTCAGGAACAGGGCGACACGCATCGCGGCTCCTTGTGGTCGATCATCGGATGAGTTGCAGCGTAGTCCGGGGACGGGGCCCGGGGGAGACCCCGTCAGTCCCCGGCGAGCCGGTCCTGCGCGGCGCGACCGGCGAGCCGGTCCTGCGCGGCGCGCCACCGCTCGGCCCCGCCGCGCGGCTCGTACCGCGTGAGCGGCTGGGTACGGACGAGCAGCCGCCGCATCCCCGCCAGGTCACCGGCCAGACCGTGGGCCCGCGCCTGCACGAGCACGTTCCCCAGGGCGGCGGCCTCGGTCGGCCCCGCCACCACCGGCAGCCCGCAGGCGTCGGCGGTCAGCTGGCACAGCAGCGCGTTGCGCGTCCCGCCGCCCACCACGTGCACCACGTCGACCGGATGCCCGGCGAGCCGCTGCGCGTCCTGGATCGCCTTGCGGTGGGCGAGGGCGAGGGAGTCGAGGATGCAGCGCGTCACCTCGGCCGGCGACTCCGGCACCGGTTGCCCCGAAGCCCGGCACGCCTCGGCGATCCGCTCCGGCATCCGCCCCGGCGCGAGAAACGCCGGGTCACCGGCGTCCACGACCGACCGCAGCGCCTCCACCTTGGACGCCTCCAGCAGCAGCGCGCCGAGGTCCGGGTCGCCCCAGGCCCGCACGCACTCCTGGAGCAGCCACAGCCCCATGATGTTGCGCAGATACCGGACGGTGCCGTCCAGACCCAGCTCGTTGGTGAAGTTGGCCGTCCGGCTCTCCTCGGTCAGCACCGGCGCGTCCAGCTCCAGACCGGCCAGGGACCAGGTGCCGGTGCAGATGTACGCGAACCGCTCCCGCCCGGCGGGTACGGCGGCCACCGCCGACGCGGTGTCGTGCGACCCGACCGCCGTCACGGGCACGGGCCCGGTCAGCCCGGTCTCCTCCAGCACCGCCTCCCGCAACACACCCGCCGGATCACCGGGCTGCCGCAGCGGCGCGAACAGGCTCAGGTCGATACCCAGCCGCGAGGCGACGTCGTACGACCAGTCGCGCGTCCGGGGGTCGATCAACTGGGTCGTCGAGGCGTTGGTGAGCTCGGTGCCCTGCTCGCCGGTGAGCCAGTACGTCAGGAGGTCGGGGATGAGCAGCAGCCGCCGGGCGGAGGACAGCTGGGCCGAGGAGCGGGCCGCCGTCAGCTGGTACACGGTGTTGAAGGGCGCGTACTGCAACCCGGTCGCCGCGTACAGCTCGTCCGCCGGGACGGTCGCCCACACCTTCTCCGCGACCCCCTCCGTCCGGGCGTCCCGGTAGTGCACGGGATTGCCGAGCAGCGCCCCGTCCGCGTCGAGCAGCCCGTAGTCCACGGCCCAGCTGTCGATCCCGACGGAGTCGACCTGCCCGGCCGCCTTCAGCCCCTCCAGCACCCCCGCGTACAGACCGAGCACGTCCCAGCGCAGCCCCTCGGGCACGCGCACGGGCCGGTTCGGGAAGCGGTGTGCCTCGGTCAGCTCCAGGCTGTCGGGTCCGACGCGGCCGGCCATGACGCGCCCGCTGGACGCGCCGAGGTCGACCGCGGCGTACGACTTCACGGCCGCGCTCACCGCAGGAAGGCGGCCGCGACGCCGGCGTCGACCGGGATGTGCAGCCCGGTGGTGTGGGTCAGGTCGCCGCCGGTGAGGGCGAAGACCGCGTTCGCGACATGCTCGGGGAGCACCTCACGCTTGAGGATGGTCCGCTGGGCGTAGAACTCGCCGAGCTTCTCCTCCTCGACCCCGTACACGGCGGCCCGCTTGGCGCCCCAGCCGCCGGCGAAGATCCCGGAGCCGCGCACCACACCGTCGGGGTTCACGCCGTTGACGCGGATGCCGTGCTCCCCCAGCTCGGCGGCGAGCAGCCGCACCTGATGGGCCTGGTCGGCCTTGGTGGCCGAGTAGGCGATGTTGTTGGGCCCGGCGAACACGGCGTTCTTCGACGCGATGTAGACGATGTCGCCGCCCAGCTCCTGCGCGATCATCACCCGCGCCGCTTCCCGCGACACGAGGAAGGACCCGCGCGCCATGATGTCGTGCTGGAGGTCCCAGTCCTTCGCCGAGGTCTCCAGCAGCGGCTTGGAGATCGAGATACCGGCGTTGTTGACGACCAGATCGACACCGCCGAACGCCAGCACGGCAGCCTTGAACGCCTCGGCGATCTGCTCCTCGGACGTCACGTCCACGGTCACGGCGACGGCCTTGTCCGGACCGCCCAGCTCCTCGGCGACGGCCTGGGCGTTGTCACCGTTGAGGTCCGCGACGACCACACACGCTCCCTCGGCCGCGAGCCGGTGCGCGATGGCCTTCCCGATCCCGCTGCCGGCACCGGTCACCAGCGCCACCCGCGTCGCGAGCGCCTTGGGCTTCGGCATCCGCTGGAGCTTGGCCTCCTCCAGCGCCCAGTACTCGATGCGGAACTTCTCGGACTCCTCGATCGGCGCGTACGTGGACACGGCCTCCGCCCCGCGCATCACATTGATGGCGTTGACGTAGAACTCGCCGGCCACCCGGGCGGTCTGCTTGTCCTTGCCGAAGCTGAACATGCCCACGCCCGGGACCAGCACGATCGCCGGGTCGGCGCCGCGCATGGCGGGGGAGTCGGGCAAGGCGTGCCGCTGGTAGTAGGCGGCGTACTCCTCGCGGTACTCCGCGTGCAGCTCCTTCAGCCGGGCGATCGCCTCGTCGAGCGGAGCCGTCGGCGGCAGGTCGAGGACCAGCGGCCGCACCTTGGTCCGCAGGAAGTGGTCCGGGCAGGAGGTGCCCAGCGCGGCAAGCCGCGGATGCTCGGCGCTCGCGAGGAAGTCGAGGACCACCTCGGAGTCGTTGAAGTGCCCGACCTGAGGCCGGTCCTGGGAGGCGAGGGCACGGACGTACGGCGCGAGTGCGGCGGCCCGCTCCCGGCGCTCCCCGGCACCCAGCGCGGCGTACCCCTCGATCACCGGCCCGAAGGGCTCGTCCTTGCCGCGCTCGGCGAGGAACTTCTCCGCGGTCCGGATGATGTGCAGCGAGTTCCGCTCGCACTCCTCGGACGTGTCGCCCCAGGCGGTGATCCCGTGTCCGCCGAGAATGCACCCGATGGCCTGCGGATTGGCCTCCTTCACGGCGGCGATGTCCAGCCCCAGCTGGAATCCGGGCCGCCGCCACGGCACCCACACGACACTGTCCCCGAAACACTCGGCGGTCAGCTTCTCCCCGTCGGCGGCACACGCCAGCGCGATACCGGAGTCCGGGTGGAGGTGATCGACGTGGGCGGCCTCGACCAGCCCGTGCATGGCCGTGTCGATGGAGGGAGCCGCGCCGCCCTTCCCGTGCAGGCAGTAGTCGAACGCGGCGACCATCTCGTCCTCGCGCTCCACGCCCGGGTAGACGTCGACGAGCGCCCGCATCCGGTCCAGCCGCAGCACGGCGAGCCCGGCCTCGGTCAGCGTCCCGAGATCCCCACCGGACCCCTTGACCCACATCAACTCGACGTCACCACCGGTCACGGGGTCGATCTCGGTGCCCTTGGCGGAGGCGTTGCCTCCGGCGTAGTTGGTGTTACGCGGATCGGCCCCGAGCCGGTGCGACCGGGCCAGCAGAGCGGCAGCTTCGGGATGGGTTGCCATGACAGTTCCTTTGCAACGGAGGGTGTGTAGTTCAGGGGCGCGGGGAACTGCGCGACCAGCCACAACCGGCCCGCAGCCCGAAATCAAACAGAACCCGGCAGACGCTCACGCTCCCCAGCCGGCCTGCTGCCCACCAACCCGCTCGGCCACGATCTGCTCGGCCCACCCGGACCGCCGGTACGCCGCAATGGGCTCGGGGTCCAACCCCATCTCCTCCCGCACCTCCCGCAGCAACGGCCGCACATCCGTGTTGTACGCATCCATCAGCACGGCATTCGCCTCCAGCACATCCCCGCTGCGCTGCGCCGCACCCAACGCGTCCCCGTCGACCAGAAGCGCCTTCGCCGTCGCCTCCTGCACGTTCATCACCGACCGGATGATCGCCGGGATCTTCGCCTCGATGTTGTGGCACTGGTCGAGCATGAACGCGACGTCGGGCGAGAACCCGCCGCCCCGCACGACCTCGTACATGATCCGGAACAGCTGGAAGGGGTCCGCCGCACCCACCATCAGGTCGTCATCCGCGTAGAACCGCGAGTTGAAGTCGAACCCTCCGAGCTTCCCCTCCCGCAAAAGCGTCGCCACGATGAACTCGATATTGGTGCCCGGCGCGTGATGCCCGGTGTCGACGACGACCTGCGCCTTCGGCCCGAGCTTCAGGCAGTGGGCGTACGCGGTGCCCCAGTCCGGCACATCGGTCGAGTAGAAGGCCGGCTCGAAGAACTTGTACTCCAGCAGCATCCGCTGCCCGTCGCCCAGCCGCTCGTAGACCTCCGCGAGCCCCTCGGCGAGCCGGTCCTGCCGGGCCCGGATGTCGTCCTGCCCGGGATAGTTCGTCCCGTCGGCGAACCACAGCTTCAGGTCCGTCGAACCCGTCGCATCCATGATGTCGACACACTCCAGCAGATGGTCGACGGCCTTGCGGCGCACAGAAGCCTCCGGGTGGCAGATGCTCCCGAGCTTGTAGTCGTCGTCCTGGAACGTGTTGGAGTTGATCGCGCCGAGCTTCACCCCGCTCTGCTCCGCGTGCTTCGCCAGCGCCGCGTAGTCGTCGACCTTGTCCCACGGAATGTGCAGGGCGACCGTCGGGGCGACACCCGTGAACTCGTGCACCTTCGCCGCGTCGTCCAGTTTCTCGTACGGATTGCGCGGCACACCCGCTTGCGCGAACACCTTGAAGCGCGTGCCCGAGTTCCCGTACGCCCACGACGGCGTCTCGACTGCCTGGGTCTTGAGAGCGGCCTTCACCGCGGCGAGCTCGGTCACGTCAGGGCTCCTGAGGCATCGGGTCGTAACGACCACCGAATGAAACGATTCAGGACGCGAAGTTATGGGCCCCCCGAAGGGGTGTCAACCCCTCCGGTCGACACGGTTACTCGTGACCAGGGCGTGACCTTCTGTCCTCGAAACATTTTCGACCGGAACCCATTGACGTGACATGCGCGACCCGCCTAACGTCCCGGCAACCCAGTTGAAACCTTTCACGACGCCCACGACGCCGAGAGGCCGTCCCGCCGGCGTCGTCGAGGAGCCCCCATGACCCACCCGTCCACCACGGGTCCGGCCCCGGTTCTGGCACTGAAGGACGTCTCCAAGTCCTTCGGCGCGGTCCGCGCACTGCGGGACGTCTCCCTGGAGCTGTTCCCCGGGGAGGTGCACGCGCTCGCCGGTGAGAACGGTGCCGGCAAGTCCACCCTCATCAAGGCACTCGCCGGAGTGCACCGGCCGGACGCCGGCCAGGTGCTGCTCGACGGTGCGCCCGTCACCTTCCACGGCCCCGGCGACGCCCGCGACGCCGGCATCGCCGTGATCTACCAGGAGCCCACGCTCTTCCCCGATCTGTCGATCGCCGAGAACATCTACATGGGCCGCCAGCCCCGGCGCGCCCTCGGCCGGATCGACCACAAGGCCACGCACAACGCGACCGCCGCCCTCATGGAGCGCCTCGGAGTCGAACTCGATCCCGACCGGCCCGCCCGCGGCCTGTCCATCGCCGACCAGCAGATCGTCGAGATCGCCAAGGCCCTCTCCTTCGACGCCCGCGTCCTGATCATGGACGAGCCGACCGCCGCGCTCACCGGCAGCGAGGTCGCCCGCCTCTTCGGCGTCGTACGCACCCTGCGCGACCAGGGCGCCGCCGTGCTGTTCATCTCCCACCGGCTGGAGGAGATCTTCGAGATCTGCCGGCGGGTCACCACCCTGCGCGACGGCGCCCTGGTCGGCAGCGAGCCGCTGGAGGGCATGACCGAGGACGACCTGGTGCGCCGCATGGTCGGCCGCGACCTCGACGAGCTCTACCCCAAGCAGGACGTGCAGCCGGGCGAGGTCGCCCTGAGCGTGCGCCGCCTGACCCGCGAGGGTGTGTTCACGGACGTCTCCTTCGAGGTACGGCACGGCGAGATCGTCGGCCTCGCCGGACTCGTCGGCGCCGGACGCACGGAGGTCGCCCGGGCCGTGTTCGGCATCGACCGCTGGGACGCCGGCGAGGTCTCGGTGGACGGCAAGGCCCTGGTCAACGGCGCCCCGTCCACGGCGATGTCCGCCGGACTCGCCCTGGTCCCCGAGGACCGGCGCGCCCAGGGCCTGGTGATGGACATGTCCATCGAGCGGAACATCGGGCTCACCGGACTGCGCACGACGGTGAAGGCGGGCCTGATGGACCGCGGCGCCGAGCGCAGCCGCTCCCTCGACTGGGCCGTCAAGCTCCAGGTCAAGTACGCCCGGATCGCCGACACCGTCAACACCCTGTCCGGCGGCAACCAGCAGAAGGTCGTGCTCGCCAAGTGGCTCGCCACCGCGCCCAGGGTGCTGATCGTCGACGAGCCGACCCGCGGCATCGACGTCGGCACCAAGGCCGAGGTGCACCGGCTGCTGTCCCAGCTGGCCGCCGAAGGCGTGGCCGTCCTGATGATCTCCTCCGACCTGCCCGAGATCCTCGGCATGGCCGACCGCGTGCTGGTCATGCACGAGGGCCGGCTCACCGCCGAGATCCCACGCTCCGACGCCACCGAGGAAACCGTGATGGCCGCAGCCACCGGGAGGGCCGCCGCATGACGGTCGTCACTCCCCAAGAGGCCCCCGTGGCCGACGTGCCCAAGTCGAGCGGCACGCGGCTGGTCGACCGCGTCTTCAAGATGCGCGAACTCGCCATCCTCGTCGTCTTCCTGGTGATGATCGCCGTCACCCAGGCCGGCAACAGCGAGTTCCTCTCCGAACAGGGCATCAAGGACCTGCTGCTGAACGCGACGATCCTCGTGCTCGTCGCCACCGGCCAGTCCCTCGTCGTCATCACCCGCAACGTCGACCTGTCCGTCGGGTCCACGCTCGGCATCAGCG
>KE354171.1 GCA_000415505.1 Streptomyces afghaniensis 772
GTCCAGAGCGCCAGGTTCGAGGGGGGCGGGCCGGGCTCCGGGGGCGGTGTGCGGTGCAGTTCGCGTTCCATCTCCGTCACCGCCGACCGCAACCTCGGCAGCAGGGTGGTGCGCAGGTCGTGCGCGGTGTGCCGGCTCGTGTGGCTGACCACGCTCGCCACGCACGCGATCTCCCGGCTGTCGCCTGCGTGCGGGGACCGGACCGGTACCGAGACCGCCACCAGGCCCGGTTCGATCAGCTGGTCGTCCAGGGCCCAGCCGTTCGCGGCGGCCTCTTCCGTGCGGCTGACGAAGGCCTCGTCGTCCCGTGCGTCCGCTCCGTACGTGCGCGGCGGTACGGCCGTGAAGGACAGGTCCCTCGGGTCCGACGCCCTGCGGTCGCGCCAGTGCTGCCAGTCGGTGTCCGTCCACTCCGTCGCGAACAGCGGGCCCGGTGCGGTGCGTTCGACGGGAAGCAGGTCGCCGATGCGGAAGCTGAGGGACATGGCGCGGCGGCGGGTCGCCTGGTGGATGAAGCGGATGCCGTCGCGGTCGGCGACCGCGAGGGAGACCGACTCGTCCAGTTCGTCGGCCAGGGCGTCCGCCCGGGCGGAGAGGAGGGCGGGGAGGCGCAGTGCGGAGAGGTAGGCGTTGCCCAGTTCCATCAGGCGGGGGGCCAGGTGCACGTCCCTGCCGTCCACGCGGACGTAGTCCATGAGGGCGAGCGTGGCCGTGATGCGGTCGACCGTGGAGCGGGCGAGGCCGGTGGCTCGTTCGAGGGCGCTGAGGCTCAGGGTGCCGTTCGACTCCGTCAGCTCCCGAAGGACCGCGATGCCGCGGATCAGCGGCGTGACCGCCTCGGTGGGCACCCCGGTCCCGGTCCCCTCGTGGGCGTCGTTCGTGGGCTTCGCTGGCATCGGCTCTCCGGTACGGCGGTCGCGGCAGTCGCGGCACGCCTACCGTAATCCGGAACCCGGAATCCGCCCGACGCCTGCGTGCTGATCGACCCCCGCCGGGCCGACCCCCGCCGGACCCCTACCTCCTGCTACCTGCCGCTATCGGCCCCCGCGTCACCCGCACCCGGTAGTCCCCCGACGGCTCCGCCCCCACCACCTTGATCACGACCCCCGTCCGCGGATCCCTGAACGTCTCCCCGGGCGCGAACGGTGCGTCGGACAACTCGGAGTGGACGTTCGGCGCGCGTGTGCAGCCGCCGCTGTCGCGGCGGGAGTCCTGGACGGTGATCGGGCCCATGCCCGTGTCCACCGCGGCGTCGACCTTGTAGATCAGGATGCCCGGGCGGCACACCGCCTCGTCGTTGCCGGCGCGGGTGCGCAGTTCGACGGCGTAGCCGGTTCCGCTGTCCAGGGGTACGACGACCAGCTTGGAGCCGCCCGTGCGGGCCAGCGGCGTCAGGGTGAACTCCGTGGTGCCGGGGTCCGCTACGCAGTGCACCTGCGCGGCGTCGAGCCAGCCCAGTTTCCACTTGTGCCAGCCGAGGAGGTCGTTGTTGGCGCCCCAGTCCTCGCTCATGATGTCCCAGTGGCCGACCGCGCCCCCGCCCTCCGCGGTGTACAGGTCGGGCAGGCCGAAGACGTGGCCGTTCTCGTGGGGGAGGACGCGGTAGCCGGTGCGGTCGTAGGAGCCGGAGCCGTCGTCCTGGCGGGAGTAGACGAAGGAGGCGTTGGCCACGGGTTTGCCGTCGGCCGTCGGCGCCTCGGGGTTGCCGGCGAAGGTGACCGAGAGGACGGTGTCGAGGGCGGAGGGGCCGGCGTTCGGGGTGACCAGTACGTTCAGCAGGTCGTATGCGCGGAAGTCCACCTTCGGGTCGGCCACGGCCACGAGGTCCTGGACCAGCGCGCGGTAGCCGGGGTCGAAGGGGGCGCCGCGCTCTATGCCGTACTCGCGGAAGGACTTCGGCATCCGCAGCCACTCCCGGACCGGGAGCGCGGGCCGGTAGTCGAGGCGGCCGTAGGAGCTGGTGCGGAACCAGTGCCGGGTCTGCGGGAAGAACTCCCGGAAGCGGTCCAGGGCCTTGCCCTCGCCGGGGGCGTCAGAGAAGTCGATCATCAGGGTGAGGGCGCGGACGGTGCCGGTGGAGCGGGCGTAGCCGGCGCTGGTGGGGATGCCCTCGGACATCTGGACCTCAGGGGCGCCGCGGATCAGGCAGGGGCCGTGCGCGGAGCTGCGGGACAGGACGATCGGGCCGGCTCCGGCCGTGGTGGCGCCCGGGGCGAGGTGGCCCGTGCCGGCCGAGGTGCTGACCGTGAAGGTCAGGGCGGTCACGCAGGCGAGAGCGGCCAGACGCCGCCGGGGTATCCGGCGGCCGGGCGGCCCCGAGGCGTCCGAACGGGGTCGCCGGGGCTGCGGCTGCGGCTGCATGCCAGGGACCTGCAAGGGACCTCCCGCGCCACGGCAGCCTCCGGTCTCCGGCTGCGCCCTTGCGATCACCCTGCGTCGCGGGGTGGGGGGACGCCCGTTGGAGGAGACCGATCGTGGGTTTCCCGTCAGTAGCGGCGGTGGCGCGGTGGCGCGGTGGCGGCGGTGGCGGCCGTGTCGGTCGCGGCAAGCCGCGACCACACCAAGTTTGTGAGCCAGGTCACAAACAAAAAGGCCAGGTGCGGGAAATACCGGGGACCCGGTCCCCGTTTAGCCATGTGTCCGACTGAAACGGGGAGCCTCTCCCCGGATCGTCACACCAGAGCACCTCACCCAGGAGTACACCGTGCAGACCGCCACCCCCGCACCGCGCAAGGCGCCCCGGCCCCGTGCCGACGCCCTGCGCAACCGGGAGCGGATCGTCACCGCCGCCCGGGAGATGTTCGTCGAGCACGGCCCCGAGGTGCCGCTCGACGAGATCGCCCGCCGGGCCGGCGTCGGCAACGCCACGGTGTACCGCAACTTCCCGGACCGCGACGCGCTCGTGCGCGAGGTCGTCTGCTCCGTACTGGACCGTACGGGCGCGGCGGCCGAGCGCGCGCTCTCGGAGACGGGGGACGCGTTCGAGGCCCTGGAGCGCTTCGTGCACATCTCCGCCGATGAGCGGATCAGCGCGCTGTGCCCCATGGTCTCGTCCACGTTCGACAAGAACCACCCCGATCTCGAAGCGGCGCGCGAGCGCGTGGAGCGGATCCTCGAGACGGTCATGAACCGCGCCAAGGTGGCCGGCCAGCTCCGCCCCGACGTCGGCGTCGGTGACCTGATGGTCGCCGTGGCCCAGCTCAGCCGGCCCCCGGCCGGCACGGCGTGCCTCAGCGCCGACCCCTTCGTACACCGTCATCTTCAGCTGTTCCTGGACGGACTGCGGGCCCCGGCCCGGTCCACCCTGCCGGGTACGGCAGTGACCATGGAGGATCTCCGCCAATCCTGACCGATTAGATCCCGGCGCCACCCCAGTCACCAGACCCAGAACTCACGGCCACGCCGGTCGTCGAGTCGTCCCTCAGCGACACCTTTTTTCCGTTTTTTCCGTCATCTTGTCCCGAAGTGGGTATCCCCATGTCTGAAACAGCCTCAAAGGCACTCGGCGCTCCGGCGGCCACGCCGGACGCCGGCCGCTGGAAAGCGCTCGTGTTCATCGCGCTGGCCCAGCTGATGGTCGTCCTGGACGCCACCATCGTGAACATCGCCCTGCCCTCGGCCCAGCAGGACCTGGGCATCTCCGACGGCAACCGGCAGTGGGTCGTCACGGCCTACGCGCTCGCCTTCGGCGGTCTGCTCCTGTTCGGCGGCCGGATAGCCGACCTGTGGGGCCGCAAGAAGGCCTTCGTCGTCGGCCTGGGCGGCTTCGCCGTGGCCTCCGCGCTCGGCGGCGCGGCCACCAACGAGGCGATGATGTTCGGCGCCCGCGCCCTCCAGGGCGTCTTCGGTGCCCTGCTCGCGCCCGCCGCGCTCTCCCTGCTCGCCGTGATGTTCACCGACGCCAAGGAGCGCGCCAAGGCGTTCGGCATCTACGGTGCGATCGCCGGTGGCGGTGGCGCCGTCGGCCTGATCCTGGGCGGCTTCCTCACCGAGTACCTGGACTGGCGCTGGACGTTCTTCGTGAACATCCCGTTCGCCATCGTCGCCGCGGCCGGTGCGTACTTCGTCATCCGTGAGCCGGAGGGCGGCCGCAACCGCTCCCCGCTCGACATCCCGGGCGTGGTCCTGTCCACCCTCGGCCTGGTCGCCCTCGTCTACGGCTTCACCCGCGCCGAGTCGGCTGGCTGGAGCGACTCCGTGACCGTCGGCATGTTCGTGGCCTCGGTCGTCCTGCTCGCGACCTTCGTGGTCGTCGAGTCCAGGGTGAAGGCCCCGCTGCTGCCGCTGCGCGTGATCACCGAGCGCAACCGCGGCGGCATCTACCTCTCCCTCGGCCTCGCGATCATCGCGATGTTCGGCCTGTTCCTCTTCCTGACCTACTACCTCCAGATCGTGAAGGGGTACTCGCCGGTCAAGACCGGGTTCGCCTTCCTGCCCATGATCGCGGGCATGATCACGGGCTCCACCCAGATCGGCACCCGCCTGATGACCCGGGTCGCGCCGCGTCTGCTGATGGGCCCCGGCTTCCTGGTCGCCGCGCTCGGCATGCTGCTGCTGACCCGGCTGGAGATCGGTTCCTCGTACGCCGCCCTGCTGCTGCCGGCGATGCTGCTGCTCGGCCTCGGAATGGGTACGGCGTTCATGCCGGCCATGTCCCTGGCCACCCAGGGCGTCGAGCCGCGGGACGCCGGTGTCGCCTCCGCGATGGTCAACACCTCGCAGCAGGTGGGCGGCGCGATCGGTACGGCTCTGCTGAACACGATCGCCGCCTCGGCCACCACGTCCTACATCGCGGACCACATCGCCGGGGCCGGCAGCCGGTCCCAGCAGCAGCTGGTCCAGCTGGAGGGCATGGTCGAGGGCTACACGAGCGCCATCTGGTTCGCCGTCGGCATCCTCGTCGTGGCCGCCGGGATCGCCCTGACCTTCGTCAACGCGGGCCGGCCCGGCAGCGCCACCGTGACCGGCTCCGGTTCCGGCGAGGGCGTGGCGGACGAGGTGCAGGTCCCGGTCGTCGCCCACTGACGGCCGTACCCGGAAACACCCCTTCGGGCCCTCCGTAGGTACGGGGAAGGGGACGCCCCGTACCTACGGATTCCAGGACCTGCCCAGGCTCAGCGGAGCCAGGGCAGGTCCGCACCGGCTTCGGCCGGCTGAAGTCCCTCGGCGATGATCCGCATGATCTCGCCGAGGGACTTCTGCTGTTCCGGGGTGAGCCGGTCGAAGACCGCCTGCCGTACGGCCTCCACATGGCCCGGCGCGGTCTGCCGCAGCACCTCGTAGCCCTCGTCCGTGAGCACGGCGAACTGGCCGCGCTTGTCGTCGGGGCAGTCCTCGCGGTGCACCCAGCCGTTCTTCTCCAGGCGCGCGATGGCGTGCGAGAGGCGGGAGCGGGTGATCTTCGCCAGCATGGCGAGCTCCGTCATCCGCAGCCGCCGCCTCGGCGCCTCGGCGAGCTTCACCAGAAGGCCGTAGTAGACGTGCGGCATGCCCGCGTCGCGCTGGAGCTGACGGTCGAGGTGGTCGTCGAGAAGGGTGACGCCCTCCATGAACGAGCGCCATACGCGCTGCTCGTCCTGGGTGAGCCAGCGCGGTTCCGGAGGCTCCGCCACGGAGCCTGGTGTCGGTGCGGATGCGGGTGCCTTCATGTCTTCCACTCTACGTGGCCCCTCCTTGAACTTTAAACAAATGCCCCGTACAGTTTTGTTAGGGAACCATGTTTTGGAAGGAGCCGCAGCATGTCCGCCGCCACCCAGGAGCGCATGCCCGCTCTGTACCTGAGCCACGGCGCCCCGCCGCTGGCGGACGACCCGGTCTGGCCCGGTGAGCTGGCCGCCTGGTCGGCCGGCCTGCCCCGCCCCCGGGCGATCCTGATGGTCTCCGCCCACTGGGAGGAGGCCCCGCTCGCCATCGGCGCCACCGAGACCGTCCCGCTCGTCTACGACTTCTGGGGCTTCCCGGAGCACTACTACCGGGTGACCTACGAGGCCCCCGGCGCACCGGAGCTCGCCGAGTCGGTACGGAAGCTGCTGCGCGCCCCCGGGATTCCCGTCCAGGACGTCCCCGACCGCGGCCTCGACCACGGCGCGTACGTCCCGCTGGTCGAGATGTACCCGGAGGCCGACATTCCGGTCCTCCAGGTCTCCATGCCGACGCTCGACCCGGTCCGGCTCATGGAGATCGGCCGCAGGCTCGCCCCCTTGCGGGACGAGGGCGTGCTCATCGTCGGCTCCGGCTTCTTCACCCACAACCTGGCCGCGCTCCGGCAGGGCGGCATCCCCGCCTGGTCGGCGGAGTTCGACGACTGGGGCCGGCGGGCGCTGGAGGGGCGGGACGTGGACGCCCTGCTGGACTTCACCCGCAAGTCGCCCGCGGGGCAGCTCGCCCACCCCCGCACGGAGCACTTCGCCCCGCTGTTCGTGACCATGGGCGCGGCCGACGCCGCCGGTGAGCTGGACCTGCAGAAGTCGGTGATCGACGGCTTCTGGATGGGGCTGGCGAAGCGGTCGGTGCAGTTCGGCTGAGGCCGCCCTGGGCAACCGGTCCTACAGGTCCTTTTCGTACCAGGCCACGTCCCAGTAGCGGCCGAACTTGCGGCCGACCTCCCGGTACGTGCCGACGTACCGGAAGCCGAAGCGTTCGTGCAGCCGGGCCGACGCCTCGTTCGGCTGCGCTATGCCCGCGTAGGCGCGGTGCAGGTCCTCGCCGGACAGGGCCTCGAAGAGGGCCTTGTAGAGGAGGGTGCCGACCCCCCGGCGGCCGGCGTCCGGGACGACGTACACCGTCGTCTCCACGGAGGTCGCGTAGGCGGGCTTCGCCCGGAAGGGGCTGGATGTGGCGTAGCCCAGAATCTCCTGTGAGTCCGGCGCCGTGGCAACCATCAGGCGGTACGGCCCGTCTTCAGGGTGGGAGAGCAGCCAAGGGCGGCGCTCTTCCGGAGTGAAGATCGCGGTATCGAATGTGATCGCTGTCTCACGTACATAGTGGTTGTAGAGGGCTGTGAGAGCTTCGAGGTCACCCTCGACTCCTGGCCTGACCTGCACCTCTGTACGTTCCGTCGGCACCGCGCCTCCTCATGGGGTCCGACAGGGTACTGCATGATCCGAAAAATTGAGGGGCAGGTTGGGAATTCTGTCCTGATTCCAGTCGTTGTTTCCATCGGATGCAGGGCACCCGAGGAGAGTCCGGAGAGTCCCGGAGACGGAGTCCAGCGTCCGAAGGACCACCCGCTGACCTCACCATCGCAAGGGAGCACGCATGGCAACCCGTGCCGTCGCCCGTCGTCAGTCCGCCACCGGCGAGACGGCCGACGCGGCAAGCAGTGTTCGCGCCCATGGCGGCGAGATCGCCGATCGCGACCTGGTCGGCATGTACCTCGACGAGATCGCGCGCACACCGCTGCTCGACGCCGCCAAGGAAGTCGAGCTGTCCCAGGTCATCGAAGCGGGTGTGTTCGCGCGGCAGGTCCTCGACGGGTACGAGGAGACCAAGGCGGACGCCACCCGTGAGGAGCTCGAAGCCCTCGTCGCCGACGCGGAGCGGGCCAAGGACGTCTTCATCCGCTCCAACCTGCGCCTGGTCGTCGCCGTCGCCCGCCGCTACCCCCGCAGCGGTCTGCCGCTGCTGGACCTGATCCAGGAGGGCAACGCCGGCCTGGTGCGCGCGGTCGAGAAGTTCGACTACCGCAAGGGCTTCAAGTTCTCCACGTACGCGACGTGGTGGATCCGCCAGGCCATCACCCGCTCCATAGCCGACCAGTCCCGTACGATCCGCCTGCCCGTCCACCTCGTGGAGGAGCTCGGCCGGATCCGGCGGGTGCAGCGCGAGTTCAACCGCGAGCACGGGCGCGACCCGGAGCCCGCGGAGATCGCCGCCGAGCTCGGCTCGACGCCGGAGCGCGTCACCGACGTGCTCGACTGGGCCCGCGACCCGGTCTCGCTGAACATGTCGGTGGACGACGAGGGCGAGACCCAGTTCGGCGACCTCCTGGAGGACACCTCGGCGGTGTCGCCCGAGCAGTCGGTGCTCACGCTGCTGCGCAGCGAGGAGCTCGACGACCTCATCGGCCGCCTCGACCAGCGCACGGCCTCGATCATCAAGATGCGCTACGGCATCGAGGACGGCCGGGAGCGCACGCTGACCGAGGTCGGCAAGGAGCACGGCCTGACCCGTGAGCGCATCCGGCAGATCGAGAAGCACGCGCTGCTGGAGCTGAAGAAGCTGGCGCGCAGCACCGGGTTCGACGCGGCGGCGTGACGCCGGTGCCGGTGTTCACCGGTGTCGGTGTCAGCCGGTGGGGCGTCCGGGCGTACGGCTCGTCCCGAAGCCCGTGGGTGTTGTCCCAGGGGCTGTCGGTGACGGCCGGTGTGCGCCCGGGGGGTCGCCGCGTACGCCGGGTGGCGAAAGACCGCGCAAACATGGCGATGTAACGCCGCTTCAACCCGCGGGGCACCGGGAACAAGACTTCCGGGCCCACCAGTTCGGGCCGGGGCCGCGCCCCTGGCCCCCAGAGCCAAGTCCCGTCGCACTCCCCCCGGCGCCGGGACTCTCCCAAAGCCGGGCTTCGGCGTCCTTCCCCCCGGGCGCCGGGGCCCGGCTCTCTGCGTGAGGGGGAACCCGGCTCTTCGCGTGAGCGGGGAAGTGGAGGGCGGGGTTGGAGGGCGGGCCACCCCGTACCTGAACCACGGGGTGGCCCGCCAGATGGCAGATTGTGTCACATGGGCATAGCCTGCCGGGCGTGAGCAGCACCACCCCGACCCCTCCTCAGGCCTCGCTGACCGAGCGGCGGAAGGCCGAGACGCGTATGGAGATCGCCCGGGCCGCGGCCGGCCTCTTCGTACGGCACGGCCTGCGCGCCACCCGCGCGGAGGACATCGCCCAGGCCGCCGGCATCGCCCCGCGCACCTTCTACCGGTACTTCGCCACCAAGGAGGAGGCCGTCGCCCCGCTCTACGCGGCCGGCGCCCAGCGCTGGGTGGAGGCGGTACGCGCGGCACCCGCGACGCGAGCGTGCTCCGGGCGCTGGAGCACGGGGTGCGGCACACCCTCACCCCGGGCGTCGGCGTCTCGGCGTCCTCCTGGGAGTGGGTCCGCACACTCCTGCGCCTCGCCGAGGCGAACCCGTCCCTGCGCAGGGTGTGGGCGGAGGTGTGCCAGGCGTCGGAGCGGACGCTGGGGGAGGTGCTGGCGGAACGGGGGACCGGGACGGCGGCTGCGCAGGGCGGCGACAACGTTGCCGCCGCCCCGAGCCGCGCTTCACCGCCGCCGTCGCGAGCGCCGCCGTACGCACGGCCCTGGAGGGCTGGGCGGAAGGGGACGGGCCGGTGGAGGGCCCGGGGAGCCCGGCGGAACTCGCGCTGCGGAATCTGGGGGCGTTGCGGGACTTCCCCTGGGGGGCCTGACTTTCCTGGGAGTCCTGACGGAGCCGAACAGCGGCCCGGCGCCGGATGCTTACCCCGCGCCCGAGGCCGCCGCCCTGCTCAACCGCGCCCCCAACTCCCGCACCGCCCGCACGAGTTCCTCCGGCGACCGGACCACGAAGTCGCACTCCAGCAGCGCCAGCCGGAACGCCACCCACTGCACGGCGTCCCCGACGGACCCGCGCAGCCGGCAGCTGTGGTCGTCCAACGGCTCGGGCGTGCCGAGCCACTTCGGCAGCCGGGCGGCGACGAAGTCGGCCGGCGCGGCGAACGTGACCTCGAAGTCGTAGGACTCCTGCTGCCGTTGCATCGACTGCCGCAGGTACTCCGCCGCGTTCCCCGTCGGCAGCTCGCGCGGCACGAACCGCGCCCCCGTGGCGAACGGCTCGCTCACCCGGTCGACGCGGAACGTACGCCAGTCGTCCCGGTCGATGTCGTACGCCACCAGGTACCAGCGGCGGCCCGTGGACACCAGCCGGTACGGCTCCGTCAGGCGTCGCGACTCGGTGCCGTCGGCCGCCCGGTAGGCGAACCGCAGCCGTTCGTGCCCGGCCACCGTGGAGGCCATGACGGTCAGGGTCTCCGGCGCGATGCTCGGCCCGTCCCCGCTGGTCAGGGGAGTCGTCGCGGCCTGGAGTGTGGTCACGCGGTGGCGCAGCCGGCCCGGCAGCACCTGCTCCAGCTTGGCCAGCGCCCGTACCGACGCCTCGTCCAGGCCCTCCACCGCGTGCCCCGCCCCGGCGCGCAGCCCGACCGCGATGGCCACGGCCTCCTCGTCGTCGAGCACGAGGGGCGGCATGGCCTTGCCGGCGACCAGCCGGTAGCCGCCGTCGGAGCCCTTGGTCGCCTGCACGGGATAGCCCAGGTCGCGCAGCCGGTCGATGTCCCGCCGGACCGTGCGACGGGAGACCCCGAGCCGGTCGGCGAGCTCGCCGCCGGGCCATTCGCGGGGCGTCTGGAGGAGGGAGAGGAGCGTCAGCAGCCGGGCCGGTGTGTCCGTCGTCATACCGACGAGGATGCCGTACCAGTAGGACATGATCTGACCTAATAGCCGTCTAACTTCCAGGCATGACCTCCACCGAGACCCCTCTCAGCACCGCGGGCGGGACCGACCGCCGCCGCTGGTTCGCCCTCGCGATCGTGATGACCGCGGCCTTCATGGACCTCGTCGACGTGACGATCGTCAACATCGCCATCCCGTCGATCCAGCGGGAATCGGGCGCGTCCTTCAGCCAGATCCAGTGGATCACCGCCGGATACGCCCTGGCCTTCGCCGCCGGGCTGATCACCGGCGGACGGCTCGGCGACATCCACGGCCGCAAGCGGATCTTCCTCGTCGGTATCGGCGGCTTCACCCTCGCCTCCGCGCTGTGCGGCCTCGCGGTGAACCCGGAGATGCTGGTCGCCTCGCGGTTCCTCCAGGGCGCGATGGCGGCGCTGATGGTGCCGCAGGTGCTGTCGATCGTGCACGCGACCTTCCCGGCGCACGAACGGGGCAAGGTGTTCGGGCTGTTCGGCGCGGTCGTCGGGCTCGGGGCCGTGTCCGGTCCGCTGCTCGGCGCGCTGCTGACCGAGTGGAACCTGTTCGGGTGGGAGTGGCGCTCGATCTTCCTGATCAACCTGCCCGTCGGGGTCGCGGGCCTGATCCTCGGCAGCCGCTTCATCACCGAGTCCAGGGCGCCCCGGGCCCTGAAGCTGGACCTGGTGGGGGTCGCGCTCGTGACGCTGGGCCTGCTGATGCTGCTCTACCCGCTCATCCGCGGCCGGGAGCTGGGCTGGCCGGTGTGGGGGTACGTCTCGATGGCCGGCGCTCTCGTCGTCCTCGCGGCGCTGGTGGCGTACGAGCGGCGCAAGAGCGCAATCGACGGCTCCCCGCTGGTCGAGCTGTCGCTGTTCCGGGTCAAGAGCTTCGCGGCCGGGATCGCCGTCCAGACCGTCTTCGGGGTCGCGCTCGGCGTCTTCTTCCTGGTGTGGACGCTGTACATGCAGGTCGGGCTGGGCTGGAGCGCGCTGAAGGCCGGGCTGACCGGGGTGCCGTTCTCGATCGCCGTGTCCGTGGCCGCCGGGATGTCGGTGCAGCAGCTGGTCCCGCGCTTCGGGCGCAGGGTGCTCCAGGCGGGCGCGCTGGTGATGGCCGCCGGGGTGCTGCTCTACCTGTGGGAGTCCGGGCACTACGGCCTCGGCATCACGCCCTGGCAGATGGCGCTGCCGCTGGTCGTGATGGGTGTGGGCATGGGCCTGATCGTCGCCCCGCTGACCGACGCGATCCTCTCCGAGGTGCCGCGTGAGCACTCCGGCTCGGCGTCCGGCCTGCTCAACACCGTGCAGCAGATGGGCAACGCGCTGGGGCTGGGCCTGGTGTCGGTCGTCTTCTTCGGCACGATCGGCGACCGGCTGCGCCCGGACCAGGTGGGCCCGGCCTTCGCGGACGCCTTCCGGAACTCGCTGGGCTGGGTGGCCGCGGTGCTGGGCGTGATCTTCCTGCTGATGTTCGCCCTGCCTAAGCGGCCGGCGCTGCATGCCGAGGGGGAGCAGGCGGCGACGGAGTCGAAGGAACCGGCGCTGGTTTCCTGACAGTCGTCCGGCGATCGTCGGAGAACGGGCTCGGCACATCGGTGCCGAGCCCGCTTCTGTTTCCGATCATGCCCGATTGAGCCCGAACCTGTTTACTTCGCGGAAATCTCGGCGTAGCCTCCCGTCGAAACCACACGTTCGGGCACGAGGCGGAGGCGAACAGACATGTACGCACCGGAGCGGCAGCAGGAGATCCTCCGGCTCGCCCGTGACGGCGGCCGAGTGGATGTCGTGTCACTGGCCGAGGAGTTCCAGGTGACGGCGGAGACCATCCGCCGGGATCTGAAGGCCCTCGACCGCGCCGGACTGGTCCGCCGGGTGCACGGCGGCGCCATCCCGGTCGGGCGGCTCGACTTCGAACCGGACCTCGCCGAGCGCGAGACGACGGCCGCCGACGAGAAGGACCGCATCGCCAAGGCGGCCCTCGCGGAACTGCCGAGCGAGGGCACGATGATCCTCGACGCCGGTACGACGGTGGCCAAGATGGCCGCGGCCCTTCCGCTGGAATCCGCCCTCACCGTCGTCACGCACAGCCTGCCCATCGCGGCCCGCCTCGCCGACCACCCGGGCATCCAGCTCCACCTCATCGGAGGGCGCGTACGGCACCGTACGCGCGCCGCCGTGGACGCCTGGGCGCTGCGCGCGTACGGCGAGATCCGGGCCGACGTGCTGTTCGTGGCCGCCAACGGCTTCTCCGCCGAACACGGCCTGACCACCCCCGACCTCGCCGAGGCCGCCGTGAAGCGCGCGGCCGTGGCCGCCGCCCGCCGCGTGGTGCTGCTCGCCGACTCCTCCAAGCACGGCCAGGAGCACTTCGCCCGCTTCGGCGACCTGAGCGATGTGGACCTGCTGATCACCGACAGCGGGCTGAGCCCCGAAGACGCCGTCGCGATCGAGCGCGGCGGCACGGAAGTAGTGCGCGCATGATCCTCACCGTCACCCCCAACCCGTCCCTGGACCGCACGTACGAGGTGCCGTCCCTCGACCGCGGCGAGGTCATCCGCGCCACCGGCGAGCGGATGGACCCGGGCGGCAAGGGCGTGAACGTCTCGCGCGCGGTCGCCGCGGCCGGTCAGCGCACCGTGGCGGTCCTGCCCCTGGGCGGCGCGCCGGGCGCGCTCGTCGCCGACCTGCTCGACACACAGGGCATCGAGGTCGCGCCGGTCCCGGTCGCCGGGGCCACCCGTTCCAACATCGCCCTCGCCGAAGCCGACGGCGTCCTGACGAAGATCAACGCGCCGGGCCCGGAACTGTCCGAGGCCGAGCGGGAACTCCTCCTGGAGACCGTACGGCAGCAGTCCCGCGACGCCGCCTGGATCGCCTGCTGCGGCAGCCTCCCGCGCGGCCTCGCCCCCTCCTGGTACGCCGATCTGGTCGCCCGCGCGCACGCCGCCGGTGCCCGGATCGCCCTGGACACCTCCGGGCCCGCGCTGCTCGCGGCCCTGCGCGAACGGCCCGACGTGGTCAAGCCCAACGCCGAGGAGCTCGCGGAGGCCGTCGGCCGGCCCCTCGCCACCGTCGGCGACGCCGTGAAGGCGGCCGAGGAACTGCGCGAGATGGGCGCCCGGGCCGTCCTCGCGAGCCTCGGCGCCGACGGGCAACTGCTGGTCTCCGAGGAGGGCGCCTGGTTCGGCAGCGCCCGCGTGGCCGCCGTACGCAGCAACGTGGGCGCCGGTGACTCCTCCCTCGCCGGTTTCCTGATCGCCGGCGGCAGCGGCCCCGACGCCCTCGCCTCCGCGGTCGCCCACGGCGCGGCGGCCGTCCAGTTGCCCGGCAGTGTCATGCCCAAGCCCGGCGACCTGGACCCGGCCGCGGTGACGGTCACGGCCCGGATCCCGGCGGACCGCGCGCTGAAGGAGCCGGTGTCATGACGTACGAGGAGCAGCGCGGCCCGACCCGCGATCGGCGGCCTTCCCCGTTACGACCCGCCTCCACCCCCGTCACCCCCCACCGCACCCCCGTCCCCTCCCCGCCCACCCGACTGACCGGGCGATACGCGTGCTAAGGAGCCCGCGATGAGCGACATGATCACCGCGGACCTGGTCGATCTCGACCTGTCCGCCGACACCAAGGAAGCGGCGGCGCGTGCCCTCGCCGAGCGCATGGTGGCCCTGGGCCGGGTGACCGACCTGGACGGCTTCCTCGCCGACGTGGCCGCTCGCGAGGCCCAGATGCCGACCGGCCTCGACGGCGGCATCGGCATCCCGCACTGCCGAAGCGAGCACGTCACGGAGCCGACGCTCGCCTTCGGGCGCAGCTCCGAGGGCATCGACTTCGGCGCGGCGGACGGCCCCGCCGACCTGATCTTCCTGATCGCCGCGCCGGCCGGCGCCGACGACGCCCACCTGACGATCCTGTCGTCGCTGGCCCGGCAGCTGATGAACACGGAGTTCACCGACGCCCTGCGCGCGGTGGGCGACGCGACGGCCGCGGCAGCGCTGATCCGCGGCGACGAGCCCGGCGAGCCCGCCGAGGGCGGCTCCGAAGACTCCGTGGCGTCGGCGGGAGCGGCCTCTCCCGCCGCCGCCACGGTCACCGACGACACCGACAGCGCCGACGACACCGACAGCGCCGCCGGCACCGCCGACGCGGCGGAGCAACCGTTCCGTATCGTCGCCGTCACCTCCTGCCCCACCGGTATCGCCCACACCTACATGGCGGCCGAGTCGCTGGAGAACGCCGGCCGTGAGGCGGGCGTCGAGGTCACCGTCGAGCCTCAGGGCTCGGCCGGCTTCACCCGGGTCGACCCGTCGGTCATCGCCGCGGCGGACGCCGTGATCTTCGCCCACGACGTGCCCGTACGGGAGAAGGAACGCTTCGCCGGCAAGCCGACCGTCGACGTCGGTGTGAAGGCGGGCATCAACCGCCCCGCGGAACTCATCGCAGAGGTCCGCGAGAAGGCCGCCCGCGGCGAGGTCACCTCCGGGTCCGCCCCGTCCACTCCGGTGGAGCGCTCCGGCGACGCCGGCGAGGGCTACGGCACCAAGCTGCGCAAGTGGCTGATGTCCGGCGTCAGTTACATGGTCCCGTTCGTCGCGGCGGGCGGTCTGCTGATCGCCCTCGGCTTCGCGATCGGCGGCTACAAGGTCGACAAGGCCCCGTCGGTGATGGACCACTTCATGTGGGCGCAGGCCGACAGCTGGGCGGCCCTGCTCTTCCAGATCGGCGGCGTCGCCTTCGGCTTCCTCGTCCCGGTCCTGGCCGGCTACATCGCCTACGGCATGGCCGACCGGCCCGGTCTCGTCCCCGGCTTCGTCGGCGGCTCGATCGCCCTGACCATCAACGCCGGCTTCCTCGGCGGTCTCGCGGCCGGGCTCATCGCCGGTGGCGTGGTCATCGCGATCCAGAAGGTGAACATCCCGACAGCGCTGCGCGGCATCATGCCGGTGGTGGTGATCCCGCTGATCTCCTCGGCGATCGTCGGGTTCCTGATGTTCGTCGTCATCGGCAAGCCCATCGCCGAGGCCCAGAAGGGCATGACCGACTGGCTGAACGGCCTGTCCGGCAGCAACGCCATCCTGCTCGGCGCCCTCCTCGGCCTGATGATGTGCTTCGACCTCGGCGGCCCCGTCAACAAGGTCGCCTACACCTTCGCCACCGCCGGTATCGCGGTGTCCAGCCCCAGCGACTCCGCGATGAAGATCATGGCGGCGGTCATGGCGGCCGGCATGGTGCCTCCGCTGGCGATGGCCCTGGCCACGACCGTGCGCGGCAAGCTCTTCACGCAGACCGAGCGCGAGAACGGCAAGGCCGCCTGGGTGCTCGGTGCCTCCTTCATCTCCGAGGGCGCGATCCCGTTCGCCGCGGCCGACCCGCTGCGCGTCATCCCGGCCTCGATGGCGGGCGGCGCGATCACCGGCGCCCTGTCGATGGCCTTCGGCGCCACCCTGCGTGCCCCGCACGGCGGCATCTTCGTGGTCCCGCTGATCGGCAACCCGCTGCTCTACCTGGTCGCCATCGCCGCGGGCGTCTGCGTCACCACCGCCCTGGTGGTCGTCCTGAAGGGCATGCGCAAGCCGGCCCAGGGCGCCGCGGCGGCCTCCGGCGAGGCCGCGGCTCAGGAGGCGGAGGCGAAGCAGCCGGTGGCGGCGTGACGCCCAACGCCTGAGGGCCTGGGTTCGCCCCTTTCGGGGTGTGTGAACCGTTCACGGCACCTGCGAGATAGATCACGAAAATCACGGCCCGGGACCGAAGTCCCGGGCCGTGGTGTCTACTGGGGCGCATGCCTGAGCACGTCTCCCGGTGGCCCGAGGGCCACTCCCTCCCCGCTCTCCCGCAACAGCGGCAGACAGGTCCCCGGTCGGAGTCCGCGGAACTGACCCCGGAGGAGAGAGACGCCTTCGCCGAGCTGGTGCGCCGACTGGGCGACAAGGGCTGAAGGACTAGGACAGCCGCGCCGCCCGCCGCTCCATCGCCTCGCGCGCCGCGTCCTCGCTCGCGTACACCTCGCACATGTGCCGCCCGTCCGGCGTCGCCGTGTGCTCCACCTCCCAGAGGGAGACCTCCGCGCCGTCGCGCAGCAGGAACGCGTGCTCGTAGAGCGAGAAGCACAGCCCCGAGCGGCCCGCGCGGCACGGGCGGCCGAAGGCCTGGGTGATCTGGTGCCCGGACGCCGTGGCCAGCAGGGCCGCCGTGTCCGCGCCCGGCCGGTCCGCGTTCTCCGCGCGGCGCAGTAAACGCCGCGCGTGGTCCGCCGAGTCGTCCCCGGCGTATGCGTGCCGGGGCGCGGGGACCGGGGAGAGCTGCACCGTCACCGGCAGCTCGAAGTCGGGCCCGTCCGGCGGCAGCGGCAGGCGCGTGGTGGCGGCGCGCAGCTCCTCCTCGTCGACGTACACCTCGTGCTGCGGCTCGCTGCCGGGCGCCGTGTTGTGGACGAGCTCCCAGAGCGTGAGCGCCGAACCGTCGGCGAGCAGCCACGTGTGCCGGTACGTCTCCCGGTGCAGGCCCGCGCTGTGGTGCGCGGAGTGCAGCGAACCGTCGTGCGCCAGCGCGCAGTCCAGCCGCCTCATCGTCTCGTCCGGCAGCTCGAAGGAGTTCAGGGCGCGGCCGAGGAGTCGCGCGAGGTGCTCCTCCGGAGACTCGGGCGAGTCGTGGGGTTCGTACGCTGCCGTCTCGTACGGAACGCTCAAGGTTTCTCCCGGCGTTGCTGCATGTCACCTTGTGGGTGCATACCGTAGCCCCTCGGTCGGACATCATGTCCGGGAACCGAGAAAACGTACGTCCAGGAAAACGCGCGGGCCGCGCGAAAAGTTCCCGCGCGGCCCGATCGGTCCGTCAAAAACCCCAGTTGGGGAGGTCGTTCATCCGCTTATGAGGCGCTGCCCGCGATCCACTGGCTCCACGCCATGTTCCAGCCGTTGAGCCCGTTGTCCGGCGCCACCGTCTTGTCGGGGGAGTTCTTCACGACCACCACGTCCCCGATGAGGGAGTTGTCGTAGAACCACTTGGCGGGCGTGCTGCCCCCGGCGCCCTGGACGTCCGCCAGGCCGACGCAGCCGTGGCTCGTGCCCTGGCGGCCGAAGGGCGGATTGCCCTTGTTGTACCAGTAGTTGCCGTGGATGAACGTGCCGGACGTCGTCAGGCGCATCGCGTGCGGCACGTCCGGGATGTCGTACTCACCGCCGAGCCCGACCGTGCGGCTGTTCATCCGGGTCTGCACGAACTTCTCGGAGATCACCATCTGCCCGTTGTACGTGGTGTGCTCCGGGCTGCCCGCCGAGATCGGGACCGTCTTGACCGTCTTGCCGTCCCGCACGACCGTCATGGTCTGCGTGTTGACGTCGACCGTGGAGACCTGCGAACGCCCGACGGTGAAGGTGACCGTCTTCTTCTGCACGCCGTAGACGCCGTTCGTGCCCTCGACCCCGTCCAGGTCGATCTTCATCGTGACCTTGGAACCGGCCTTCCAGTACTCCTCGGGCCGGAAGTCGAGCCGCTGTGAGCCGAACCAGTGCCCGACCACCTTCTGCCCGCTGCTGGACGTGACCGTGATGTGCGACTGCACGTCCTTGCGGTTGGTGATGGCCTTGTCGAAGTTGAACGACACCGGCATGCCCACACCGACCGTGGTGCCGTTGTCCGGCGTGTACGTCCCGATGAAGCTGTTCGCCGAGGTGACCGTCGTGAAGATGGAGTTCGCCGCGGCCGTACGGCCCTTCGTGTCCTGCGCGGTCGCCGATATCTGGTACTTCGTGCCGCGCTCCAGCTGCTCCTTCGGCTTCCAGACCTTGCCGTCGGAGGAGATCGAGCCCGGCACGGCCTGACCGCTGCCCGCCACCGTCATCTTCACGTCGGTCAGCTTCCCGTCGCTGACCTTCACGCCGGTCTTGTTGATGGAGGCGCCGGTCGAACCGTCCTTCGCCGAGATGGCGATCTTCGCGACGGAGGTCTTCGCCGAGTCGCCGCCACCCTTGGCGTCGTCCTTGGCGTTGGCGCTGCCACCGCAGGCGGTGAGCGTCAGCGCGCCGACCATCAGGGCGGCACATGCCCCCAGTTTGCGCCGCGCTGCAATGTCCGGCGTTGTCACGGGCTGCTCCCAGTTCGTGTGATGTGCGTGGTCCGCTCCAGTACGTGAGAGAAGAGGGGCCGGGCGGCCGGTCGGGTTCCGTCCGACCGCCATGAGCGACATCACCGTTACAGGCCCGGGACAATGTCCGGCGTCACTGTGGAATTGCTGTGCGCTGCCCGTCCGTTCAGCGGCCCCCGTACAACTCCCCGTACGACGGCCACGCCCCGCCCGGACCGTCGACCGGCTCCGCGGCGCGCACGGCCCGTACGATCGCCCGGGTCACGACGTCCGCGCCCGCCGCGAGGATCTCGTTGAGGGCGAGCGGGTTCGCGGCGTCCAGGGCGTGGTCCCCGGTCGCCAGCGCGAACACCGTGTCCCCGTCGTTGAGAAGGTGTACCGGCCGCACCGCGCGGGCGATGCCGTCGTGTGCCGTGCCGGCCAGCTTCTGCGCCTGCGCCTTCGACAGGCCGGCGTCCGTGGCGACCACCGCGAGCGTGGTGTTGAGCGGCGGAGGCGCGCTCCTCGCGGCCGTCGCGGCGAGTCGCCGCCGCGCGGCCTCGTGCACCTCACCCTCCGGGTACTCCACCCGCCCCTGGAACAGCTCCCCGTACAGCACCCCCGTCTCCGGATCGAGCACCGATCCCGCCGCGTTGGCCACCACCAGCGCGGCCACCGTGATCCCCGAACCGAGCACGGTGCTCGCGCCGCCGACGCCGCCCTTCACCACCCCGACCACCGCCCCCGTGCCGGCGCCCACACACCCCTCGGGCACCGGCGCGCCGGGCTCGCTCGCCGCGGCCGCCTCGACCGCCGCACGGCCGGTGGCCGCATCGGGCCGGGCCCGGAAGTCGCCGCCGCGCCCCAGATCGAAGACACAGGCGGCGGGCACCACCGGCACGACATGCGCCGGGTCCGCCCCGACTCGGATCCCGCGCCCCCGTTCCTCCAGCCAGGCCATCACCCCCGAAGCCGCGTCGAGCCCGTACGCGCTGCCGCCGGTCAGCACGATCGCCTCGACCTTCCGCACCACGTTGCGCGGGTCGAGCGCGTCCGTCTCCTTGGTGCCGGGACCACCGCCCCGCACGTCCACGGCGGCCACGGCCCCGCCCTC
>KE354172.1 GCA_000415505.1 Streptomyces afghaniensis 772
CGGTGGGCCGGTCGGTCTCGGCACTGCGCGGCGCGGGCGGCCGGACGCCGGCGAGGTCCTGCGCCTCGCGGGCCGCGATCTCCTTGAGCCGCATGGACAGTTGGAGCGTGCTGGGCCGCTCCTCGGGGTCCTTCGCCAGGCACGCCCGGACGAGCGGAGCCAATGCGTCGGGTACGCCGTGCAGCTGCGGTTCCTCGTGCACGACGCGGTACAGCATCACCTCGGAACTGCCGTGCCCGAAGGGCGAGTCGCCCATCGAGGCGTACGCGAGCGTGGCACCGAGCGAGAACACGTCCGTGGCCGGTGTGACGGCGACCCCGCGCACCTGCTCCGGTGCGAGGAAGCCCGGCGAGCCGACCGCCGTACCGACGTGGGTGAGCGTCGAGGCGCCGGTGGCCCAGGCGATGCCGAAGTCGATGATCCGCGGCCCCTTCGGGGACAGCAGGATGTTGGACGGTTTCAGGTCCCGGTGCACGACCCCGGCCTCGTGCACGGCGACCAGGCCCTCCGACAGGGCGGCACCGACCGCGGCGACGTCGGCCGCGCCGAGCGGCCCCTCGGCGGCGACCTTGTCGTGCAGGGAGGGGCCGGGTACGTACTGCGTGGCGAACCAGGGCCGGTCCGCGTCGAGGTCGGCTGCCACGAGCCGTGCCGTGCACCCGCCGCGGATCCGCCGCGCCGCCGAGACCTCCCGGGCGAACCGCGAGCGGAACTCCTGGTCCTCGGCCAGGTCAGGCCGGATGACCTTGAGCGCGACCCGCTGCCCCTTCTTGTCGGAGCCCAGGTAGACCACGCCCATCCCGCCCGCGCCGAGCCGTCTGTGAAGCCTGAACGAGCCGACGACGCGCGGGTCCTCGCGCCTCAGGCGCATCATCGCCATGTTCATCCCCGCTGCCCGGTCCTGTGACGAGCCACAGCTTACGTTTCCACGGCCGCCCGCGCGCAGAGGCCGCGCCCTCTCGGGGCGGCGGATTGTCAGTGGTGGGTGGGAGACTTGAAGGGTGGTCAGGGGGCGTGCGGACAGGCCGTGTTCGCGCGGGGGATGACCCCAACCGCCTGGCACGGAAGGGGGATTGAACCCGTGAAGGGTGACCGTGTGGAGATAGTCGTGGACGCCGGCGACACGACGCGCACGTACGAGGTGGTGGCGAGCAGGGCGGGCCGCAGGGTGGAGACGGCGGTACGCCGAGGTGTCGTGGAAGTGAGCGAAGTCACCAGGAGCGGAACTGTCGTGCGTACGGCCCGCTTCATGGCGAACCGGGTGCTGGCACTGGTCGAACAGCCGATTCCGAGGGAGGACAGCTCGGACAAAGCGGGGTGAGCCGGGCGCCCCTTCGGGGAAGACCCTGAGACCTAGGGCTTCGTCTCCACCCAGGGGAGTACACCGCAGGTGACGGCTCATCCTCCGGGAGGCCCGGCAATCGGTACGAGGGCATGACGCCCGGGACGGGCCGGACTCCTAGATTTGAGGTCAAGCGGCGGGTGCAGCACTCGTCCCCCGAGGTCAGACACCCGCCGCTGCCAACGACAACTGAGAACGGTCAGGAGAGGGACCATGGCCCACACGGCACCGCGGACGCTGATCCGCGAGGAGGGACGCAAGGTGTACGCCGCCGCGTTCCGCCGCCGCCAGGGCCGTCGCCACCCCGTGGTGGCGACGCTGATGGCCCTTCCCCTGGCGGCCCTGCTCCTCCTCGTCTTCGACGGGTGGGAGACGGTGGCCACACAGGCGTCGTCCGTGGGAGAGATGCTGGGGCGCTGAGCGGCGACCCCAGGCCCGGAAGAGCGGTCCGGGCGGGGACATCCCACCCATGAAACCCCGTGGGGACGGGGGTGCGGCGGACGGCACAAATGCCGGCGCAGCTGGGGAGCTGCGCCGGCATTACCTTTTGCGCGCGCCTGCGCCTGCGTACTAGGTGCAGGTCCGCTGAGCTGCGGGCAGTCGTGCCGGCCGGGGGCGGCGCGGGTGGGCGCAGCGGTGCCCGTTCCGCCGGGCTGCGGACCCACCCGCCCCGGCACCGACGCCGAGCACTTGAAGCCGACAGCGCCTTACCGCCCGGCCTCACCTGCGCGTACTCTCGCCCCGGTGAAGCCCGCCCCCGCCCTGCTCGTACAGCAGCTCACCGCCAAGGCCCGAGCCACCGCTCACGCACGCTCCTCGGCCTGCCCCTGCGGCGCGGCCACCCTCGCGGACCACCCCGACGGAATCGTCGTACGGCACGCGGACACCGTCGCGAAGGCCCACCCCGAGGACACCGACCCCACAGAACTGACCACCCGTCTCACCCTCGCCACCCGCCACCCCGGCATCCTCCTGCCCCCACTCGCCCCGGCCCCGGCCGACCTGCACGGCCGCCTCGTGACGTTCTGGCCGTACGGAACCCCGGTCGACCCGGACACCCCCGACGCCGCCCCTTGGGAAGCCGCCGCCATCCTCCTCGCCCGACTGCACCGCACCCCGGCCCCGCCGGAGACGCCCACCATGCGAGGCCCCGCCAAGGCGGCCCACGCCATCGCCCGGCTCCGGGACGCCGGCCCGCACCCCGCCGCACCCCCCGTCCTGCGCGCCTGGGACACCCTCCCCGCCTGGGCCCGCGCCGAGGCACCGATGCCGCACACCGGCACGTTGTGCCACGGCGACCTCCACCTCGGCCAGCTCGTACGCCACCCGCCCCCGAAGGCCCCTGGCTGCTGATCGACGTGGACGACCTCGGCGTCGGCGTCCCGGCCTGGGACCTCGCCCGCCCTGCCGCCTGGTACGCCTGCGGGCTGCTCCCGCCCGGCGAATGGGCCCGGTTCCTCGCCGCCTACCGTGCCGCGGGCGGCCCCGCCGTCCCGGTCGACGGCGATCCCTGGCCCGCCCTGGACGTCCCCGCCCGCGCCCTCACCGTGCAGACCGCGGCCCGGTCCGTCGCCAAGGCGGTCGCGGCCGGTCGTGCCCTGGACGAGGTGGAGCAGTCGGTCGTGGACGCCTGTGACCGAATGGCCACCGTCCCGCCGCAGTTGGCGCAGGAGCACGCGAAGTAGGGTGCAACCGACCACAGCCGGACAGAGTCTGTCCTGGCGACACGGTAAGCAGGACCGACCGGCGAGGAGTTGAATCACCATGCAGTGTCCGAAGTGCCATGCGCCGATGCACACCTACAACCGCAACGGTGTCCAGATCGAGCAGTGCAGCGGCTGCCGCGGGATCTTTCTGGACTACGGCGAGCTGGAGTCGCTGACGCGCCTGGAGGCCCAGTGGTCCCAGTCCGCCCCGCCGCCCCCGCCTGCCCCGCAGGCCTACCCCGCCCCACCGGCCCCCGCCTGGGGCGCCCCGCACGGCGGCCACGGACACCATGGCCACCACGGTCACCACCGGCAGAAGAGCTTCGGGCGCATGCTGTTCTCGTCCTGACGCGAGCATCGCGGCACGGCGATCGCGACGATGGAGATCGCAATACGACGAAGCCCCCGGCCGATTCGTACGGCCGGGGGCTCCGGTGTGGTGTGGACGATACTGGGATTGAACCAGTGACCTCTTCCGTGTCAGGGAAGCGCTCTCCCGCTGAGCTAATCGTCCTCGGGACCATGACCACTCGGTGCAGCGGATCATGGGCACTGCGTGCGCGATACTGGGATTGAACCAGTGACCTCTTCCGTGTCAGGGAAGCGCTCTCCCGCTGAGCTAATCGCGCGGGTCGGATCTTCGAGCAGATCCAGTGGACGATACTGGGATTGAACCAGTGACCTCTTCCGTGTCAGGGAAGCGCTCTCCCGCTGAGCTAATCGTCCTTGGAGGTGGAGACGGGATTTGAACCCGTGTAGACGGCTTTGCAGGCCGTTGCCTCGCCTCTCGGCCACTCCACCAGGAGCGTGGGGGCCCGAAAGCCCCCTGTTCCTTCGAGCGGACGACGAGGTTCGAACTCGCGACCTCAACCTTGGCAAGGTTGCGCTCTACCAACTGAGCTACGTCCGCTTGTCGTTTCGATCCGCTCTCGCGGCCCGGCGACGAGTTGAACTCTAGCGGATTCCGGGGCCAGCACAAAAACGCGTTTGTGCAGCGTGCTGCGCTTCCCCTGCTCAGGGCGGTCACAGGGCCTCGCGAAGGGACATCCGCCGGTCACCGCAGGACGCCCCCATAGACTCGACTGCGTGCTCGACCTCCCGCCCCTCGCCCGTTTCGGTGACCGTGTCGCCACCGGGCTCCTCGATGTCACCGACGATCCCGAAGCCCTGGAGTCCAGCGGCTTCTGGGCCGTCTGCGCCGACTTCGAGGGCCGTCTGACCTGCGCACGCTTCCGGGACGTGAGGCACGCGGCCGTGCCCGCCCCGGTGCCTGGCGCATGGCGGGGACCGGCGGCATGTGACTGGACGTCGTCGCTCGACCGCGCCGCGTACACGGCGGCGGTGCGGCGGATCCGCGAGCACATCGCGGCCGGCGAGGTCTACCAGGCGAACCTGTGCCGGGTGCTGTCCGCGCCCGTCGCGCCCGTCGCCGACGTGGACGCCCTCACCGCGCTGCTGGCCCGAGGCAACCCGGCACCGTATGCAGGAACGATCCGCCTGCCCGGTCACGGTGTGGAGATCGCCACCGCGTCCCCCGAGCTGTTCCTGCGGCGCGAGGGACGCGTCGTCTCCTCGGGGCCGATCAAGGGCACCGGCCGTACCGAGGCGGACCTGTTGGAGAAGGACTACGCCGAGAACGTGATGATCGTGGACCTGGTCCGCAACGACATCGGGCGGGTCTGCGCCACCGGCAGCGTGACGGTGCCCGAACTGTGTGCCGTCGAGAAACACCCGGGGCTGGTCCATCTCGTCTCGACGGTCCGCGGTGAGCTGGGGGAGGGGGCCGGCTGGGCCGAGCTGCTCGCCGCCGCCTTCCCGCCCGGCTCGGTCACCGG
This sequence comes from Streptomyces afghaniensis 772, assembly GCA_000415505.1. GTDB lineage: Bacteria > Actinomycetota > Actinomycetes > Streptomycetales > Streptomycetaceae > Streptomyces > Streptomyces afghaniensis. Next base: position 4,884 of record KE354172.1, read on the forward strand.
CGCGCCCAAGTCGAGCGCGCTGCGGATCATCGACGCACTGGAGACGGCGCCGAGAGGGCCGTACTGCGGAGGGATCGGATGGGTCGACGCCGACCGGCAGACCGGTGAGCTGGCCGTCGGCATCCGTACCTTCTGGATCGACCGGACCCACGGCATGCTGCGCTTCGGCACCGGCGCCGGCATCACCTGGGGCTCGGATCCCGAGGGGGAGTGGCGGGAGACCGAGCTGAAGGCGGCCCGGCTGCTCGCGATAGCGTCGGGAGCGTATGAGGTGAGTGGAGAGGACCTGACGTGAAGATCTGGCTCGACGGCGGCTTGCAGGACATCGAGTCCGCCCGCGTCTCCGTCTTCGACCACGGGCTGACCGTGGGCGACGGCATCTTCGAGACGGTGAAGGCCGTGGACGGCCGGCCGTTCGCGCTCACGCGGCACCTGGACCGGCTGACCCGGTCGGCGCGCGGCCTCGGACTGCCCGACCCGGACCACGACGAGGTGCGCCGCGCCTGTGCCGCCGTCCTGGAGGCCAACCCCATGCCGCTCGGCCGCCTGCGCATCACCTGCACCGGTGGCCACGGCCCGCTCGGCTCCGACCGTGGCGAGCACGGCCCGACCCTCGTCGTCGCCCTCGGCGAGACGACCCGCCGCGCCGACTCCACCGCCGTGATCACGGTCCCCTGGACGCGCAACGAGCGCGGCGCACTCACCGGCCTGAAGACCACCTCGTACGCCGAGAACGTCGTCGCCCTCGCCCGCGCCCGCGAACAGGGCGCCTCCGAGGCCCTGTTCGGCAACACGGTGGGACGGCTCTGCGAGGGCACGGGGTCCAACGTCTTCGTCGTCCTCGACGGCGAGATCCACACTCCGCCCCTCGCCTCGGGCTGCCTCGCGGGCATCACGCGCGCGCTGGCGATCGAATGGACCGGCGCCAGGGAGACCGACCTGCCGCTGGACGTGCTGGAGCGGGCCGACGAGGTCTTCTTGACGTCCACCCTGCGGGACGTGCAGGCCGTGCACCGGGTCGACGACCGTGAGCTGCCCGGCGCGCCCGGCCCGGTGACCGCCAAGGCCATGCGGATCTTCGAAGAGCGCTCCGGGGACGACCTCGACCCCTGACAGGTCCCGCATATTCGGCTGACCAGGGCCGTGGTTGCGGGTAGAACACCCCTGATGACCACGACCCTGCGGCCGACCGAGCCGCTTCAGCAGAACGCCGACGGGACGCGCTCACGCCGCTACCAGGTGTGCGTGAACAGCCGTCCCGTAGGGGCGATACACCTCGGCACGCATCCCGTGTTCGGCGACGCCGTGGCCCGGATCATGAAGCTGCGCATCGAGGAAACGGACCGCAGGCGCGGCCGGGGCACGGTGGCCGCGCTGGCCGCCGAGGAGGTGGCGCGCGGCTGGGGGTGCCGCCGTATCGAGGCGACCGTGCCCGCCGGCTCCGAGGCGGCGTTCCGGCTCGCCACCGCCCTCGGCTACGTCGTCCGCAACCGCGGTATGGAGAAGCCGCTCGGCGACACCCCACCGGAGCTGCCGGAGGGCAGCCGCGCCCGGCCCATGACCGAGGCGGAGTTCGGCCCCTGGCTGGAGAAGGGCAAGCAGGACTACGCGCAGAGCTGGATCGAGCGGGGCGTCCCGGAGGCCGAGGCCCGCGCCAAGTCGGAGCGGGACCACGCCACCCTGCTGCCCGACGGCCTCGCCACCTCCGGCACGCTCATCAGCGTCCTGGAACACGGGGGGACGGCGGTGGGCGTGCTGTGGCTCGCGCTGCGCGCGGACAGCTCCTTCGTCTTCGACGTCGAGACCCACGCCGCCCACCGCGGCAAGGGACACGGCCGCACCCTCATGCTGCTGGCCGAGGCCCAGACGGTCATCGAGGGCAGGCGCACCATCGGCCTCAACGTCTTCGCAGGCAACACCCCGGCCGAACGGCTCTACGCGTCGCTCGGCTACGAGACGAACCTGTACGCGATGTACAAGCCGCTGTTCTAGCCTCAGCGGTCCTGCGGCCCAGCGGGGGGCCAGGAACCGGGCCGAGGGCCGGGGCCGTCGGATCAGCCCTCCTGCTCCTGCTCCGGCCCGGCCAGCAGCCGGTCCGTGATCTGCTCGATCCGCTCGCGCAGCCCCTCCTGGCTCTTGCCACCGTCGAGCCGCTCACCGCCGATGACGTACGTCGGGGTGCCGGTCACGCCGATCGCCTTGCCCTCGGCCTGGTCGGCGTCCACGATCAGGATGTGCCGGCCGTCGACCAGGGCCGTGTCGAACTCCTCCGCGTCCAGGTCCAGTTCGCGTGCCACCTCGACCAGGAAGGGTTCTCCCTTACGGCCCAGTTCCTCGACCCGCCCCAGGAGCGCCTCGGCGTACTCCCATCCCCGGCCCTGCTCCCACGCCTCCTCCGCGGCCTGGGCGGCGGCGAAAGCGTGCTTGTTCTTCTCCAGGGGGAAGTGCCGCAGCCGCAGCTCCAGACGGTTGCCGTAGCGGGCGCGCAGGGCACGGAGGTCGTCCAGCGCGGTGCGGCAGTCCGGGCACTGGAGGTCGCACCAGACCTCGAGGACGGGGGTGGCGGCAGGGGCAGGGGAGGAGTCGCTCATACCGACAGTCTCCCAGGCCGTACACCCGCACCGGCACTTGTGGAGGAGGCGACCCGGAGATCTCCCTGATGTCGGGCCGGGGCATGGCCGCCCGGGGTAGGGCGGGTGCAGGATGGAAGGGACGAAGTGCCCCTGCCCGACCGCGCCACGCCTGGAGGACCGGATGATTGCCGAGACCGTCTGCTCCGCCGTGTCCGCGGCAGGCCTGGGCATCGCAGCCGTCACGGCGTACCGCAAGCGTTTCCTCGCGGCGACCCGTATCGCGGCGTACTCGCTGGTGCCGATCGGCCTGGTGATGACGGGCGTCGTCGAGTGGCTGGCCGACACCGCGCTGAGCCTGACCGCCTGGGCGGGCTTCGGGGTGCTCGCTGTCGCGTGGGTGCTGTTCATGACCACGCGTGTCGTGGAGCGCCGCCGCGG
>KE354173.1 GCA_000415505.1 Streptomyces afghaniensis 772
GCCGGAGGCGGTGGCTCCGGCGGCCTCGGCGCCCTCCCTGGGCCAGGGGGCCCGCCCGGCCACCCGGCCCGCCGCGCCGACACGGGGCGACGACGACTTCAGCGACATCGAGGCCATCCTCAAGAAGCACGGCATATGACGGCCGTGCGCCGGTCGAATCGTCACAGTGAGTCGCCGGGCGCGCGGAAGTGATCACAACCTGAACCGGACCTCGCGGAATCGGCGCACACCCGCACGGAACGAGGCCGCTGATCGCGTCCGGCCGGGCGACTGCGTCATCATCGCCGCGAGATGCTGGACACGACGGAACAGAGCGACCCCGCGCCGCCGCAGGACGAGCCACGTCCCCGGCAGGACGAGCCACGTGGTTGCCTCTTCGCCCTATCCCAGCCACCGCTCATGATCTTCCTTGCGGTGATCGGGAGTCTGCTGCTCATGGCCTCGTTGCACGATCTGCTGTTGCTGTGAGCCGTACCCGCGGTACCCGGCGCCACCCGCCGGGACCGCGTCGGCATCGACCGTCCACCGCCACTCGCCCCGCGGTGGCGGTCAGCCCGCCGCTTCCTTGCGTCGCGCCCGGTACGCGGCCACATGCAGGCGGTTACCGCAGGTCCGGCTGTCGCAGTAGCGCCGCGAGCGGTTGCGGGACAGGTCGACGAAGGCCCTCCGGCAGTCGGGCGCCTCGCACCGCCGCAGCCGCTCCTGCTCCCCGGCGACCACGAAGAAGGCCAGGGCCATCCCGCAGTCGGCGGCCAGGTGGTCGGCGATGGAGGCACCGGGTGCGAAGTAGTGCACGTGCCAGTCGTAGCCGTCGTGGTCCGTGAGCCGGGGTGTGGTGCCGGCGGCGGCGACCAGCTCGTTGATCTGGCCGGCGGCGGTCCGGGCGTCGGGAGCGGCGAAGACGGCGGCGAACCGCCCGCGGATCTTCCGCACCGCCGAGAGGTCGAACTCCGAGAGCACTCCCACATCGCTGATCTTGTGGTTTCGTACGAAGTCCGCGAGGGTCGCCACGTCCGGCAGCCCGTCCGGTGCCGTGTCGTCCTCCGGTGCGGTGTTCACCAGATCGACCACGGTGTCGAGGGCGCACCGGGTGTCGTGGGTGATCAGCACGATTCGCTCCCTGGCCTGGGGGTCGGGCAGGCGCCCGCCGATGCTGGCCGATGGTAACGGCTCCACCACCGCCGGACCGCCCTGATGCCCGCACATGGCTTCGAATACAACGACGCCGGGCAGGCCGTGGTTCCCGCCCGGCGGCACGCGCGAACCGACCCGCGGCACACCCGATCCGAAACGGCTGCCCACGCGAGCCGGCGCCGCCCCGCGAGATCCGCGGTGCCGGCGCCGGTGTATCCCATATGCGGTTGTCCAGGCCCGAGCCGTCTCCCCGAGTCGACGGCACCGGGCTGCTTTGTGAGCGCCTCGACCTAGCTTTCCGCCAGGATGTGCGAGAGCTCCTGATCGAGGTCGAAGTGCCGGTGCTCCGTGCCGGGCGGCACGGCGGCGTCGGTCCGCTTCAGGAAGGACTCCAGGGCCCGTGCCGGGGCCTCGAGCAGCGCCTCGCCCTCCGGTGAGCTCAGGGCGATGCACACGACGCCCTGGCCGTGACTGCGCGACGGCCAGACGCGGACGTCACCGGTGCCCGTAGGGCGGTGAAGTCCCTCGGCGAGGAGGTCGCGGGCGAACACCCACTCGACGGTTTCCTCGGCTCCGGTGTGGAAGGTGGCGTGCACGGCGTAGGGGTCGGCCGTGTCGTACCGCAGGCCTGCGGGCACAGGCAGGGAGGACTCGCTCGACACAACGAGGCGCAGGTGCAGCTCGCAGCTGACCGTGGTGTTCATAAGCGCCAGGGCCTTTCGCTCAGTGTGCGCTCGGGGATTCGCACGTCGGCGAAATCGACATGCCACCTACGGTGCCGTTGTAAACCCCTCTGAGTGTTTTGCGTGCCTTTACGTAACTCTTCCGGCCGAGAGATCGTTCGCGCCGTGCGTCCATTCCGGTGACTGGTTTCGCTCCGGTAGTGTTTGGGCCTATGAATACGGGGAGTGACGAGCCGGGCGAGGTGGCTGTGGCGTCGGACGAGACGGGGACGGACGAGGTGCGCAGCGAGCAGGAGCGGGCGCTCGGCTCGCGGGCACCGGAATTCGTCAAAGCGCGCCGTCTGCTGCATGTGAGCTGGCAGGTCGGCATCTTCATCATCGGGCTCGCGGTCGTCGTGGCGGGCATCATCATGCTGCCCCTGCCGGGGCCGGGCTGGGTCGTGATCTTCGGCGGCATGGCGATCTGGGCGACCGAGTTCGTATGGGCTCAGCTGGTGCTCCGCTGGACCAAGCGGAAGGTCACGGAGGCCGCCCAGCGCGCCCTCGATCCCAGGGTGCGGCGGCGGAACATCATCCTGACGACCATCGGCCTGGTGATCGTGGCCGTACTGGTCGGTATCTACGTGTGGAAGTTCGGCATCGTCATGCCGTGGAAGATCAAGGACCAGTGAGCAGCGGCGGGGGTGCCGTTGCCGGCCGTCTCCTGGTCACAGGCACCCCCTGACATGGGGTAATGTTCTTCCTGCGTCCGGGCGATTAGCTCAGTGGGAGAGCGCTTCGTTCACACCGAAGAGGTCACTGGTTCGAACCCAGTATCGCCCACCCGGATCGGCGGCCCACCTGCGACTGCGCAGGTGGGCCGCCGTCGTTCGGTGCCTGGGCCGCCGCGCGCGGGTGTCTCCCGTTCCGGGGTGTCGGACGTCCGGCCGGCGGCTCCTCGAGGACGGAAACCGGTCACCTTCCGTCCGGTCCCGCGCCACCCGCCCCGGCGTCGTCTTTCGGTCGCTCCCGAAAGCCGTGTGGGCGGTCCCGACCCGTTCGGCCCGCCGACCACACCGGCCCCACCAGTGACATCACCCCGGCAGCCCCGGCGTAGCGCCCCCGCGTCCGGCCTCGCCGCCGGCCCGCTCGGTAAGAAATTCTTGTCCGAATCATTGACGCACCCTCAGCCCCTCCGTAACTTGTGCCAGCAAGCGCTTACTTGAAACGATTCATGCGAGCGGGACGATGTGCGGGGAGGGCCAACCGTGGTGAACGGCAGGAATGTTGAGAGACGTACGATTCTGAAGGCGGCCGGGGCCACGGCGGCCACGCTGGGGCTGGCCGCGACGACCGGCTGCGGTGGCGACGGAGGGACCTCCGCGGACGGGACGGTGACGATCCGTTACGCGTGGTGGGGTGCGGAGGACCGCGCCGAGCGCATCAACAAGACCATCGCGCTCTTCGAGAAGAAGTACCCGAAGATCAAGGTGAAAACGGACTTCCAGCCTTATCTCGACTTCTGGAAGAAGTTCAACACCCAGGCCTCCGGGGGAAATCCGCCGGACGTGTTCCAGAATGCCATCGGGTTCCTGCGCAAATACGACGCGAAGAACGTGCTGCTCGATCTCAGCGAGCAGGTCAAGGCCGGCAACCTCCGGATGGACGGATTCCGCGCCGGACTCGAGAAGTTCGGCGAGATCGACGGCAAGCTCCTCGGAGTTCCGGTCGGTTCCAACTCGATGGCCCTCGTCATCGACAAGCCCGTCTTCACCCGGGCCGGCGTGAAGCCGGAGCAGGGCTGGACCTGGGACGACTTCGACGCGGCGATGAAGAAGATCCGCGACAAGACGGGCCGCGCCGGCGACAGCGGCATGTACGGCGTCATGTACCTCTACGACCCCTACCTGCGCCAGCAGGGCAAGGCGTTCTTCACCGAGGACGGACTCGGTTTCACCGAGGCCGATCTGACGGAGTGGTGGACGAAGGCCAAGAAGGGCGTCGAGGAGGGCGTCTACGCCGACCCCAAGAAGGTCGCGCAGATCAAGCCCAAGTCGGCGGTCTCCGACGGAATCGCCGCTGGTGAGTTCACCTGGGACAACTTCACCGTCCGCTACACCTCCGAGGGCAAGAGCGAGTACGGCCTGGCACCCATCCCGACGACGGACGGCAAGAAGACCGGCCAGTACCTCGGCTCCCTCATGCTGAGCGCCTCCAAGCGCACCCAGCACCCCAAGGAGGTCGCCCAGTTCATCGACTTCATGGTGCACGACCCCGAGGTCGCCAAGATCATGGGCTACGACCGGGGCGTGCCCGCGACGCAGGCCCAGTTCGACGCGTACAAGCCGACCGACCCGGTCAACAAGGCCATCGCCGCGTACGAGCAGTCCCTCGTCGAGGCGGGCGTCCTGGAGCCCATCACCCCGCACCCCGAGGGCGCCGACATCTGCGAGGCCGCGTTCCTGCGTATCTCCGAGGAGATGGCCCTGGGCAAGCGGTCGGTGGACGACGCCGTCAAGCAGTTCTTCACCGAGTCGAAGACGGCTCTCGGCAGCTGATGGGAACCACCGTGACACACGCCCCTGCGATGGAGGGCCTGTCCCAGGACTCCGAGCCGCGGCACGGTCCGGTGAAGCCCGTGCGCCCCGCCGCCCTCAAGCGGCGGCGGCGCCGGGAGAACCTGGCCGGCTATCTCTTCATGTCTCCCTGGATCGCCGGGTTCCTGCTGCTCACCGCGGGCCCGATGGTCGCCTCGCTCTACTTCGCGTTCACCGACTACAACCTGTTCGACGCCCCCAAGTGGATCGGCCTCGACAACTTCTCCGAGATGTTCGGCGACCCCCGCTGGCGCCACTCGGTGCAGGTGACGCTCTGGTACGTCGTCGTCGGAACGCCGCTCAAGCTGCTCGCGGCCCTCGGTGTGGCCCTGCTCCTCGCGCAGAAGCGGCGCGGACAGGCCTTCTACCGGGCCGCCTTCTACGCGCCGTCGCTGATCGGCGCGAGCGTCTCTGTCGCGATCGTCTGGAAGGCGATCTTCTCGGACGACGCGATCGTGGACCGTACGCAGAAGATCTTCGGGATCGACGTCGGCGGCTGGACCGGCGACCCCGACATGATCATCTACAGCCTGGTGGCGCTCACCGTCTGGCAGTTCGGCGCCCCCATGGTCATCTTCCTGGCCGGCCTCAAGCAGGTCCCGCGCGAGCTGTACGAGGCGGCCGAGGTCGACGGGGCCGGCAAGCTGCGGCGTTTCTGGAACATCACCCTGCCGATGATCTCCCCGGTGCTCTTCTTCAACGTCCTGCTGGAGACGATCCACTCCTTCCAGATCTTCAGCTCGGCGTACATCGTCGGCGGCGGCGCCGGAAGCAACGCCTGCGGTCCCGCGGACGGCTCGATGGTCTACACCTGCTACCTCTACGTCCAGGGCTTCGAGAACAGCCGGATGGGTCTGGCCTCCGCCATGGCCTGGATGCTGCTCGTCGCGGTCGCCCTGGTGACGGCGGTGCTGTTCTGGTCCCAGAAGCGCTGGGTGCACTACGAGGAGGGCGCCCGATGAGCGCGCAGGCCACCGACATCACTCCGGCCCCCTCGACGCGAGGGGGCGGACTGCGGCACAAACTGCCCGGATCCCTCGCCTGGCACATCGGCTCCCTGCTGGTCCTGGCGGTGATCCTCTACCCGGTGATCTGGGTCATCGGCGGTTCCTTCAAGAAGAGCGAGGACATCGTCGGCAGCCTGGACCTCTTCCCGGGCGACCCGATCATCTCCAACTACACCAGCCTCGCCGACGGCATCGCCGACATCTCGATCTCCACCTTCTTCTACAACTCGCTCTTCCTCGGCGTCGGTTCGGTGATCGGGATCCTGGCGTCCTGCTCGCTGACGGCGTACGCCTTCGCGAGGATCAAATTCGCGGGCCGCAATCTGCTGTTCACGCTGATGATCGGCACCCTCCTGTTGCCGTACCACGTGCTGCTGATCCCGCAGTACGTGCTGTTCCGCAACATGGAGATGATCAACACCTACACACCGCTGCTGCTCGGCAAGTACCTGGCCACGGAGGCGTTCTTCGTCTTCCTGATGGTGCAGTTCATGCGCAACATGCCCAAGGAACTCGACGAGGCGGCCCGGCTGGACGGGTGCGGGCACTTCCGCATCTACTGGTCGATCATGCTGCCGCTGTGCCGGCCGGCCCTGATCACCAGCGCGATCTTCACGTTCATCAACTCCTGGAACGACTTCATGGGCCCGCTGATCTACCTCAACGAGCCCGACAAGTACACGGTCTCGCTCGGCCTGAAGATGTTCGTGGACCAGGACGCCGTGGCCAACTACGGCGGCATGATCGCCATGTCGCTGGTCGCGCTGCTGCCGGTGCTCGCCTTCTTCCTGGCCTTCCAGCGCTATCTGATCGACGGCATGGCCACGTCGGGTCTGAAGGGCTGAGGTGAGCATGGCCGGGACCCGGGTGAAAGCACGGGGCGAGTCGCTGCTCGCCGAGCGGTTCGCGGTGTTCGCCGAGTGCCTGCTGACCGGTGTGTGGATCGCGGTGGCCTCGCTGGGGGTCGTCACGTACCCCGCCGCGTTCGCCGCGGGTGCGCGGCACCTGCGGCGGCGCACCGCGCACGAGGGCGGTGGCCGGCGGGAGTTCGTCGCGGACTTCCGTACGGCCGTGCGCGGCGGGTGGCTCGCGGGGATCGCGGGGTGGGCGGCCCTGGCCGCGGTCTGGGTGGACGTCCAGGCGGTCCGTGCGGGGATTCCCGGCGGGCCGCTGGTCGGGGCCGTCGGCGTGTGCGCGCTGATCGGTCTGGTCGTGGCCGGGCTGCGGGCGGCGGCGGTCTGGGAGCCGGGGGCCCGCTGGCGGACGCTGCTGGCGGCGGCCTGGCGCCGGACGGTGCTCGACCCGGCCGGGTCCTTCCTGATCATCGGCGGGCTGGCCGTGGTGGTCGTGTCCGCCTGGTTCGCCGCGCCGCTGGCGGTCCCCGTCCTCGGGGCCGTCGCGGCGGCGGCCGTAGCCGTGGAGGAGCGGTACCGGCGCCGCTGACCGGCGGTGCCCCCTGCCAGGTCGGCGCCCCGGGCGCCGCACCTCTCTCTGTCATGCCCCTGACCAGCGTACGGAATTGCTTCCCGCACGGACGAGGAAAGGCAGCAACGCCATGTCTCCCATCCCCCGCAGGTCCCTCCTGAAGGCGGCCGCCGTCGCCGGAGCCGCCGCCCAGTTCAGCTGGGCCCTGGGGACGCAGGACGCGCAGGCCGTCCCCAGAGCCGAGCCCGCCGACGCCGACCCGGTGACCCTCGACTGGCTGGAGGACGGCGCCCTCGGCGCGGCCCCCGGCTCCACCGTCGGCGTCCCCTGGCCGAAGGGCGCTTACCAGAAGGACCAGACGTTCGCGCTGACGGACGCGGACGGCAAGGCCGTACCCGTGCAGTCGTGGCCGATCGCCTACTGGCCCGACGGTTCCCTCAAGTGGACCGCCCACGCGGTCGGTTCGGGCGACGGCAAGCTCACCCTCACTGCCGGGACGCCCGCCGCGCCGGAGAAGAAGGTCACGGTCGACAAGAGCGGCGGCACCATCGACATCTCCACCGGGGTCATCACCGCCAGGATCGGCAAGTCCGGCTCCACGATCGTCAAGTCGGTCAGGCGGGGCTCGACGGAGATCGCGAAGAACGGCCGGCTCGTGCTGATCCGCCAGCCCGAGGTCGAGGACGAGGACCAGGGCGCGGTCAGGACCGAGCGCTTCGACGGCGCCGTCGACAAGGTCACCGTCGAGCAGGAGGGCCCGGTCCGCGCGGTCGTCCGCATCGACGGCAAGCACCGCAAGGGCAGCCGCGGCTGGCTGCCCTTCTCCATCCGGCTCTACTTCTACGCGGGCGCCGACTCCTTCCGCATGGTGCACACCATCACCTACGACGGGAAGCAGGAGCCCGGCAAGGCGAGCGGCGACTTCATCCGCGGCCTCGGCGTCCGCTTCACCGTGCCGATGCGCGACGAGTCCTACGACCGGCACATCCGCATCGGCGGCGAGGGCACCGGCCTGCTGCGCGAGGCCGTCAAGGGCATCACCGGCCTGCGCCGCGACCCGGGCGCGGCCGTGCAGGCGGCGCAGTACGAGGGCAAGAAGCTGCCCGACCCGGCCACCTGGGACCAGCGGGTCACCACCCGGCTGCAGTACATCCCCGAGTGGGGCGACTACACCCTCTCCCAGCTGTCCGCCGACGGCTTCACCCTGCGCAAGCGCACCAAGAAGGGCCACGGCTGGATCGCGGCGGGCGGCGGTCGGCGCGCCTCCGGCTTCGGGTACGTCGGCGGGGTGAGCGGCGGATTCTCCTTCGGCCTGCGCGACTTCTGGGAGAAGTTCCCCGCCCAGCTCGACATCCGGGACGCCCACACCGACGAGGCCGAGGTCACCCTCTGGCTCTGGTCCCCCGAGGCCCAGCCCATGGACATGCGCTTCTACCACGACGGCATGGGCCAGGACACCTTCCCGGAGCAGATCGAGGGCCTCAACATCACCTACGAGGACTACGAGCCCGAGTTCGGCACCCCGTACGGCATCGCCCGCACCTCCGAACTGCTCTTCTGGGCCAACGAGTCCACCCCGAGCGCCGAGCAGCTCGCCGGGCAGGTCGAGGCCGTCCGTGTCCTCCCGCAGCTCGCCGCCCCGCCCAGGCAGCTCATCAAGGCGGGAGTCTTCGGCAAGGGCCTGTTCGCCGAGCCCGACCGCTCCACCCCCGCCAAGGCGAAGATCGAGGACCACCTCGACTTCCTCTTCACCTACTACAAGGACCAGGTGGAGATGCGCCGGTGGTACGGCTTCTGGGACTACGGCGACATCATGCACACCTACGACACCGTCCGGCACCAGTGGCGCTACGACGTCGGCGGCTACGCCTGGGACAACTCCGAGCTGTCGCCGGACCTGTGGCTCTGGTACGCGTACCTGAGAAGCGGCCGCTCGGACATCTTCCGCTTCGCCGAGGCCATGACCCGGCACACCGGCGAGGTCGACGTCTACCACCTGGGCAAGTGGGCCGGCCTCGGCACCCGGCACGGCGTGCAGCACTTCGCCGACAGCGCCAAGCAGCAGCGCATCGCCAACACCACGTACCGGCGCTACTACTACTTCCTCACGGCGGACGAACGCGTCGGCGACCTCATGCACGCCAACGTCGACTCCGACGAGACGTTCCTCGCCCTCGACCCGCTCCGCAAGATCCGCACCGAGCCGTACACGCCCGACCGGCACGCCCTGTCGATCGGCTTCGGCACCGACTGGAGCGGCCTGGTCTCGGCGTGGCTGACGGAGTGGGAGCGCAAGGGCCCCAAGTGGGAGAAGGCCAAGGCGCGCGTGCTGTCCACGATGGAGACCATCGCCGCCCAGCCCAACGGCTTCGTCCAGGGCAGCGGTCTGTACGACCTGGACACCGGCAAGTTCGCCGTCGCCGCCCAGCCCAAGGTGGAGGTCTCGCACCTGTCGGCCGTCTTCGGACTCAACGAGCTGTGCGCCGAGCTCATCGACCTCGTCGACGTGCCGAAGTTCAAGGAGGCGTACCTCGACTACTGCCGCTACTTCAACGCCACCAAGGCCGAGCAGGCGGCCCGCTACGGCAGCAACTTCGGCTCCCTGATCCTCTTCCAGGGCCACTCGCGCCTCGACGCCTACGCCGCCGTCCAGTCCGGCGACGAGAAGCTCGCCAAGCGCGCGTGGGACAAGTTCTACAACTCCGACGGCTACAAGGAGTCCGCTCCCTGGAAGACGGAGAAGCTCAGCGGCCCGGTCACCCTGGTGCCGGGCAGCGAGGCGGCCTGGGTGTCCACCAACGACACCGCGCTGTACGGCCTCGCCGCGATCGAGAACCTGGCGCTGCTCGGGGACAAGATGCCGTAGCGGGGGCGGACGAGCGGATCCCGTGGCGTAGGCCCCGGGATCCGCTCGTCTAGTCGATGATCTGGTTGAAGAACAGGACGGCCGGGGCCACCACCCCGGCTCCGACGCTCACCGCGACCGGCCACACGTTGCCCGCCAGCGCCGCCAGAACAGTGGCACCGATGCCGACCAGGGCTGCCAGCAGGAAGACGATCGCGGCGCGCTGACTGAGGAGCGGTCCGTCCCGGCCGGGCCCTCGACGGTCGGCCTGTGCCACCTCGGTGCTCCTTACCCGACGCCGTGAGCGGGCTCGTGCGCCCGTTGCGGCAGAGGCGCGCCGTGGCCGCCCAGGACGGGCACCGGCACGTCCCACGGATCCTGCGCGGGACGCAGGAGTTCGAAGCGGACACGGCCGTCACCGCTCGTCCGGACCCCGTGCACGGCGGGTTCGGGCAGGCTGTTGTAGTGGAACGGCGTCGAGAAGTAGTAGGCGCCGGTGTCCGGGACGGCGATGAGGTCGCCGGGTTCCAGGAGCGGCAACGCCCGGTCGCGCGCCAGCAGGTCCCCGGCGAAGCAGGCGGGGCCCGCGATGTCCTGGCGGACCGGTCCGCCCCGTTTGGCCCGCCCGCTTCCGTCGTGCGCCTCGATCCGCAGGGGCCAGGCGTCGGGGTTGAACACGGTCCGGGTGGCCACCTGCACACCGGCGTGCGTGACCGCGATCGGCCGGCCGCCCATGCTCTTCGTGTACTCGACGTACGCGGCGGTGAACCCGTTCTTGGCGAGGACGGACCGCCCGAACTCGGTGACGATCTCGTACCCGCCGGAGAACAGCGCGGGCGCCTGGGCACGCAGCTGCCGGACGTACGCGTCGAAGGTCGGCGTGGTCTCGTCGTCGGCGAAGTTGACGGGCAGTCCGCCGCCGATGTCGATGCCGACGACCTGACGCCGCCCGAGGGAGGCGTTGACCTCCTCGGCGAACGCCACCGCCTGCGCGACCCCGCCGGCCATGAGGTCGAGCGGACAGCCCTGCGACCCGGCATGCGTGTGCACCCAGGTCAGCCACGGGTGGTCGTGGTAGGCGCGCAGCAACCGCCGTCGGCTGCCCGGGTCCGCCAGGGGGACGCCGAACTTGGAGGTGCTCGTCGCCGTGCTCATCGCGGCGATGCTGCCGCCGCCGAGCTGGGAGTTGACTCGCACCCCGATCCTCGACACCGGGACGCGGTCGCCCAGGGCCCGGTCGATCCTGGCCAGTTCCTGGTAGTTGTCCGCGTTGACGGTCACGCCCAGGTCCAGGGCGCGCCGCAGTTCGGCCTCCGTCTTGGCCGGCGAGTCGAAGACGATGCGCTCGGGCTCGAATCCGGCGGCCAGCGCGCGGGCCAGTTCACCCGCGGTGGCCACCTCGCAGCCCATGCCGAGCCGCCGCAGCTCCGCCAGCACCGGCACCAGGCAGTTGGCCTTGGCGGCGAACGCGTGCAGCACGCGCGGCGAAGAGGGGAAGGCGCGGTGCAGGGAGTCGACCGTCGCGGCGACGCCGTCGAGGTCGACGAAGGCGGCCAGCTGGGACCGCTCGGCGTCCAGCAGTCCCTGCCGCACCGCTTCCTGGAGGATCCGCTCGCGCCGCTCGGCGGCGGGGGTCGGTCCGGTCATGGTGAGCCCTCCGGTTACGCGCAGCACCCGGGACGGCCCCGGGGTGGAGTACCAGGCTGCTGTCCGCACCCGGACGGCGTCATCGTCGAGTCGTCAAAGACGCGGGCCTCGCCCACGGCGGCCGAACGCAACAACCCCCGTGTCATGCGAGGGCGTTGTGCGGTACGACGAAGGAGAGGCCCTGCGATGGTGGCCGCGGCCAAGCGGCCAAGCGGCCAAGCGGCCAAGCGGCCGAGCGGCCCACGGGACGCGCGGCCGCACCTCGGTGCCGGTCGCTCAGGAGCGTGCGCCGTCGGCTTCCGCGTCCAGACGCAACTGGAGCTGGGCGAGCAGCCGGGCGTCGGGGCTGTCCAGGTCCAGCCCCGACACCTGCGTGATCCGGCGCAGCCGGTAGCGCAGGCTGTTGGAATGCACGCCCAGCATGCGCGAAGCGGCGGCCACGTCACCGAAGTGGTCGAGGTAGGCGCGCAGGGTCTCCACCAGGCAGCTGCCGTTGTGATCGGCGTCGAACGCCCTCAGCCGGGCCACCGAGGTCCGCGGTGGCAGCGCCACCTCGCGCAGGGCGTCGACGACCTGAAGGATGCCCACCGTGTCCGCGACGTCCTCGCTCCGCGCGACGGTGCGTGGCCCGGCGGCCGCGATGAGCGCCTGAAGGGTCCGCTCGGCCGACCGGCGTGATTCGGGTGCCCCTGCCAGCCCGGGGACCACGTCGCCGAGCCCCACCCTCACCGACGTGCCGATCGTCACCGAAAGCTGTTCGGCCAGCGATTCCCCCAGCCGCGTCACCTGGCCGCCGGCCGCCCCCGGGTCGCGCTCCAGCCCGCCCAGCAGCACCAGGATCCTGCCGCCCGCCGGGACCACCACGACTCGGTGGCCCAGAGCCGCGCAGTGCAGGGCCAGCAGCCCGTACAGCCCGGACGGGTCGTCGTCGCCGTGGCGGCCGGACCCGGTTCCCACCGCAAGGACGGCACAGGGCTCGCGCGGCGGCAGCGAGGCCCGCTCCGCGAGCACCTCGACGGATCCGCGGTCCTCCAGCAGCGCCCGGGCCGCGTCCTCCACCAGGCGGCTGTCCGAGCTGTGGGTGCGGTGATGCAGCAGATGGGCGGCGGCGGCCCGGGCCGCCGCGCGCAGCGTCTCCGAGGCGTTCGGCGACAGCGGGCGGCCGGCGACCGCCGCCACCCAGATGGAACCCAGTGCCTCCCCGCCCGCCCGTACGGCGCCGACCAGGCGCTCCGGGTCCTGGCCGTGGGCCGGCCGGTGCAGCACGTCGCCCGCACCCCACAGCGCCTGGAAGAACCCCGCCTCCCGCATGGCCGCCACCCGCCAGGGCGGCACGCGACGGCCGAGGATGGTCAGCCGGCGCATCTCGTCCACGTTCTCCTCGGTGGAGGAATAAGCCAGCACCCGCGACTCCGTGTCCTCGATGGTCACCGAACCTCCCACCAGGGCCGCCACCGCATCGGCCAGGGAGTCCAGATCACCCAGGCGCACGCCGCTGGTCGCGGCCATCGGGGGAACGCCCGCCGAGGCCAGCCCCGCCCGCAGCACCCCCACGAGTTGGGCCCAGGTGCACCAGGCGGTACGGAAGAGCACCGCCGTGCCGCACTCCTGCGCGGCTGTCTGCAACGCCCGCGCGGCGGGTTCCGGCCGCCCCGGGCCGAACACCACACCCGCCGCACCCGCCTCACCGGCCCGGCGCACCACGTCGACCGCATGCGCCGAGCGCGGGTCGACGCCGACCGCGAGCAGTAACTCCCGCGGTCTGATCACGGGTTCGAGAGCGTCCAGCACATGGACGCCGGTGACACTCGTCCGCAGTCCCTCCGGGGCCGTGTGCAACTCCACGGCTCCCGCCCCCACCACCGAGAGCAGGTGCTCCAGCGTCCCCCGGTCCTCGGCGCCCCTGCCCCGCCCCGCTGATTCCTCCAGGTCCGTCATGATGCCTCCCCGTCCCGCCCGACCGTGTCGCCTGCCGCCAGCGGCCAATCGGAAAACGTATGACATCACGGGCCTTGTCCGCAGTCGATACGCCCGTACGCCCCGCCGAGGCGCCGACAGCGCGAGCGTCAGGGCTAGTTCATCCTGCCCAGCACATCCCGCACCCGCCGGACGTCCCGTATCCGCTGCTCGTACGTCGCCCCCAGTGCGAGCAGCAGGAGTCCGGCGAGGGCGGGAGGCGCCCAGCGGGGGAGTGCGCCGGTCACCTGTACGACGTACGGGGCGAGTTCGTGCAGCGTGACCAGGGCGAGCACCGAGCCGCCCAGCACCAGCGGCGCCTGGAGGTGGTGCCGGGCACCCAGCAGCGTGACCAGCAGTGCCGCCGTGCCCAGCAGCAACGGCCGCGTCCAGTGCGGGTCGGCCCAGGCCGCGACGAGGCTCGGCAGGAGCGTGGCGGCGAGTCCGGCGCCGTACGCCGTCCAGGAGGACGCCTGCGGGTCGCGGCGCCTGCGCAGGGCACCGACGAGCAGCGCCGGAACGGTCACCGGAAGCGTGTACGCCTCCGGTGTGCCGACCTCCCACGCGGCCAGGCGCACCCAGGCGGCCAGCACGAACAGGGCGGTGGCCGCATAGCCGACGGGGCGGCGGTCGGGGCGCAATGCCGTGCCTGCGGCGATGACGCCGCACAGCGCCAGTACCAGGGCGAGCAGCGGCGGATCGGTGACCGCGAGGCCCACGGCCAGCAGGCCGGAGGCGGCTCCCACGGCCTCGACCGGCACCGTCGCCCGGGACGCGGCGAGACGCGGCGCGAGCAGGGCGGCGGCCACCGGCACGGCCAGGACCAGCAGGGCGGTCCGGGCCGGCGGCCAGTCCGCGGCGGCACCCGTCGCCGAGGCCAGGGCGGCGGCGTACACGAAGGCGGCCGGAGCCGTGAAGGGGGCGAGGCTCACCCGCCACGAGGCCGCGGCCGGCAGGGCCGTCAGCACGGACAGCACGACCAGCGTCGCGGTCTGGGAGGCCAGGGAGACCAGGGTGAGGTCGACGGCCGTGACCAGGGCCAGGACGAGGGCGGTGACCCGCGCGCCGGACGTCGTGGTCCGGCCCAGGTACAGGGCGGCCGCCGTCATGACTCCCAGGACCGACATCCCCGCGAGGTGGGGAACCGCGAGGATCGCCGGAAGCAGCAGCGCCGCGGCCCACAGCAGACCCAGCGCACCGAGCCGGGCCCGCGGGCGCCACTGCTCCGCGCGGACCGCCGAGGCGAGCACGGCCGCGACCGCGAGCAGCACAACGGGAGCCGCCGCCGCGTCCGACGGCCAGGGGGCCTCGACGGCGACCGCCGCCCGGGCGTCCGACGGCGCACCGCTCCACACCCGGCCCAGCCAGCCCGCCGGCCCCATCACCACCAGGGCGACGACGGGCAGCGCCCACAGAAGAGACAGCGCCTGTACGACCGCGGAGGCCCAGGCGGCCCCGTGCCGCACCGCGTCCGGCAACAGCCCCCCGGCCCGCAGCCCCGCCAACAGCGCGATACCGAAGGCCAAATGAACCGGAACCACCCACTCCGTCGGTACTCCGAAGCGAGCCACCCCGCCGAGCGCACCCACGGTGAGCAGCCCTGCGGCCGCCGCGAGACCGAGGGCGTGCCGTACGCCCGGACCCGGGGCCCGCCAGGCCGCACCCAGCGCGATCACCGCCGCGAGAAGGAGAAGCCCCCCGGCACGGGCGGAGTCGCCCGGGCCGTCAGCCGCCAGCGACAACCAGCCCGCGGCCAGGACGCCCCAGCCACCCATGGCGTACGCACCGACAACGGCGACGATCCGCACGGACCCGGCCGTCACCCGCAGCGCCGCCACCGCATCGAGCCCGGCCGTCACCAGCAGCGCGGCAGTGATCACATACGGACCCGCATCGGTGGCCAGGGCCCACAGCAGCAGGGGGAACTGGGCCGCGGCCAGGGCGGAGGGCAGGGGCAGGCGCAGCGTGGTCATGGCAGGCAGCAGCAGGCCGTACGCCGACCAGATCACCGCCAGCACCGCCGCCGCGGCCGCCGCGTACCCGGCACCGTCCGTCCCGGTGAGGGCGGCCTCGCGCAGCGCATACGCGTCCAGGACGGTCAGGGCGAGCCCGAGCCCGGCCACGGACTCCGCCGTCGACCGCAGCCCTCGCTTCAGCAGCGGCGCGGGCACGGCGAGCGCGGCCAGCGTGACCGCGCCGAGCACCAGTGCCCGCCCGGTGATCCCCATGTGTCCCCAGCTGACCAGTGTGAACACCGCCGCCGCGAGCGTGAGCAGCACACCGCCGAGCACCAGCAGCACGTTCTGCACGCTGGGCGCGGCGGTCTCCGGGCGGGACCATGCGACGGGCGGCGGTTGCGTCCGCGCCTGAGCCCAGGCCTGCTGCGGTTGTTGCCGTGCCTGTTGCAGGGCCGCGACCAGCCAGGCGCGACGGGTCAGCAACTGGGCCCGGCGGGCGTCCAGTTGCCGGAGTTCGGCGTCGAGGAGCCGCAGTTCCTCGGCCGGGGGCGGAAGGTGCGTCATGACCGGCAGTGTGGTCGGCGTCACCCCGTACGGCATGAGTGCGGGTACTCAGGCGCGTACTCAGACATCCCGCACCGCACGTGGGCAGACTGCCGTCATGGACTGGAACCACTACCGTTTCCGCACTCTGTGGACCCTGCCCGCGCCGCCCGCTCCCGTGTACGAGGCGCTGGAGCGCGCCGAGGACTACCCCCGGTGGTGGCGCCAGGTCCGGGAGGTGACCCGGCTCGACGACACCTCGGGGGTGGTCCGGATCCGCTCCGTCCTGCCGTACGACATGACCTTCACGGCCCGGGAGGTGCGACGTGACCCCGCGGCCGGCGTGCTGGAGATCGCCCTGTCCGGCGACATGGAGGGCTGGGCACGCTGGACGGTCACCTCGGACGGGGCGGGGACTCTCGTGCGGTACGACCAGATCGTCGACGTCCGCAAGCCGCTGCTGCGGCGCCTCGCCGTGCCCTGCCGACCCGCCTTCCGGGCCAATCACCGGCTGATGATGCGCACGGGAGCGCGCGGACTGGCCCGGCACCTCCAAGCGGTTTGAAGGAAACGTGCCGGGACCTGTATTGTTCAGTGCGTTCCCGGGCGATTAGCTCAGTGGGAGAGCGCTTCGTTCACACCGAAGAGGTCACTGGTTCGAACCCAGTATCGCCCACCGGAAACAGCCGGTCCGTCACAGACGGACCGGTTTTTTCATGCCCCGCGCAGGTGTCCTGCCAGGTGCTCAGGCCGCCGCCGGCAGCTCCGGACGCAGCGGCCAGGCCGGGTCGACAGACTCCTCCACACCGCTGCGCGCGAACCACGCCTGGAGCCCCCGGGCCTGCGCCGCGTGCCACACCGCCTGCAGCGTGTGCAGCTCACCGGGGGCGAGGCGCTCCAGCCGCGACGCGAAACGGCGCCCTACCGCCCGGGTGACCTCCAGCGCCGCCACGGCGTCGGCCGCCGCGTCGTGCGCGCCCTCCAGGGCGACGCCGTAGTGCGCGCACAGATCCGTCAGGGTGCGGCGGCCCTTGCGGTAGCGGTCCAGGTGCTTGTCCAGGACCCTCGGGTCGAGCACGCACAGCGGCGCCGACTCGAACCAGCGGCTCAGGGACGAGGCGCGATGACGGCGCAACTCCCGGTCGAACAAGGTGAGATCGAACGGCGCGTTCATCACCACGACCGGGCGGCCGACGTGGGCCTGTTCGGCCAGCGCCTCCGCTATCTCGTACATCACCGGCGCCGGCCACCGGCCGTTGCGCTGCAGGTGTTCCTCCGTCAGCCCGTGGACCGCCGTCGCCTCGGCGGGCACCGGCACGCCCGGGTTCACCAGCCAGCGGCTGACCCGCGGCCGGATGCCCGGGGCGTCCTGGACGACGACGGCGGCCGACACGATGCGGTCGGTCTCGACGTCCACGCCCGTGGTCTCCGTGTCGAAGGCGGCCAGCGGGCCTTCGTACCAGCACGTCGTCATAGCCACACAACCCCTCGCTCACTTCGGCAGTTGACGCACCGTCCGCTGCCCGATCCGGTGATACCCGGGCTGTTTGCGCCGTACGCCGGAAGGAGACAACAGGAGTACGGGTCCGCGCAGTTCAACGGCCCGCACGGGGACCCACTTGTTCTGGAAGGCTGTTGGCCATGGCCATAGCGCAGCCCGAACGGGGCGGGCTGCTGCCCGAGCGCACGGCCCCCTCCCGCGGCACCCTCGCCACCACCGCCTGCATGGAGACACTCCAGGTCGGCTATCTGCACGCCGTCGCGGCGGCCGCCGGCTGCTCGCTCTCCCAGCCGTTCCCCGACAACGGCATCGACTGGCACGTCAGCCACAGCGCACCCGGGCACACCGTCGACGACGAGGTCACCATCAAGGTGCAGCTCAAGGCCACGTACCAGGTGCCGCCCGACCCACCGGGCCCCACCTTCGCCTTCACGCTCGACAACGACCACCTGGCGAAGCTCGCCCGCACACCCGTGTCGGTGCACAAGATCCTGGTGGTGATGCTGGTGCCGCGCTCCCAGGACGACTGGCTGCGCGCCGGCCACGACCGGCTCGACCTCAGGCACTGCTGCTACTGGACCAACCTCGCCGGCCAGCCGATCACCGGCCGCCGCCGCACCACTGTGCGCATTCCGACTTCACGCATCTTCGACGACCGGGCGCTGTGCGAGATCATGACGCGGGTCGGGACGGGAGGGAAACCGTGACGCACCGCCCGACAGAGGAGCCACTGAGGCCCGTGCGGCCCCACCCCGTCGACACCACGTTCAGCGGTGCTCCGCCCGAGCCCGTGGACGTCGACCCGGCCGTACTGGGCGCCCTGCTCCGCCGGCACGGCTGGCAGCGGCGCGGCGGCGCCCCGGGA